>DATEKI010000240.1:0-26573 GCA_035277545.1 Rhodanobacteraceae bacterium | reverse complement strand
TTCGGGGCGATGGCCCAATCCACCTCGGCCGACGCGCAGCAACTGGCCGACCTCAAGGCGCAACTCTCGGCGCTGCAGGCCAAGGTCGACGCGTTGCAGGAACGCACCGACGCGCAGTCCAGCATCAACGTCAGCACCCAGCAGAACATCGAGGCGCTGCAAAAGACGCCAGGCAGTTCCGCCTCGTCATGGGCCGACAGCACCAGGATCAGCGGCACGATGTTCGTGGACATGACCAACATCGACCAGACCAGCAACGGCAGGAAAACCGACGCTTCCGGCACGGGCATCGACGTCAAGCGGTTCTACCTTTCGATCGACCACAAGTTCAACGACATCTGGTCGGCCAACCTGACCACCGACTTCAACTACGTCGGCAACGACGGCGAAACCCAGCTGTTCGTGAAGAAGGCCTACGTGCAGGGTGCGTTTTCCCCGCTCGCGACGCTGCGCGTCGGTTCGGCGAACCTGCCGTGGATTCCGTTCGTCGAGGACTGGTACGGCTACAGGTACGTCGAGAACACGCTGACGGATCGCATGAAGTACGGCACCTCCGCGGATTGGGGTGTGCACCTGCTTGGCGACAACGGCCTGTTCAACTACCAGATATCGGCCATCAACGGCGGCGGCTACAAGAATCCGTCGCGCTCCGATCATGTCGATTTCGAAGGCCGCGTCGGCCTGCAACCGGTCAAGGGCCTGATGTTCGCCGTCGGCGCCTACGACGGTGATCTCGGCAAGGACACGCAGACCACGCCAACCCTGCACAGCGCCCGCCGCTACGACGCAATGGCTGCGTGGAACCGTGATGGCTTGCGCCTCGGCGCGGAATGGTTCAAGGCCGACAACTGGAAGAACCTCACCACGCCCGCCACCGACACCGCGTCGGGTTGGTCGCTGTGGGGCAGCTACGACTTCTCCCGTGCCTCGGTGTTCGCACGCTACGACCGCGTCAACCCCAGCAAGACGCTGGACCCGTCACTCAAAGACACCTACTGGAACACGGGTGTCGCCTTCCCGGTGACCAAGGGCGTCAAGGTGGCCGTCGCGTACAAGGACGAACGCCTGCGCAACGGCGGCAACGTCGACGTGAAGACCCGCGAGGTCGGCGCGTGGGGCGAGGTGAAATGGTGACAGGATGTCACCACCCTGTGCAGGCCATGGATGGCTGCTGACACGGGGTCCAGTGTCTTTGCCTCAGTGCCGTGGCCCGGATGCAGCGAAGCGACTGCGTTTGCAGGATCGCAAACGCGAACGGCGAAGCCGATCCGCAGGCGGAGCGTAGCGAACGCGCGCGGAGCGCGAGCGACATGGATGTCGCGAATCAATCCGGGAAAGCCCCGGATTGCGGCACTACGTACCTTCATCCGGGCTACACGAAGTCGAGCAACTGCGCCCGATCGAACACGCAGGTGAACGTCGAACCGTTGCCAGGCTCGCTCTCGATCCGCAACTGCGCGTCGTGCAGGTTCAACACGTGCTTGACGATCGAAAGCCCTAGTCCCGTGCCGCCGGTCGCGCGCGAACGGCTCGATGACACGCGATAGAAACGTTCGGTCAGGCGCGCCAGGTGCTCGGCGGGAATGCCATAACCGGTGTCGCTCACCGAATACTCCGCGCCGGTAGCGACGCGTTTCCAGCGGATCGTGATGCTGCCGCCTTCGGGTGTATAGCGAACCGCATTGCTGACCAGGTTCGAGAATGCGCTGTGCAGATCCTTGGGCGAACCCAGCAGGTCGACGTGGCCTTCATCCTCGACCGCGACGCGATGCCTGCCCTGACTCAAGGCTTCCGCCTCGCGGCGCAACGACTCCAGCAGCGGTGCCATTTCCACGCGCTCCTCGGGCACGTGTTGTTGCATCTCCAGCCTCGACAGTTCCAGCAGGTCCTCGACGATCTGCCGCATCCGCTGCGACTGCGTGCGCATTTCGTTCAACACCGGCGCCAGGGCCGGCACGTCTTCGGGATCGAGCAGTTCCAGGTATCCGTGGATCACCGTCAGCGGCGTGCGCAATTCATGCGAAACGTTGGCGACGAAATCGCGTCGCACCTGTTCCAGCCGCGTGACCCGGCTGATGTCGCGCGCGATCAGCAGGCGGCGCCGGTCGCCGTAGGGGATCAGCGACAATTGCAAGCGCACGGCGGGATCGACCGGCGAAGCGATGTCGTCGGCGTCGCCCTGTGCTTGCCGCAGCCACGCACCGACTTCACCGTCGCCGAAACGATCGACCACCGCCAAACCGCGATCGCGCGGCCATGCGATGCCGAGCAGATGCAGCGCCGACGGATTGCACCAGCGCACATGGCCGTCCGGATCCAACAGGACCAGCGCATCGCGCAAGGCACAAGCCACCGTGCGCAGGTCGCTCAATTGGGCGGCAAGGCGCCGCGCGCGCGCGCGATCCGCGTTCATGGCGAAGTGGAGAATCGATAGCCGGTGCCGCGCACCGTCTGGATCAGCCCATCCAATCCGAACGGTTCCAGCGTCTTGCGCAGGCGGCGGATGTGCACGTCCACCGTGCGTTCCTCGACGTACACGCTGCCGCCCCAGACCTGGTCGAGCAACTGCGCGCGCGAATACGCGCGCTCGGCGTGGCTCATGAAGAAATGCAGCAGGCGGTATTCGGTGGGCCCGATTTCGATCTGCGCGTCGCCGGCGTAAACGCGATGCGCGGGGCCGTCGATGCGCAGTCCGCCACTCTCGATCGAACCCGTGCCGCCGTCGGCCTGCGTGCGGCGCAACACCGCCTTGATGCGCGCCACCAGTTCGCGGGTAGAAAACGGCTTGACCACGTAGTCGTCCACGCCGGCTTCAAGGCCGTTGACGCGATCCACTTCCTCGCCGCGCGCGGTCAACATGATGATCGGGACGTCGGCGGTGCGCTCTTCGCTGCGCAGGCGGCGCGCCAGTTCCAGGCCGGTCATCCCGGGCAGCATCCAATCCAGCAGGATCAGGTCGGGCGGCGCATCGCTGATGGCCACCAGCGCGGCGCGCGCGTCGGCGGCGTGGACGGCTTCCATGTCGGCCTTGCGCAAGGCAAAGGCCACCATGTCGCGGATCGAGGCTTCGTCTTCGACGATCAGGACGCGTTTGTGCATGCTCGGATTCCGTGTCAGGCACGTGACGCGATTATTGCAGCGTCGCAACGTGACAATCTCGTGACAGCTTGGGCGTCGGACCCGGCGCATGCGACACTGCGCGCTTGCCCTTCCCCGGATCGCCGATGGACCACGCCGATCTCACCCGCCACACACCGCTGATGCGCCAGTATTTCGCCGCCAAGGCGGAGTATCCGGACACGCTGCTGCTGTTCCGGATGGGCGACTTTTATGAGCTGTTCTACGACGACGCGCGCAAGGCCGCGCGGTTGCTGGACATCACGCTGACCCAGCGCGGCGAGTCGGCGGGCGCGCCGATTCCGATGGCGGGCGTGCCGTATCACGCGGTCGAGTCGTATCTGGCGAAACTGGTGCGCGCGGGCGAATCGGCCGCGATCTGTGAACAGATCGGCGACCCGAACGGCAAGGGTCCGATGGAGCGCAAGGTGGTGCGGGTCGTCACGCCCGGCACCCTCACCGACGAGGCGCTGCTGCCGGAACGTCGCGACAATCTGTTGCTGGCGATCGCAGCCGGCACATCGGGTTTCGGGCTTGCCTGGGTGGACCTGGCTGGCGGGCGTTTTCTCTTGAGCGAAGTCACCGACGCCGACGCGCTGGCCGCGGAACTGGCGCGGCTCGCTCCCGCGGAGACACTGATCAGCGAGGACGTCACCTGGCCACAAGCAGTCGCGACCTTGAACGGCCTGCGCAAGCGCCCGCCGTGGCATTTCGACGAAACGAGTGCGCGACGCGAACTGACGCGGTTCTTCGGCACGCGAGATCTTTCCGGATTCGGCGCCGATGGCGTGCCGCTGGCCGTCGCCGCGGCGGGTTGCCTGCTCGGCTACCTGCAGGAAACCCAGAAGGCCGCGCTGCCGCACCTGACCGGCCTTGCGGTCGAGTCGGCGGACGAAACCGTGGCGATGGACGCGGCCACCCGCCGCAACCTCGAACTCGATACGCACGCGAGCGGCGACACGCGCTATACGCTTCTTGGCGTGCTGGATTCGACCATCACGCCGATGGGCGCGCGCGCGTTGCGACGCTGGTTGCATCGGCCGTTGCGCGATCACGGGATATTGCGTCTGCGCCATCAATCGTTGGCGGCGCTGATCGAATCCGGTGTGCTGGATGTCCTGCGCGAGAAGCTGCGCGCCATCGGCGATCTCGAGCGCATCCTCAGCAGGGTGGCGCTGCGCTCGGCGCGTCCGCGCGATCTCGCCACGTTGCGTGACGGGCTCGCGGCTGCGCCAAGCCTGCGCGACACCATTGAAAAACTCGATTCGCCGCTGCTGCACGAATTGCTTGAACGCCTCGGCGAACACGCCGACACGGTTTACCTGCTTCAAGCTGCGATCGTCGAACGTCCACCTGCCCTGCTGCGCGAAGGCGGCGCGATCGCCGACCGCTATGACGCCGAACTCGACGAATTGCGCCAGCTTTCCACGCATGCCGACCAATACCTTGTCGAACTCGAAGCGCGCGAACGCGCCGCCACCGGCATCGCGACGCTGAAGGTCGGCTACAACCGCGTGCACGGCTACTACATCGAGTTCGGCAAGGCCCAGGCCGACAAGGCGCCCACGCACTACACCCGTCGCCAGACCACCAAGAACGCCGAACGTTACATCACCGAGGAACTGAAGGCGTTCGAGGACAAGGTGCTGTCCGCGAAAGAACGCTCGCTGATGCGCGAGCGCGCGCTGTACGAGGGCGTTCTGGATGCGTTGATCGAAAGGCTCGCGCCGCTGAAACAGGCCGCGCAATCATTGGCCGAACTCGACGTGCTGGCCGCATTGGCCGAACGCGCGGACGCATTGAATTGGTCGCGTCCGCAACTGGTCGACGACGCCTGCATCGCGATCGAACGCGGCCGCCATCCGGTGGTGGAAGCCGTGCGCACGGAACCGTTCGAGCCCAACGACCTCGCGCTTGATGCCAATCGCAAGATGCTCGTCATCACTGGCCCGAACATGGGCGGCAAGTCGACGTACATGCGCCAGAACGCACTGATCGTGCTGCTCGCGCACATCGGCAGCCACGTGCCTGCCGCCAACGCGACGATTGGCCCGATCGACCGCATCTTCACCCGCATCGGCGCCGGCGACGACCTGGCGCGCGGGCAATCGACCTTCATGGTCGAGATGAGCGAGACCGCCAACATCCTGCACAACGCGACTGCGCAATCATTGGTGCTAATGGACGAAGTCGGGCGCGGTACCTCGACGTACGATGGCCTTGCGCTGGCGCGCGCCGCTGCGGTGCATCTTGCCACGGCCAATCGTGCGTTCACGCTGTTCGCCACGCACTATTTCGAATTGACGGAACTCGCGGCGCAGTTCGACACCATCGCCAACGTGCACCTGGACGCGGTCGAATACCACGATGCAAAACAAGGCGACCAGCTCGTCTTCATGCACGCGGTGAAGGAAGGCCCCGCGAACCGCAGCTTCGGGCTGCAGGTGGCGGCGCTCGCCGGTTTGCCGAGACGAGTGATCGCCGACGCGAAGCAGACGCTGGCCGAACTCGAACGCGGCAGGCGCGGCAACGGGCCCGACAAACCGTCCACGAGGGACACCGCTTCGCCGCAATCCGACTTGTTTGTCCCGCCAGGGCCTGACCCGCGTCTCGAAGCACTGGCTGAAACGCTGCGGGCGCTCGATCCGGATGCGATGACGCCCAGGGAAGCGCTCGACGCGCTGTACCGGTTGAAGCTGTCCAACCCTTAGCGGGACACCCGACGCCGGCACTGGCGACGGCATTGCCCAAGGCCTATGCTCGCCGCGCGATTCCAGCCGGAGGGGTTCACCATGCGCCAGACCATCCTGTCAGCAGCCATCGTTGCGATCGCCATCCTTCCCTGCGCCGCGCAGGCCGCGCACCGCGTTCCCGGCCAATGGGAAACCACCACCCGGATGCACTTCGTGCAGGGCGGCATCCAGATCCCGCCCGAGGTGCAGGCGCAGATGAAGGCACGCGGCATCAAGATGCCGACCTTCGGCGAGCCGCACACCTACAAGCATTGCCTCACCGTCGAGGAAGCCGCCAGGGACGAGCATCCCGACTTCAGCCAGGACAAGAGCTGTACTTCGCAGAACGCGAGGTGGTCGGGCAACCACTTCCACGCCGACATCACCTGCTCGGGCAACAGCGGGACGCGCCACGGCGTCGTCGACGGCGACATCGGCAGCGGCGGCAAGAGCTACGCAGGCACTTTCAGGATGGAAGGCGACGATCCGCACATGGGCGGACATTTCGTGATGCAGGGCCAGTCATCCGGCAAGTGGCTGGGCCCGAGCTGCGCCAGGGACGCGTCCTGACCGGGACCTCCGCTGGCGGCGGCCGGCAATCACGACATCGTGCCCGTCGCGCCCGCACGCGGCCAGCGCCGGTGCCGTTCCCGGATCAGCCCTTCGATTCGTGCGAAGGCGCGGCTTCGCCCGGATGCGCCGCCTCGTGCGGTTGGACCGCCGGCGAGGGCTCGGGTGGTCGTGGTGGGCCGACGTGCACCACCAGCGGCGCCGACCCGCTGCGCAAGGCAGCTTGCATGCCATTGCCGATCGATGGCCGCATCACGCCGCTCGCGGCGGGCACCGACCATGCATGGCCGGCCGGATCGATGCGCGGCGGCGGCGGCACGGCCGCTGCAACAGGAACCGCGGGCGCGACCTCGGCGACCGGTTCGGCCGCAGGCTCCGCCGCGGCCGGAGCCATGTGCGCTTCATCCGGCATGCCGATGTCCGGAATGGCGTTCCACTCCTCCCGCGTCATGCCTTCCGGGATCGCGTCGACCGGCGCGGCTTCCAACCGCCCCGGCATGCGTCCAGCCTGCACCAGCGAGCGGATCGCGTGGAAAACGTCGGCACGCCCGAACGGCTTCTTGACGAATCCGTCGGCGCCGAAGCGTTGCACGTAGAACTGTTCCGTCGCCTGCTGGTTGCCGCTCATCATGATGATCGGCGTGGTGCGGGTGCGGCTGTCGCGCCGCAGCGCACGCAGCACCGCGAAGCCCGACATGCCCGGCAACACGATGTCGAGGAAGATCAGGTCGGGGAGCTGTGCCTGCGCCAGCGTGACCGCGCTTTCGCCATCGGGCGCCACCAGCACTTCGTAGCTGTCCTGGGCGAGCATCTTGCCGAGCACCGCGCGGATGGTGGCCGAATCGTCCACCACCAGCACGCGTGCGCCCAGCGACGCGCGGACGCGTTCATCGGCGCGCCGCTCACCGACGGGCGCATTCGTCCCCACCAGCCGCTTGAACAGATCGAAAACCGGCATCCCGTTCCCCCGAGCGTACCCGCATAGTGTCGGCCGCTCCCCCCGCCGGCGCAAGCGCCCGGCCGGTTTTTACACGGACGCGATCACGCTGCAACAGGTGACGCCGCCCTCGGCCTTTTCGGTCTCCGACATGTCCACGCTGCGGACATCGATGCCGAACCCGGTCAGCTTCTCCCTCGTGCGCGGACACGACGCCGGATAAATCAACGCCTCGCCGACGAGCAACGCGTTCGCCGCGTGCGGCTCGGCGGGGTCGACCGCGATGGGCTCCCATCCCGGAAAGCGGTCAGCATCCACCCAGTCCGGATTCAGCAACAGCCGCCCCGGTGCCACCTGCGTCACCGCACTCTTGAGGTGCAGGCAGCCGCGCAACGGCACCGCCACCACGCGGTAACCGAACGGCGCCAGCAGGGTTCCGAGTTGCGCCATCCCGTCCGCGCTGCTGCGCGCCGAAGCGCCGACGTAAAGCGAACGACCCAGCCGCAGCACGTCGCCGCCATCCAGCGTGCCCGGCGGCTCGACGCGCACGATTTCACGCAATCCCTCCAGGGCCGCAGCCATCGATGCCACTTCGCCGCGTCGCGACGGCGCGCCCGGCCGGGTGACCACGGCGACTTCGTCCAGCACGATCGCCGTGTCTTCCACGAACACGGAATCGGGCTGGCCGGGTTGTTCCGGAAGCCGTCGCACTTCGCAACCCGCTTCCCGCAGCGCCTGCTCGTAGGTCGCGTGCTGGCGGCGCGCAAGCGCCAGGTCGATTGGCCGGCGCGGAAGATGGGTCAGTTCGCAATGTTCGAGTGCGCGGCTGACGGCGCGCGTGATGGCGATGCGGATCATGGCCGTCCCTTCACTGTTCGAGGGACTGCCAGCATAGCCGCCGTCGCATCCCCCGACCCGCGTACAATCGCGCCGCCGTCCGGGCGCGCAAGGGGCAACCATGAACGTGTCGAAGCGACAGATCGGGCTCGGCATCGCGACCACGCTGGTGCTCGGCAACATGATCGGCTCGGGCGTGTTCCTGTTGCCGGCTTCGCTGGCGCCCTATGGCGGCTACAGCCTGATCGGATGGGTGATCAGCGCGATCGGTGCGCTGCTGCTGGCGGGCGTGTTCTTTCGCCTCGCGAAACGCGCGCCGCGCGCGGGCGGTCCATACGCCTACAGCCGTGAAGCCTTCGGCGACTGCATCGGCTTCCTGGTCGCGTGGGTGTACTGGATTGCGCTGGTCGGCGGCAACGCGACCATCGCGGTTGCCTTCGCGAGCTACATGTCGGCGTTCGTCCCCGCGCTCGGTTCGAATCCGTTGTACGGCGCGCTCACGGCGATGGCGGCGGTGTGGGTGCTGGTCGCGGTCAACATTGCCGGCATCCGCAATGCAGGCGGCGTGCAGGTCGCCACGACGATCCTCAAGGTCCTGCCGCTGCTGGCCCTGGCACTGTTCGGATTCACGCGGTTCGATCCACACCTGCTGGTACCGGGGCCATCGGCGGGTGCGCCGCTGGACGCGATCAACATCTGCGTCGCGGCGACGCTGTTCGCCTTCGTCGGCGTCGAATGCGCCACGATTCCAGCCGGCCACGTGCGCGATCCGGAAAAGACCATTCCGCGCGCCACGCTGCTCGGCACCGCGATTGCCGCGGCGCTTTACATCGCATGCACCACCGCGGTGATGGGCCTGCTGCCCGCCTCGGAACTGGCACATTCGCAGGCGCCGTTCGCCGACGCGGGGCGCCTGCTGTGGGGCGGCTGGGCGAGCTGGCTGATCGCCGGAGCTGCAGCGATCTCCTGTTTCGGCGCGTTGAACGGCTGGACGCTGATCGCCGGACAGTTCCCGCAGGCGGTCGCGAAGGACGGATTGTTCCCGAAGTTCTTCGCGCGCGAATCCGCGTGGGGAACGCCGGTGCCGGCGCTGCTGGTCGCGGGCGCGATCAACAGCTTGATGGTGCTGGCCAACTACAGCCGTGGCATGGTCGCGATGTTCACTTTCATGGTGCTGCTGACGACGCTGGGGAATGTCGTCTGTTACCTCTTCTGCACGATGGCCGACGTGGTGCTCGCGCACCGCAGCGGGCGTCCGGTGCGTACGCGCAACCTGGTTCTGGCTTTTGCCGCGTTCGGGTTCTGCCTGTGGGCCGTCGTCGGCGCGGGCAAGGATGCGGTGTTCTGGAATTTCGTGCTGCTGGCGCTCGGCATTCCGCTGTACGCGTGGCAGGCACGGAACAAGGCATGCGCACCCACCAGCGACTAGAACGTGTCGATATCGCCCAGTGCCCGGATCAAGCGGCGCGCGCGTTTGTCGGGCCGCTTCGGCGGGGGCGTGAATCCCGCGCGTTCGGCGCGGCGTTGTTCGCGCGCGGCCTCGCGCGCCTCGATCGATGCCCCGGATTCTCGATAAAGCGTATGCGCCAGCGCGGCCGAGCCGCGCTTGTGCGCAAGTCCGGTGACTTCGACTTCGAAGATCTCATCGCCGCGCGTGATGCGCAACTTGTCGCCGGGCTTCAGCGCGTGCGAAGGCTTGCAGGCGGCGGCGCCGCCGATCTCCACCCGTCCGCGCTCGACCGCCTGCTTCGCCAGGGCCCGGGTCTTGAAGAAGCGCGCGGCCCACAACCATGCGTCGATGCGGACGGGCTCGGTCTCGGGAGAATCGCGTCCGGTCATGGCTGGATCATTGCCCGCCGGCGACCGGCACGTTCGTGCGGCTCGCGGCAGCCGGGGCGCCGTTCGACGGCACGCCTCCGACCCGTGCATCCATGAACCCCGCCGGCAACGGGAAGCGCCCGAACCAGCCCCGCCGCGTACCGGTAAGGATGCGCAGCGTCTGGGTGCGTGCGACCGGCAGGCGCGACAGCGGCAGGAACGCCAGGTCACGAAGCCGGGGCGCCCACACGCGATCGGACTGGAACAACGGCGTCAGCCAGCGGCTCCAGAAGTGGTAGGCGCGCACGTGCGCGCGGCGCGTCGACTCGTACCTTGCGAGCGCCGCGGGCACGCCAACGTCGCCCCGCAAGGCGTCGCGCAAGGCCAGCGCGTCCAGCAGTGCCATGTTGACGCCCTGCCCAAGCTGCGGACTCATCGCATGCGCGGCATCGCCCAGCAGCACGGCCTTGCCGCGCCGCCAGCACGCGTGCAGGGTGTCGCGATAACGTGCCCGCGCCAAGTCGTCCGGTACTTGCGTATCCGCCAGGCACTCGCTCGCCTCGGGCCACACCGAGGCCACGTCCGCGCGCCACGCCTCGGCGTCGACGCCGGCTTGATCGAGTTGCGCGGTCGGCAGGCTCCAGAAGAAGCTCAACCGCGGCACCGGATCACCCGGCCGCGTACCCACCGGCAGCATGCCGATCATGCGGCGCGCGCCGACGTAGCGCTGGCGCAATTCGTCGCGCCAGGGCCACGCTTCAGCCGCGACCAGGCACCACTGCGCGCCCCACGGATAGGGCCTGTCCACCATCGCCGGGGCGACTTGCGCCCTCAGCGTCGAGGCCGCGCCATCGGCGACGACCACGAGGTCGAAGCCCGCGTGCACGCGGCCCGCCGCGTCTTCCACGCTGCCGGCTTCGGCATCCACGCGCACGACACGGGTGCCGCGATGCAGGACGCGGCGTTCGCTCCATGCCGTATCCATCAACTCGAACAACGCGCCACGCTGCATGCCGAGCCCGCACCAACGTGGATCGAGGTCGGCGTAACGCATGTCCATTACCGCATCCCCGGCCACGGTCTCGCCGTGGAGACGCACGATCGGCGCGGCGTGCCTCCGCGCCGCGTCGAGCAGGCCCAGTTCCCAGAGCACCCACTGCCCGGTCGGTTGCAACAGGAACCCCGCGCCGACCGGGCCCGGCGCGGCCGCACGCTCGAATACTTCCGCCACGTGGCCGTCGCGCGACAGCAGCACGGCGGCAGCCTGCCCGCCGGTGCCGTAACCCACGATCGCGATACGCAACCGTCCGCCCATTCCGCCCCTCGTCGCTCGGCTACCTCGTACGGCGATCAACCCAGCAACACACGATTCATCCGCTGCACGAACGCCGCCGGATCGGGCAACGCCGCGCCGGCGGTGATCTCGGCCTGCTCCAGCAACAGCATCGCCAAATCCTTCGCCTTTGCACCGTCGGTTTCCGATTCCACGCGTTTCACCAGCGGGTGCGCGGGATTGATCTCCAGCGTCGGTTTGGAATCGGGCACTTCCTGGCCGGCTTCGCGCAACAGGCGAGCGAGGTGCGGCGCAAGTTCGTAGTCGGACAATGCAAGGCAGGATGGCGAGTCGGTGAGCCGTGCGGAAACACGCACCTCGCCGACACGCTCACCGAGCAGTTCCTTGAGCTTCTTCACCAGCGGCTCGGCCTGCTTCGCGACTTCTTCCTGCTTCTGCTTGCCGGCTTCGTCCAGCGGCAGTTCGCCCTTGGCGACGTTGCGGAACGCCTTGCCTTCGTACTCGCCGAACTGCCCCATGATCCACTCGTCCACGCGATCGAACATCAGCAACACCTCGATGCCCTTCGCCCTGAACGCTTCAAGTTGCGGACTGCCCGCGGCGGCCCTGTAGCTGTCGGCGGTGACGTACCAGATCGCCTCCTGGCCCGGCTGCATCCGCGCGACGTAATCATCCAGCGACACGTTCTGCTCGGCACCGTCGCCTTTCGTCGAAGCAAAGCGCAGCAGCTTCGCGATACGCCCCCGGTTCGACGGGTCTTCGACGATGCCCTCCTTCAGCGTATTGCCGAACGCCTTGCGGAAAGCCTCGAATTTTTCCGGCTCATCCTTGGCCAGCTTCTCGATCAGGTCCAGCACGCGCTTGACGCACGACCCCTTGATGCGTTCGATCTGGCGGTTGTGCTGCAGGATTTCGCGGCTGACGTTGAGCGGCAGGTCGTCGGCATCGACCACGCCGCGCACGAAGCGCAGATAGTTCGGCAGCAGTTCCTCGGCCGCGTCCATGATGAAGACGCGCTTGATGTAAAGCTTCACGCCCTTGCGCTCGTCGCGTGCGCCCATCAGCAGGTCGAACGGCGGCTGCGCCGGAATGTAGAGCAGCGTCGTGAAGCGCTGGCTGCCGCCTTCGACGCGGTTGTGCGCCCACGCCAGCGGATCGTTGAAGTCGTGCCCCAACGATTTGTAGAACGCCTTGTATTCGTCGTCGCTGATTTCCGACTTCGGCCTGGCCCACAGCGCGGAGGCGTCGTTGACGGTTTCCCACTCGTCGGTCGGCTTGCCGTCCTTGAACTTCTTCATCCGGATCGGGAACGCGACGTGGTCGGAATACTTGCGGATCAGGTCGCGCAGCTTCCAGTGGTCGAGGAACTCGGTGTCCTCTTCCTTCAGGTGCAGGATCACCGACGTGCCGCGCGCTGCGATCCCTTCCGCCGCCAGCGAATATTCGCCCCGGCCGTCGCTCTGCCAACGCACACCGTCCTTCGCCTCCGTACCGGCGCGACGGCTCAGGACCGTCACCTTGTCGGCGACCACGAACGCGGAATAGAAGCCCACCCCGAACTGGCCGATCAGGCGCGCGTCGGCCTGCTGTTCACCGGAAAGGGATTCGAGGAACCGCCGCGTGCCGGAACTCGCGATCGAACCGAGGTTCGCGATGATCTCGTCATGGTCCATGCCGATGCCGTTGTCACGCACGGTGAGCGTCTTCGCGTCCCGGTCGTACTCGATGTCGATGTGCAGCTCGCCGCCGCCGTCCAGCAACTCCGGCTTGCCTATCGCCTCGAAACGCAGCTTGTCGCAGGCGTCGGATGCGTTGGAAACCAGCTCGCGCAGGAAGATTTCCTTGTGCGAATACAGCGAGTGGGTGACGAGACGCAGGACCTGCGCGACCTCGGCTTCGAACGGGCGGGTTTCGGTAGCAGTGCTCATGGTGGTCGTCAAGGCAAGGGAATGGGCAGGTGTGGCCCCTGCGCCAGCGAAGGCGCGCGGCAACCTTCGAAATTGGTGGTGCGCAGCCGCTTTCTCAAGCGGCCGAGCGCGCCATCCGGATGATCCACCTGTACAGCACGATCACCGTCACGGCGAACACCACGCCGCCGATGATGATCGAAGGCGTCGCGAAGCTGTCGCCCGCCAGCACCGCGAGGTTCTGCTTGCCCGTGACGCCGATCAGGAAGGCAAAAATCACCGCCAGCAGGCTTTCGCCCACGATCAGGCCGGATGCCAGCAGCACGCCGAGCTGTTTGGTCGCCTCGCTGTTCGGTTTGCGATCCGCGCGACGGTCGAACCATGCGCCGACCAGCGCACCCACCACCACCATCAGCGTGGTCGAGGTAGGCAGGTAGATGCCCAACCCCACGGCCAGTGGCGGCAGGCGCGGGCCTTTTTTCGCAAGTCCCAGCAGCTCGTCGAGGATGATGATCGCAACCCCGATGCCGGCGCCCAGTCCGATCATGTCCCACGGCACCGCGCCCGTGATCACGCCCTTGGCCAGCGCCGAAATCAGGCCCGCCTGCGGCGCGGGCAATGCCTTCGACGGATCGGCGCCCGGTGCGCCGAGGAATCCATAGGTGTGCTGCAGCAAATCCAGCACCGGCGGAATGACCACCGCCCCCGCCAGCACGCCGATCACCAGCGCCCATTGCTGCAGCGACGGCGTTGCATCCACCAGTTGGCCGGTCTTCAGGTCCTGCAGGTTGTTGTTGGCGATCGATGCGACCGCGAACACGATTGCGGTGACGAACAACGCGAACCCGACCAGCGCCTTCTCCGCTTCCGGGGGCAGGTAGGGTTTGACGCCGACCACCAGCAGCAACGCCGCGATGACAACGACGAGGATGCCGACGCCGGACAGCGGACTGTTCGACGAACCGATCAGGCCGGCCATGTAACCGCAAACCGCCGACACCAGGAAGCTCAGCAGGATCACGAACACGACGCCGCCGATCACGAGCGCCCACGTCGCGCCGCCGAGGCCGTTGTTGACCGCGAAATGCCACAGCAGGTACGCGATCGGAATCATGCAGGCCAGGGAAATCAATCCAACCATGCCGATCGGCATGTCGTGTTCGGTCCGGGGCATCTCATGCAGCGTGCCGGCCTTGCGCGCGCGTGACGCGCGGAACGCGCCGGCCAAGCCACTGACCAAAGGCTTCACCAGTTTCGCCAGCGTCCAGATCGCGGCCACGCCGATCGCGCCCGCGCCGATGAAGCGCACATAGTGGCTCCAACCGGCCTGCGCCACCTCGGCGGCCGCACCGGCCGTCCAATGCAGGTGCGTGAAATACGGCACCGCCCAGGCCCAGCCGATCAGCGCGCCGACCAGCATCGCGACACCCACCCACAAACCCACCAGGTGTCCGATCGCAAACAGCGCGAACGACAGGCCGAAATCGAACCCGCTCGCGCCGCCCCTGTCGCCGCCCACGCGGAAATAATCCGTGACGCTGGCAGCGAACACTTTCGTCTGCACGATCACGTAGAAGACCGCCGAAACGATCGCGCCCCACAGCACCGCCTTCAGGCCTGCGCCGCCGGTTTCGACCGATTCCCCCGAATCCGCGCCTTCGCCCGCCCCGACTTTCAGCACTTCCGCGCAGGCCACGCCTTCCGGATACGGCAAATCGGAATCGGTGACGAGCGCCCGCCGCAGCGGAATCGTGTACATGACGCCGAGGATGCCGCCGGTCGCGCAGATGCCCGCCGAAATCCAGAACGGGAATCCCGTCCAGTAACCGACGATCACCAGGCCGGGCAGCACGAAGATGATCGACGACAGCGTGCCCGCGGCCGAGGCCACCGTCTGCACGATGTTGTTTTCCTGGATCGTCGCATCGCGCATCGCCTTCAGGATCGCCATCGAAATGACGGCGGCCGGGATCGACGTCGAGAACGTCAGGCCCGCCTTCAACCCGAAGTACACGTTCGCGGCGGTGAACACGATGGTGATGACGATGCCGATGATGATGCCGCGAATCGTCAGTTCGCGGCGTTTCGGCATTCCGCTGATTGCATTCATCGGCTTCCCCGTCGTTGGCCTGGTGACTGCCGCATACTAGCCGCGGCGCTTCGCCCAGCAAAGGAGGAACCTTGGCATACTGCGGACGCTTCGCGCCCTCGCCCACCGGCGATCTGCATTTCGGCTCATTGGTCACGGCACTGGCGAGCTGGTTGCGTGCACGGCAGCGGCACGGCGCGTGGTTGCTGCGTGTCGAGGACATCGACCCGCCACGGGAAATCGCGGGTTCGGCCGCGTCCATCCTCGCAGCGCTGGTACGGCTCGGGCTGACCGCCGACGCACCGGTGCTTCATCAATCGCGGCGGTACACGGCTTACGCGCAGGCCTTGCGACACCTGCGGGACGGCGGCCACGCTTTCCCGTGCTGGTGCAGTCGCACCGACCTGGATGCGGCGGGCGCGACGCACCGCGACGGCCATTGCATCAGCACGCGCCGTGACGATCGCGAACCCGCATGGCGGTTGCGCGTGCCCGATCTCGGCATCATATTCGACGACGGCCTGCAAGGACCGCAGTGCCAGAACGTGCGCGAGGCCGTCGGCGATTTCGTGCTGCGCCGCGCGGATGGCCTGTGGAGCTATCAGCTCGCCTGCGTGGTGGACGACGCGTTCCAGGGCATCACCGAAGTGGTGCGCGGCTGTGACCTGCTCGATTCCACCCCGCGCCAGATCCTGCTGCAACGCCTGCTCGGGCTGCCGACACCCGCCTACCTG
The DNA here is from genome assembly GCA_035277545.1 of Rhodanobacteraceae bacterium. Classification (GTDB taxonomy): domain Bacteria; phylum Pseudomonadota; class Gammaproteobacteria; order Xanthomonadales; family Rhodanobacteraceae; genus 66-474. The sequence goes on along the minus strand of DATEKI010000240.1, from coordinate 10,538 downwards.
CACCTGCCGCTGGCAGTCGATGCGCAAGGCCGCAAGCTGTCCAAATCAAGCGACGCGCCGGCAACAGGCGTGACCGACCCGCGCGCAACGGTTGCGGGCGCACTGTGTTTTCTCGGTCAGCCGGTGCCCGATGCGCCGGATGTTGCGACGATGCTGCACGTTGCCGCGCGGCATTTCGATCTCCGCGCGTTGGATGGCCTCACGGTACGCGAAGCACCGCCGGGGGACGCGCGTGCAAGTCGCCGAGCGTAACAGGTTGCCGGCGGGTTTTCGAAGTCTCGCCCGTCGCACGGACAAAGCGTAGGATGACCCGACCATCACCCGGTGAGGAGCCGTCATGAGCGCACGCGTGGCACTGGTAACGGGGGGTACCGGCGGCATCGGTACCGCGATCGTCCGGCGGCTTGCCGGCATGGGCTACAAGGTCGCGACCAACTACCGCAACGAGGAAAAGACCAGGGCCTGGCGCGACAAGCTCAAGGGCGAAGGCATCGACGTGCTCACCGTCAAGGGCGACGTATCCGACCCGGAATCCTGCAAGGCGATGGTGCAGGAAGTCGAACAGAAACTCGGCCCCGTCGACATCCTGATCAACAACGCCGGCATCACCCGCGACACCACCTTCCACAAGATGAATTACCAGCAGTGGACGGACGTCATCAACACCAACCTCAATGCCTGCTTCAACGTCACGCGGCAAGTCATCGAAGGCATGCGCGCGCGCAAGTGGGGACGCGTCATCCAGATCAGTTCGATCAACGGCCAGAAGGGCCAGTACGGGCAGGCGAACTATGCGGCTGCCAAGGCCGGCATGCACGGTTTCACCATTTCATTGGCGCAGGAAAACGCCAAATTCGGCATCACCGTCAATACCGTCTCGCCCGGCTACATCGGCACCGACATGGTGATGGCCGTGCCCGAGGACGTACGCGCCAAGATCGTGGCGCAAATCCCGCTGGGACGCCTTGGCGAACCCGACGAAATCGCGTACGCCATCGCCTTCTTCCTCGACGACAAGGCCGCGTGGATCACCGGCGCGAACCTCGCGATCAATGGCGGGCATTACATGGGGTGGTGACTCATCCGTTCCCCTCTCCCTCCGGGAGAGGGTGGCCGAAGGCCGGGTGAGGGTACGATTCTTCGCGAGATATCTCCAGACATCCCTGTCTTGATTCCACGCGGCTCCGGCCGCGCGGGTTACTTTCCTTTCGGGGAAAGTAACCAAAGCCATTGCGCCGGGCACGACGGTTTCGGCAACCTCGTGTTGCCGAAACTTCCCGCGGTGCTCGCCTCACGGCGGCCGCGCCGAACTCGCACATCCATGTGCTCGAACATACGGCGCTTGCTCCGCCGTTCGGCTGCGCGCCGCGGCGTCATGCAACGGCGCGATTGTCGCTTCGTTGCCGGCCATCCATGGCCTGCATTCACGAACCCCGAGAGCCACAGGTCGTGATAACGTTTACCACCTCACACCTGCGGCATGATGCCAGTTGGGCGTAAGGGTAACGAATGAGCGCTAAGCAGTTCGCAGCAGAAATGAAAGCCGCAATTGCGGACATCAAGGCAAAAGGGGCTACCGCAGTCCCCTGCGACAATCTTATTGCGTACCTCGATCAAGTACAGCGTTCACCGGAATCGGATCCTCCTCAAGTGGAGATGGAGCGATTCAAGGCCAATCTACAAAATTGGATAGAGTTAAATAAACAAGTTCACGAAGGGCAGCTTGAAATGTTCAGGTCGGTTATCACGTCCGGCCAAGGTGCAATAAAGTCTTCGTTGTTGCTCAACGGCGGCGCCGCCGTCGCAATGCTCGCGTTTATAGGCCATTTGGCACAGTTTACGGTGGCAAAAGTACCCGTGTTCGCAGCTTGTCTCGTACCCTTTGCCTATGGTGTTCTGTCGATCGCGGTTACGTCTGGTGCCACTTACCTATCTCAATGGTTTTATGCAAGCGCTCGGCCACGGCATCAACGCGTAGGATTTTGTCTCAACATACTGTGTATTGTCTTCGGCTTAGCATCCTATGCTTTGTTTATCTGGGGGCTTTTTAGCACGTATCGTGCGTTCGTCACTTTCGCATGACGACTCATGGCAAGGTGGCACGCTAATTGCCAGCGTCGCTGATTTCCGACGTTAGAAACGCAAACATGCAGGCCATGGAAGGCCGGCAACGAAGTGACAATCGCGCCGTTGCATGACGCCGCGGCGCACAGCCGGTCGCCCGAGCAAGGCGCGCATGTTCGAGGCCATGGATGGCCGAGTTCGCGCCGGCGCGCGATCGGCGAGCACCCAGGGCAGTCGAGCCGACACGACGTCGGCGAGACCGTCATGCCCGGCGCAATGGTTTTGGCCACTTTTGCCGAAACAAAAGTGGCTCGCTCGCGAAGCGAGCGAAACCGCTCCGGCGCCATGCGATAATCCGCGATCGTTTCCCGATCATGACCCGCCCCGCAATGCCCCGCGAAATCCTGGTCACCAGCGCCCTGCCCTATGCGAATGGCCGCATCCACCTGGGCCACATCGTCGAACACGTCCAGAGCGACATCTGGGTGCGCGCGATGCGGATGGCCGGGAACACGGTGCACTACGTGTGCGCGGATGACGCGCACGGCACCTCGATCATGCTGCGCGCGGAGAAGGAAGGCATCACGCCGGAAGCGCTGATCGGCAACGTCTGGGAGGAACACACCGCCGACCTGCGCGATTTCGGCGTCGCCTACGACCACTATTCCAGCACGCATACCGGCGCCAACCGCGAACTCACCTATCGCATCTGGCAAGCGCTTGAGGCAAGTGGCCACGTCGAATCGAAGCCGGTCAAGCAGTTGTTCGATCCGGAACGCCGGATGTTCCTGCCCGACCGTTTCATCAAGGGCGAGTGTCCGGTCTGCCATTCGAAGGACCAATATGGCGACGCCTGCGAGGTGTGCGGCAGCACCTACAACCCGATCGACCTGATCAACCCGTACTCCGTCGTGTCGGGCGCGAAGCCGGTCGAGAAGGAATCGCTGCACTTCTTCGTGAAGCTGGCTGATTTCGAAAGCTTGTTGAAGGCGTGGCTGGAAGAACGCCGCGCCGCCGGCGGCCTGCAGTCGGAAGTCGTCAACAAGTTGAAGGAGTGGTTCGCGGACGGTCTGCGCAGTTGGGATGTGTCGCGCGATGCGCCGTATTTCGGCTTCGAGATTCCCGGCCAATCCGGCAAGTATTTCTACGTGTGGGTGGACGCGCCGGTGGGATACCTTGCCGCGTTCAAGGAACTGTGCGACAGCGGCCGCAAGTCCGGTTTGACCGCCGCCGATTTCGACCGGTTTCTCGACGCCGGCAGCAACACCGAAATGGTGCACTTCATCGGCAAGGACATCATCTATTTCCACACGCTGTTCTGGCCGGCGATGCTGCACGGCGCGGGCTTAGCGATGCCGACCGCGGTGAACGTGCACGGTTTCCTGACCGTGGACGGCGCCAAGATGTCGAAGTCGCGCGGCACGTTCGTCAATGCACGTACCTATCTCGAACATCTCGATCCGGATTGGCTGCGCTACTACCTCGCCTCGATGCTGGGCCCGACCCTGGCCGACATCGACCTCGACCTGAAGGCCTTCGAGGAACGCGTCAACTCACACCTGGTCGGCAAGTGGGCCAACATCGCCAGCCGTTGCGCTGGCTTCGTGCACAAGCACTTCGACGGCAAGCTTGCGACAACACTTCCGGAAACCGCACGCGGGCGTTACGACGCGGCCGCCGCCAAGCTGGAAGCCTGCGCCGCGCTGTACGAACTGCGCGACTATGCCGCCGCGATGCGTCTGATCATCGAAGTCGCGGACGAAGCCAATGCGTACGTCGCCGACCACGCGCCGTGGGTGATGGCAAAGGATGAATCGAGACGCGACGAATTGCACGTCGTGCTGACCCTGGCACTCAACTATTTCCGGCTGCTGACAGTCTGGCTGGCGCCGGTGGTGCCGGCCACCGCCGCACGCGCTTTCGAATTCCTGAACGATGAGCCGACCGGTTTCGAAGCAGCGCTGTGCCCGTTGCTCGGCCACGCCATCAAGCCGTTCAAGGCGCTCGTCACGCGCATTGATCCGAAGAACATCGAAGCCATGATCGAAGCGTCGAAGGAGTCGCTCGGGGCGGTTGCCGCGCAAGCTTCCCCCTCAACCCAGCGCGCACCCGCAAGCGGGAGAGCGGGCAAGAGCGCTGCACCGGAAAACCGCACAATGAACGATACATCCACCCCTTCCAAACCATCCTCTTCGAGTCCCGAACCCATTTCCATCGACGACTTCGCGAAACTCGACCTGCGCGTCGGCAAGGTGCTGGCGTGCGAGGCCGTTGACGGCTCCGACAAGCTGCTGCGCTTCGAACTGGATGCCGGTGGCCTGGGCAAGCGCCAGATTTTCTCCGGCATCAAGGCCGCTTACTCCGACCCTTCGAAACTGGTCGGCCGCAACGTGGTGTTCATTGCCAACCTCGCGCCGCGCAAGATGCGCTTCGGCATCAGCGAAGGCATGATCCTTTCAGCAGGAACCGGCGGCAACGATTTGTTTTTGCTGGATGCGGACAACGGTGCTCCGCCCGGAGCGGCCGTGAAGTGAGCGTGCCGCGGCGGGCCATCCACGACCCGCCCCATCTGGAAACCCGAAATGTCCAGATGGCCATCACACTCCTACAACGTTTTTTTCGCGCGCGCGGGCGCAGCCTTGCGTGGTGACGACGTGCGATCCGGTCCGGAGCCGCACCGCGTGGCCGTCGCGAATTCCGCGAGGTGGCCATGATCAGACATTGGGCATTCTTCAAGCAAAGCGATACGTCCTTCGGCACGTTCTACCCGAAGCACTACATCGTCGCCGGTTATCCCAGCCTGCACGACGCCCAGGAAGCCGAACATGCATTCACCGAGTCCGGTGTCGGTGTCGAGAACGTCCGCGCCACCACGGGCGATTTCGTGATCAACCAGTTGGAAGCACACCGTGGCGCCAATTGGCTGCAGCGTGCCGAGGCTCGCATCGCCGAATTCGCCGGCACCGAAACGGGGTTCCTCGAGGACGACGCGGAACTCGCACGCAAGGGCGGCGCGTTCCTGTTCCTGTTCGCGCCGGAATCGAGCCACGTGGAACACGCGCGCAAGGTGTTCGCCGAGCACCGGCCGAGTTACGCGCGGCGCTACCTGCACGTCGCCATCGAACGGATCATCGACCCCCTGCCGCGAAGGACTGATTGACCGCACGACGACGCGACTTTGCTATCGTGGGCGCCCTCACGGCGGCGACGCGGGATGCGCACCATGCGATTGGCGATTGGCGGCTTGCGGACGCCACGATTCTCATCGACCCTGCTGTCCGGCCTGCTGCTGGCCGGCTGCGCCGTCGCCCCGACGCCGCATGCGCAAGCGGACGCACCTTCGACTCTTGCGCATCCACCCCGCCACGTTTTCGTGATCGTGCTGGAAAACGAGCCGTTCCGGGTCACCTTCGGCAAACATTCGCCTGCGCCGTACCTCGCGCATGAGCTGCCGAAACAGGGGGCGCTGCTGAGGCAGTATTTCGCGATCGGGCATTACAGCCTCGACAATTACATCGCCATCATCAGCGGACAGGCGCCCAACCCGGAAACGCAGCAGGACTGCCACGTCTTCAGCGAATTCAAACCCAGCGCGCCCGGGCTGGACAAAAACGGGCAGATTCGCGGCACGGGCTGCGTCTATCCCGCCCGCGTGAAGACGCTCGCAACCCAGTTGCAGAGCGCTGGTTACACGTGGAAAGGCTACATGGAAAGCATGGGCGCCGATCCCTCGCGCGAGGCTTCGGCGTGCGCACACGCGAAGATCGGCGAGGTCGACGAAATCAACCACGCGACCGCGAAAGACCAGTACGCCGACAAGCACAACCCGTTTGCGTACTTCCATTCGATCATCGACGATGCCGCGAACTGCGCCGCGCACGTCGTGAATCTCGACAAGCTGCCGGCCGACCTGCAATCCGTCGCGACGACGCCGAACTTTTCCTTCATCACCCCCGATCTCTGCCACGACGGACACGATGCGCCGTGCAAGAACGGCGAACCCGGTGGGCTGATTTCAGCCGACAGGTTCCTGCGCGAATGGGTGCCGCGAATCGTGGCGTCGCCCGCGTTCAGGCAGGACGGCCTGCTCCTCATCACCTTCGACGAAGGCACCGACGCCGCGGCGTGCTGCGGCGAAACCCGGCCCGCGGGTGCACCGCAACCCGGCCAGTCCGGCCCCGGCGGCGGCCGCATCGGCGCGGTGGTGTTGTCGCCATTCGTGAAGCCGGGCACCGTCTCCGACCTGGACTACAACCACTACAGCCTGCTGCGCAGCATCGAAGACTGGTTCCACTTGCCGCATCTCGGTTACGCAGGCCGGAAGGGCCTGCGCCCGTTCGGACCGGATATTTTCAACCGCGACGCCCATGCACAGGGGAACCAACCGTGAATCGAATTGCTTGTTCCATAGTCGCTGCTTCCCTTGCGCTCGCAGCGGTGACGCCCGCGGCCGGCCGAGCCGCCACCGCAGCGGCGACAAAATCCGCCCCGACCATGGACCAGGTCCTCAAGGCATCGAAGCCATCGGACTGGCGCCCGCTGAGACCCGACGACACGTTGTACATGGACCTGCCGCAAGGCCGCGTCGTGATCGAGCTCGATCCCGCGTACGCGCCGTTGCACGCGGACAACATCCGCACGCTCGCGCACGAACATTACTGGGACGGACTCGCGATCCTGCGTGTGCAGGACGGTTTCGTGACGCAATGGGGTGACCCCGCGGCCGAGGACAAACATTCCGCGCATCCGCCGCGTTCGCTCGGCAAAGCCACGTCCACCATCGCGCCCGAGTTCGAACGCGAAATTTCGTCCGCGCTGCCGTTCACGCAACTGCCCGACGGTGACGTGTACGCACCGGAAGTCGGCTTCAGCAACGGCTTTCCCGTCGCGCGCGATCCGAAAACCGGCAAGACCTGGCTGGTGCACTGCTACGGCATGGTCGGCGCGGGACGCGACAACACGCCGGATTCCGGCCCCGGCACCGAACTCTACGCCGTGATCGGACAAGCGCCGCGCCAGCTCGACCGCAACATCGCACTGGTCGGGCGCGTGGTCCAGGGCATGCAATACCTTTCCGACTTGCCGCGCGGCAACGGCCCGATGGGCTTTTACGGGAACCCGGCGCACCAGACGAAAATCCTGCGCGTGCGCCTGGCATCCGACCTCCCGCCATCCGAACGGATGCACCTCGAAGTGCTGCGCACCGATACGCCGACATTCACCGCGCTGGTCGAGTCGCGTCGCGACCGCAGCGATGCGTGGTACCTCTACAAGGTGGGCAAGATCGACGTCTGCAACGTGCCGCTGCCTGTGCGCGTGGATCCATCCGCCAGGGCCGATCGCCACTGAACGGCGACGTGGCGGGCGCGGCTGTCAAGCGGCGGTTTCGACGGCAATCCCCGCGTGTGTCATCGACCAGCGAATCGGTCAGTTGCCGGTTGCCCGCCGCATCGAAACAACCGTGACGGCGCAAGCCACGGCGTCGGAAAAGCGTTTACTCATGGCTCCCCGGCCGGCTGCATCCGCGTGCGTGGCCGTTCCTTGTAACGCTGGGTCTCCAGGTCTTCGAGAACCATGTCCCACGCATCCATGCCCAGCCAGGTCGGCCGGAGGCTTTCGAGGATGTCCATTTCCCCCTGGTCGCGATGATGCCGCAGGCGCGCCAGATAGCTCAGCACCCGCTCGGTCTGCTTGGCGTCGATGGCATCCATCGCAGATTCCAGTCCCGCAACCTGTACCAGGGAGCGATGAAGCAACAGTTGTGCCAATGCAAGGCAGTGTGACCGCTGTTGCAAGGTGCTTCGACGACCGGATCACGCAACCCGTGCGCAACGACGGGCCGCGTCCGCGCAAGGCAGGCGATAACCGTCGAATCAGAACGTCACCGTCCCCTGCAACATTGCGCTCCCGGCACGCTGACGCTGGTCCTGCTCGCGCATGTAGCCGAGACGCAACCCGAAGTTGCGGGTCGGCCACAGCGACAGGCCCGTGCGCAATATCGCCGTATTCCGTGACAAGCCCAAACCTGTCACCGGCAGCCAATCATTGAAGCCGGTGAAGCTTGCATCGAACACGCTGCCGTATTGATGCAACGCATGCTGCCAGCCGGCACTGCCATCCCATTCCATCCGTACTCCATTGTTCAATTGCCAGGTGCGTTCGGCGCGCAGGCCCAACCCCGCCTGCAGTCGACCCGCCGAACGGCTCCCGGCCTTCAGTCCGTAACCCCAGCCGCCCTGCTCGGTGAAACCGCCGAGATCGAGATTCTGGTAGCGCACGCCTGCAAAAGGCACGACGCGGATCCCGTCGATCCGGAACATGCGGCCGCCTTCCAACCCGACCGAAGCGTAACCACCCGTGGAGTCGGCGCCAACCGGCGACCCCATCGCACCCAGCCGCAACAGCCGCTGCATGTCCTCGCGATACCATCCGCTCGCAAGCTGGGCACTCGCGTACCACGGCCCGTTCACCCAACCACCGTACATCGCGACGTTGCTCATGCTCGTGCGATTGTGATCCCAGGCCGAATCGAGTTGGCCGAATCCGAGGCTTTGCCCGGCGGCAAAGCCGAACAGCAGGTGCGAACCCAGTCGAATGTCGGCTCCCGCCATGCCACCGCTGCTGCGGAAGGTCACGCCCGCATAACCATTGCGTTGCAGGTTGCCCTGCCAACCGAGATTGCTGTACCAGACGCCGGGCTTCACCCGGCCGCCCGCGAGATCATCGAAGTGTTCAGCCAGCGCATCGCCACGCGCGTCGATGCTGTCGAACAGCATCGCCGCGGTGGCGGCATGCAACTGACCCGAGAGGCTCGTGAGCGTGGCCTGCGCTACGGCCGGCGTCGCACTTTGCTGGATCGCGCCGGCGCCTTGCAGCACGCTCGAAGGGAGCATGCCCCCGGATGCGATGGCGTTGTTGATACCCTCGAACCCGATCTGCACGCGTTGCGCCGCTCCGGCCGAAGCCGGATCGGCGATGCCCATGGATGCCGCGGCTGCTGTGATGTTGAGTCCGGTGGTATCCAGGTACACGTCGTTCGCGCCGTATCCAATAGTCGTGGACGTGAATACAACTCCGCTCTTCTTGACAAGCTGCCCGAAGGTACCGCTCACGCCACCGGTTGCGGTGAGCACGTCGGTGTGCGTGTTGGCCACATAGCCACTGTCTGCACCGGTCACCTCCAGCGTTCCGCCATTGAGCGTGGCGGTGCCAGTCACGGCGAGCTTGCTGCCGAGGCTCACCGCCAAAGTGCCCGTTGAAGCATTGGTGTAATTGCCGCCGACCGTGGTGTCGCCACCGTGGACGGCGATCGTACCGGCATTGGAAAGACTGCCTGCAACGCCCGGCACGGCATCCAACGTGCCGCCGCCATTCAAAGTGACGTCCCCGGGCAACGCTGCCGTTGCCTGAAGGATGCCCGCGTTGATCATGGTGCCTCCAGCGTAGGTATTGTTTCCGCTCAAGACCAACGTACCGGGGCCCGTCAATGCCAACCCGCCGACGCCGGAAATCGGGTTGCTGAAGGTCGCGGCCACGCCTGCCGGAATGTCGGCCGTGAATGGGCCGAATTGCGGAAAGGCGAACTGCGCCGGCCCGTGGACGGCCTTGGCGGCATTGATCATGCCCCAGCCATAGGTCGGGTTCGGGGTCTGGTGACTGCCATCGTCGTAAGGCGTGGCGGTGGTCAGGACCGTATCGCTGACGTTGGCCGCGGTCATCCACGGGAACGCCTGCCATACCTGCGCGGCCACCCCACTCACCACCGAGGCAGAAGCCGAGGTGCCGTTGGCGAAACCTCCCGTGAATCGGCCGACGGCCGGGAATTGCACGTTTCCGGGCGCACTGATGCACCACTCCATGGCGACCCCGCAGGCGTTGGAAGGCGCGTCCGAGCCCGTGTAGAGTCCGGCTGGTCGCCCGTTGCTGTCGATGGCCATGTCGACCGCCACCAGCCAGTTGGGCTGGAAACTGGGTATCCAATAAGGCAGTCCCCCCTGGTCCCAAGGCTGGGCCGCGCCACTGCTGCCTGCCGCCCACACCAGCAGGATCCCCGCATTCACGGCGGGCTGGAAAACCGCCTGCATGGCAGGAATGTTGGGATCGTTCGGGCCGGTGAACTCGGTTTGCGCGTCCCCGGAACCAAAAGATCCGTTGATGATCCTGACGTTCTCGGCAACGAAGTCGCTGTAATTGGTGCTGGCTATCGAACAGCTCCCGGAGCCGGCGCTCGTGCAGATCTGTTCAAAATAAAGCCCTGCGTTGGGCGCGACGCCGCCGGGAAAGGTCTTGTTGCCGTCGGCCGGCAACGTGCCGGCCGCCAACCCTCCCAGGATGTCCGCGACCACGCTTCCGTGGCCGGAAGTGTCGTTGGGTGATTGCGAGCCACCGGGCAGATAACTCTTGAACCACGCAACCCGTCCGTTCATCGGCGGCGTCGCCGGATCGACACCGGAATCCATGATGCCGACATTCAC
>DATEKI010000239.1:0-7620 GCA_035277545.1 Rhodanobacteraceae bacterium | reverse complement strand
GTCGACATCCGCGACGTGCGCGCGTTCCTGCCGGGTTCGCTGGTGGACGTGCGCCCGGTGCGCGATCCGGCCTACCTCGAAGGCAAGGATCTGGAATTCAAGATCATCAAGCTCGACCGCAAGCGCAACAACGTGGTGGTCAGCCGCCGCGCGGTGGTCGAGAGCGAGCACTCCGAGGAGCGCGAACAGCTTCTCGAGAAGCTGCAGGAAGGCGCGATCCTGCATGGCGTGGTCAAGAACCTCACCGACTACGGCGCGTTCGTGGACCTCGGCGGCATCGACGGCCTGCTGCACATCACCGACATGGCGTGGAAGCGCGTGCGGCATCCGTCCGAAGTGGTCAACGTCGGCGACGAGCTCGACGTGCGCGTGCTGAAGTTCGACCGCGAGCGCAACCGCGTCTCGCTGGGCCTGAAGCAGCTCGGCGACGATCCGTGGGTCAGCATCACCCGCCGTTACCCGTCCGGCACTCGCCTGTTCGGCAAGGTTTCCAACGTCACCGACTACGGCTGCTTCGTGGAGCTGGAGCCGGGCGTGGAAGGCCTGGTGCACGTGTCGGAGATGGACTGGACCAACAAGAATGTGAACCCGGCCAAGGTCGTGCAGGTCGGCGACGAAGTGGAAGTGATGGTGCTGGACGTCGACGAAGAGCGCCGCCGCATTTCGCTGGGCATGAAGCAGACCCAGTCGAATCCGTGGGAAGCCTTTGCCGCCATGTTCAAGAAGGGCGACAAGGTCCACGGTGCGATCAAGTCGATCACCGACTTCGGCATCTTCGTGGGCCTGGATGGCGGCATCGACGGCCTTGTGCACCTGTCCGACATTTCCTGGCAGGGCAACGGCGAGGAACTGGTCCGCGACTTCAAGAAGGGCGAGGAAGTCGACGCGGTGGTGCTGGCGGTCGATCCGGAACGCGAGCGCATCAGCCTCGGCATCAAGCAGCTCGAACAGGATCCGTTCGGCCAGTTCATGGCGGCGAACCCGCGCGGCGCGATCCTCAACGGCACCGTCAAGGAAGTCGATGCCAAGGGCGCGGTGATCGAGCTGGCCGACGGCATCGAGGGCTACCTCTCGGCGCGCGACTTCTCCAAGGACCGCATCGACGACCTCAGCCAGCACCTGAAGGTGGGCGAGCAGGTCGAAGCCAAGTTCACCGGCATGGACCGCAAGGGCCGCATGCTTGCGCTCTCGATCCGCGCCAAGGACGAGGACGAGATGGCCGAAACCCTGTCCGAGTACCAGAACCAGCATGCCGAACGCGGCACGACCAAACTGGGGGCGTTGCTCAAAGAGCAGTTGAACAAGTCCGAATAAGCCTATATAAGGTCTTGGGTTTTTGCTGAAACGACGGAACCGCCCGCATGGCGGGCGGTTTCCGGCCAGGGGATCGCGTGTGCGCATCAGCATCCGTCCTTCCGCAAGGTAGCCGTACGTTGCCATCGATGACCAAATCCGAATTGATTGCCGCGCTCGCGGAGCGCCAGAAGCATTTGGCGTTCGCCGACGTCGAACTCGCGGTGCGAAACGTCATCGAGCAGATGAGCGGTGCGCTGGCGACAGGCGACCGCATCGAGATCCGCGGCTTCGGCAGTTTCTCGCTGCACTATCGTCCGCCGCGTACCGGCCGCAACCCGAAAACCGGCACTGCCGTGGCGCTGCCAGGCAAGTACGTCCCGCATTTCAAGCCGGGCAAGGAACTGCGGCAACGGGTGAACGAGGGCGCCACCGCGTAGTGGAGCGTTGGGTGGAGGCCGCCATCCACCGAAGCCGTGACGCTGGTCCGGCGGGTGCGCCTGTTTCCGCGAGGCAGCCGAGGTAACGGTGACAAGCCCTTTCGATCCCCTCTGGTTGTTGTTCCTCATTCCCGTGCTGGTGCTGGCGGGCTGGCTGGGCTGGATCATCGGTCGGCACGCGATCGCGCGCCGCTCGGGTGCGCGCGTTACCGAGCTTTCCTCGCACTACTTCCGTGGCCTCAACTACCTGCTCAACGAGCAGCCGGACAAGGCCATCGAAGTCTTCATGAAGCTGGCCGAGTTCAACCGCGACACGGTGGAAACCCACCTCGCGCTGGGCAACCTGTTCCGCCGGCGCGGCGAGGTCGATCGCGCGATCCGCGTGCACCAGCACCTGGTCAGCCGCTCCAACCTGAGCGAAGCCGAGCGCACCGTCGCGCTGCTGGAACTGGGCGAGGACTACATGCGCGCCGGCCTGCTCGACCGCGCCGAAGCGCTGTTCGACGACCTGGTCGCGATGGACGCGCACGCGCCGTCGGCACTGCGGCACCTGATCGCGATCTACCAGCACGAACGCGACTGGCACAAGGCCATCGGCCACGCGCGCCGGCTGGAAAAGATGACCGGCGAATCGCAGGCCGCAACCATCGCGCAATTCCAGTGCGAGCTGGCCGAACAGTCGCGCCAGCACGGTGCGCGTGCCGAGGCGCGCGCATACCTGGATGAAGCCTTCGCCAGCCAGCCGGGTTGCGTGCGCGGCTACATGATTGGCGGCCACTTGTACGCGGAAGAGGGACGCTGGAACGAGGCCGCGCTGGCATTCGAACAGGCGGTCGATGCGGACATCGATTTCGTTCCGGAAATCCTGCCGCCACTCCTGGATGCCTATGCGCACGCCGGCGAAATGGATCGCGCCGAAAAGTTCCTCGGCCACGTGGTCGAACGCTACCACGGCATCACGCCGGTGTTGGCGCTCACCGAGCTTTACCAGAAGCGCGAAGGCGAGCGCGCCGCCATCGATTTCCTGACCGGGCAATTGCGCCAACGGCCGTCGGTACGCGGAATGATGGCGCTGATCGATGCGACCATGTCGCGGGCCGAAGGCGAAGCGCGCGAGAACTTCCTGATCCTGCGCGACCTCACCCACAAGCTGCTGGAAGGCCGTGCCATGTACCGCTGCAACCATTGCGGGTTCGGTGCCAAGGCGCACCATTGGCAGTGCCCCAGCTGCAAGAGTTGGGGGACCGTCAGGCCGATCCACAGCGTTGTTTCCGAGTGACATGGGCGCCGCGCACGGCACCGCGATCATCGTTGCGCTGGCGATCATCGGAGGATGCGCGCTGCTGCTCTCGCTTGCCTTCACGGGCGCGGCGCTCGCCTACGCGCAACGGCGCGGCTTGCTGGACCAGCCCGGCAAGCGGCGTTCGCACACGCGGCCTACACCGCGCGGCGGCGGGATCGGCATCGTTGCGGCGATGCTGCTCGCCGGCGTATCCGCGTGGTGCCTGCTCGACCGTTCGGTACCGTGGACGCAACCCGCAGCCGTCACCGCGGCGGTGCTGGTCGTCGCGCTGATCGGTTGGCGGGATGACCACGCGCCGCTGCCGGTCGTGCCGCGGCTGCTCGTGCATATCGGTGCCGCGTTGCTGGTGGCGCTCGTCGCGATCGAGCCATGGGCGGTACGCGATCCAGCCCTGTGGTGGCTGCTGCTTCCGCTGGTGCCGGTGCTGATCGGCTTCATCAACGCCCACAACTTCATGGACGGCATCGACGGCATCCTCGGCCAGCAGGGATTGTTCGCGATGTCGGGTTTCGGCGTGTTGGCGGTATGGCAGGGCGATGCCGGCATCGCGGCACTCGCCTTTGCCACGGCGGCGGGCTGCCTCGGCTTTCTCGTCTTCAATTGGCCACCCGCCAGAATCTTCATGGGCGACGTCGGTTCGGGCGCGCTGGGCCTGGCGATCGGCGCCGTGGCGGCGCTCATGGTTCAGCGAAACCCCGCCATGATCTGGGCATGCGCCATCCTTCCGTCCGCGTTCCTGGTCGACAGCGGCCTGACCCTCGCGCGGCGCATGCTGGCCGGGCAGCGCTGGTACGCGCCACACCGCCAGCACCTGTACCAATGGCTGGTGCGGGTAAACTGGAGCCATGCGCGCACGGATGTTGCCTACATGATCTGGAACCTGGCCGCGGTCGCGCCGCTGGCCTGGCTGGCCGCACGCCGGCCCGCGCATGGCGATTGGTATTTCGTCGTCGCCTGGGCGGCGGCGGCCATCGTCTGGCTCGCCGGCAAACGCGCCTGCCTTGCCGGAGCACGGAGATCCGCGTCGCATGAAAATGCCTGACCTGATCGGCCGGGTGCACCCGCGCACCGCGGTGGTGATCCACGATCTCGCCGTGACGTTGCTGGCATGGTGGCTGGCCAACACATTGCGCTACGCAATGCTGCCGTATGGCCAGCAGCTCGACCTGCTGAGCTGGCAGACCCTGATCGTGCTGGGCGTGCAGGCCACGATGTTCTACTGGACCGGCCTGTACAAAGGGCTGTGGCGCTTCGCCAGCGTCCCCGACCTGTGGAACATCGTGCGCGCCGTCGTGGCGGGCGCGGTGGTGATCTACCTGGCGTTGTTCCTGTACAACCGCATGTTCGGGATCTCCCGGTCCGTGCTGTTGATCTATCCGGTGCTGCTGGCGTTTTTCCTCGGCGCGCCGCGACTGGCCTATCGCTACTGGAAAGACAGCCAACTCGACCTGTTCCACGCCAGGCACAGCCACCGTGTACTGGTGATCGGCGCGGGCCGTGCGGGCGAGGCGCTGGTGCGCGACCTGCGCCGCGATACCCGTTACATACCTGCGGGCTTCATCGATGACGACGCTTCGCTGCGTGGCTCGCGCCTGCACGGCGTGCCGGTGCTGGGGGGTACCGACAAGCTGGCGGAAACGGCGCGCCGCGTTGGCGCGGAGATGCTGTTGATCGCGATGCCCTCGGCGGACAAGGAGCAGATGCGCCGCATCGTCGATCTGTGCGAGGCCACGGGATTGCCGTTCCGCACCGTGCCGCGCCTCGACGACGTGGTGTCCGGTCGCGCCCAGTTCAACGAATTGAAGGAGGTCGCGATCGAGGATCTGCTCGGCCGCGATCCGGTGAAGCTGGAATGGAACGCCATCCGGCTCAGCATCAGTGGCCAGCGCATCCTCGTCACCGGCGGCGGCGGCTCGATCGGCTCGGAACTCTGCCGCCAGATCGCGCGCCTCGGCGCATCCGAACTCACCGTCCTGGAATTGTCCGAATACAACCTGTACCGGATCGAGCAGGAATTGCGTGCGCAATATCCCGAACTGCTGCTGCGCTGCCTGATCGGGGATTGCGGCGACGACGCGGCCTGCGCCAATGCGTTCGCGCTGGCGAAGCCGCAACGCGTGTTCCATGCGGCCGCCTACAAGCACGTGCCGCTGCTGCAGAACCAATTGCGCGAGGCGTTCCGCAACAACGCGCTGAACACGCGTGTCGTGGCCGAGCATGCGGTGCGGCATGGCGTCGACAGCTTCGTGCTGATTTCCACCGACAAGGCAGTGAATCCGACCAGCGTGATGGGCGCCTGCAAACGCGTCGCCGAGATCATCTGCCAGGTCGCCGCCGAAGGCCAGTCGACGCGCTTCGTCACCGTGCGTTTCGGCAACGTGCTCGATTCGGCGGGTTCTGTGGTGCCGCTGTTCCGCCGGCAGATCGCCGCGGGCGGCCCGGTGACGGTGACGCATCCGGAAATCTCGCGCTACTTCATGACCATTCCGGAAGCCTGCCAGTTGATCCTGCAGGCGATGGCGATGGGCAAGGGCGGCGAAACCTTCGCGCTCGACATGGGCGAGCCGATCCGGATCCGCGACCTGGCCGAGCAGATGATCCGGCTGGCCGGCAAGCAGCCCGGCCGTGACATCTCGATCCTGTACACGGGCTTGCGTCCGGGCGAAAAGCTGTTCGAGGAATTGTTCCATCCGCTCGAGAACTACCACAGCACGTCGCACCCGAAGATTTTCGAAGCGGCACCCCGGCAGCAGTCCGCCGCACTGGTTACCGCGCAGTTGGCGCGTGCCGCAGACGCCGTCGCGAAATTCGACGAGGCAAGCCTGCAACACTGCGTGGGAGCATTGCTGCCTTCGTTCCGCTGGGAAACCGGGGACACCGAAAAAACCGCCGATGTGGTGCCGCTGCAGCGGGGCGGCAGTGATTCTGCAGCTTGATTCCAGAAAGGACACGACGTGACCCGATTGCGCAAGGTGGTTTTCCCGGTGGCCGGCATGGGCACCCGCTTTCTTCCCGCCACCAAGGTGGTCGCCAAGGAAATGCTTCCCGTACTCGACCGCCCGTTGATCCAGTACGCGGTGGACGAGGCCGTCGATGCCGGCGCCGACACGCTGGTGTTCGTCACCAACCGCTACAAGCATTCCATCGCCGACTATTTCGATTCCGCCTACGAGCTGGAAGAAACGCTGGAGCGCGCCGGCAAGCATGCACTTCTCGCGATGGTGCAGGGCTTGTTGCCGTCGCATGTGCGTTGCGTGTACGTCACCCAGGAGCAGGCGCTGGGCCTTGGGCATGCCGTGCTGTGCGCCAAGGCCGTGATCGGCGACGAGCCATTCGGCATCATCCTGCCCGACGACCTGATCGTGAATGACGGACCCGGTGCGCTGCGGCAGATGGCGATGCGCGCGGCCGACGGCAGGACCGGCGTACTTGCGGTCGAGGAAGTTCCGCACGCCGAGACCGGCAAGTACGGCATCGTCGACGTCGAAGCAGGTGGCGACCGCATCCGTCACATGGTCGAGAAACCGAAACCGGAAAACGCGCCATCCAACCTCGCCGTGGTCGGGCGCTACGTCCTGCCCGCGCGCATTTTCGGGTTGCTCGAAACAACCACGCCGGGTGCGGGCGGAGAAATCCAGCTGACCGATGCGATCGCCGCCTTGCTGGCCGAAACGCCGGTGCTCGCACACCGCTTCACCGGCACGCGGTTCGACTGCGGCAACAAGGCGGGCATGGTGCGGGCGACGCTGCACTTTGCGGCGAACGACCCCGACTTGCGCCACCTTGTCGAGGGCGCCTTGCGCCCCTGATCGCCTGGCTCGCCGCGGTACCGGCCTGCCGATCCAAGTTATGCTCGGCGCATGACGCCGGAAACCTGGTACGCCGCCAGCGCTCGCCCGTTCGAATCCCTGCCGCCACTCGAAGGCCGGCAGGACGCGCGCATTGCGATCGTCGGCGGCGGGTACGCCGGCGTGTGCCTTGCACTGGGACTCGCCGAGCGCGGCGTCCGCGAGGTGGTCCTGCTGGAACGCGAAGGCATCGGCCACGGTGCATCCGGCCGCAACGGCGGGTTCGTGTTCGGCGGCTATTCGCTGGGCGAGGGCGCGCTGCTCGGGCAACTTGGCGCGGAACGGGCGCGCGCGTTGTACGGCGCCACGACACGCGCGGTGGACCTGATCCGGCAGCGCATCCGGCAATACGCCATCGCATGCGATGCCGTCGATGCGGGCGTGCTCTGCGCAAACTGGTTTCGCGACGCATCCATTCTCCACGCGCGACAGGCATTGTTGAAAGGAGCCTATGGCGTCGAATGGGAATGGGTGCCGGAATCGCAGTTGCGCAGTGTGATCCACAGCAACCGCTACCACGATGCGTTGTTCGAACGGAATGCCCTGCACCTGCACCCACTCGACTACCTGCATGGCATGGTGCGTGCGGCGCAAGGGCAGGGCGTGCGTCTCCACGAACATTCGCGCGTGCGGAAAATCGAACGTGACGGCGTGGCCTGGCGCCTTCGTACCGAGGCAGGCGAAGTGCTGGCGCAAACCGTGGTGCTGGCGTGCGGCGGTTACCTCTCGCACCTGC
>DATEKI010000238.1:0-10262 GCA_035277545.1 Rhodanobacteraceae bacterium | reverse complement strand
TTATCGCACGGGATCGCGCGGCGTGCCGCTCTTGATGCGGGCCGTGAAGATGGTGGGCAGTGATCCCGACCACTTCGAATGCCCGCGTTGCGGCGCGCATGATCGCGAACGCCACCTCCTGATGTACCTGCGCGCAAACGGGATGCTGGACGGGTTTCGCGGACAATCGATACTGCACTTCGCACCGGAGAAGCGCCTGTCGCGATTCATCCGTTCCGCGCAAGCTGCCCGTTACCTGCCTTGCGACCTGTACCCGCAATCGCCGGACGTGCAGCGCGTGGACATGCTCGACATGCAGTTCGAATCCGGTTCGTTCGACTTGGTGATCGCCAACCACGTGCTGGAACACGTCGACGACGATGCACGGGCACTCGCGGAAATCCGCCGCGTGCTCAAGCCGGGCGGCATGGCCATCCTGCAGACGCCTTACAGCCGCAAGCTGCACCGCACCTGGTCCGATCCCGGCCTCGACACCCCGCAAGCCCGTTTGCAGGCATACGGCCAGGAAGACCACGTGCGCCTGTTCGGGCGGGACATCTTCGAGCGCGTCGTCGCGGCCGGGTTCGAATCATGCGTACGGCAGCACGCGGACGTACTCGGGGACATCGACGCCGCCATGGCCGGCGTCAACCCGGCCGAACCGCTTTTCCTGTTCCGGAAGACGACCTGAGCCGCCGCTGCATCAGTGCAGATCCGGCAAACCGTGCCGTTGCAGCAAGGCCAGCTTGCGTGGCCGCCAGGTAAACCCGCGCCAGTACACGCCCGGGCGCACTTGCCTGGCGCCCTGCACGTCGCGACGACGCCTGCGCAATTCGCCGAAGTGGTGGAGCACGTAACCGATCGCAGGCCCGTAAATCCCGCGCCAGATCCTGGCATCGCGCTTCAGCAACGCCAGCAGCGCGCCTTCGACTGCCAACAGCGCACAGTGCAGCGCGAGCAGTGGCCAGGCCAGCCACGTTGGCGTGCAGACCACCATCACGGCCGTCTTGTTGCGTTCGCTCAACGCACGCCGGCGATAGGTGGTGTGCAGGCCGGAGGCATCGGCGCGGTTGCCGCCGAAGCTGGCGCCCTGCCGGTGCCGGTAGCCACCGCCTTGCGCCGCCTGCACCGGCAAGCCATGCAGGCGTGCGAGGCAGCACACGTACATGTCTTCCGCCAGCGAACCGAGCCACTCGGGGAAGCCGCCGAGTTCATTCCAGAGCGTGCGCGGCAGGAACATGCACGCGCCGATGACGTAGGCGACATCGCGGCGGCGCGCGTCGAGATTCGGGACCGGGTTGTAGAAAGGATCGAGCAGGCAGCCGCGGTCGACCAGATCGCCGCTCTGCCAGTCGTACTGCGGCAGGGTCAGGATGCCGGGACGCTCCTGGCTTCGCGCAGCTTCCAGCAGCGTCGCCAGCGCATCGGGAAACAGCGCCGCATCGTTGTTGAGCAGCAGCACGTATTCGCCGCGCGCGTGCGCGACCATGCGGTTGTTGCCGATGCAGAATCCGACATTGTCGGAACTGGCGAGGATCTCGACCTGCGGGTAGTGCTCGCGCAGGAAGGCGACGGAAGCGTCGCTTGAGGCATCATCGTGGACGATGATCTCGACCGGCACGCCGGGCGTCTGCGCGAGCACCGAATCCAGGCACCCGGCAAGCATGTGCGCGCCGTTGTAATTGGCGATGCAGACGGAGCAGAGCGGGGATGGCTCCGGCTTCAGCGCCGGATAGTGCTGAACCAGCGCCATGTGCGTTCCAGCCCTTCAGCCAACCGTACTTCAGCGCCCCAGCCGAAGGCTTGCTTCGCGCGGGTCGCCTGCATCCGCACGCTCGGCGCATCCACCTTGCGACCGGCGTCGTAGGTGC
Source organism: Rhodanobacteraceae bacterium (assembly GCA_035277545.1). GTDB lineage: Bacteria > Pseudomonadota > Gammaproteobacteria > Xanthomonadales > Rhodanobacteraceae > 66-474. The sequence continues at coordinate 8,412 of DATEKI010000238.1, read as the reverse complement.
GATGCAGCGTGCGTCCCGCGACCCGCTCGATCAATGCGAACAATCCATTGAGGTCGATGCTGGCGCCGCTGCACGCATTGAAGACCCGGAAGCCGGGCTTCGGCGCGGCGTCGAGCGCCGCCAGCACCAGGCGCGTGAAGTCGTCGATGTAGAGATAGTCGCGCTCGGCCGATCCGTCGCCCCACACGCGGAGCGTTTCGCCGCGCGTGAGCTTGCCGAAGGCGGCGGGCACGATGCCGAAACCGGGACGCTCGTCCTGCCCGGGACCGTACAGGTTGGAGGGCCGCAATACGACGGCCGCGCCGTCGAACTGGTTGCACCACGCTTCGATGAAATGTTCCGCCGCAATTTTTCCCGCGCCATGGTACGAGCGCGAATAGACCGCGGCGAGTTCGTCCGACGCACCTTCGGCGATGCGGCTGTAGAGCGTGCCGCCCGACGACAGGTAGATCAACGGCAAGCGTGGATGCGCCTGCAAGGCCTGCAGCAACGCCACGGTCGGGCGCAGGTTTTCGTCGAGCTCCTGCAACGGCTTGCCCGCGGAGCTCCCGGGCGTGGAGGCCGACGCGACGTGCACCACCGCGCGGGCACGCGCGAGGAACGGCGCGTAGTCCTGGACCTCGCGCATGGCGAGGACATGGCCCTCGACGGAAGCGCCGTGCGCAAAGGCGCTTCGGCTGACCGCAATCACGGAATCGACGCGCTGCGCGAACGCATCCAGCAGCCGCTGCCCCACGAACCCGCCGGCGCCGATCAACAGGATGGAATCAGCCATGCGCGGGTCGCTCCAGCAATTGCCGATAGATGCGCACGTAACGCGTCGCGCAATCGTCCCAGGTGCCGATTTCGCGGCTTGCCCACGCGCGGGCAGCCGCGCCCATCCGCAAATGGGTCGCGGGGTCTTCCAGGTTCACCAGCGCATTTGCGTAATCTTGCGGTGCATCGCACAGGGAACCGGTGACGCCGTCGGCCACGATGTCGGCGTGGGCGGGCATGCGCGAGGCGATGATCGGCAAGGCACTGGCCATCGCTTCCAGCATGACCTGGGGCCGGCCTTCCGCGTGCCGGCTGAGCGTGATCAGGCCTTGCGCACCCGGAAACCATTCGCTGGCCAGCTGTTCCGGCGTGGCCGAGCCGTGGTAGCGCACCCAGGCGGGGATATCGAGTTGTTCCTGCATGGGCCCGAACAGGTGCAGTTCGCGCGGTCCATCGCGAAACAGGGGTTCGGACCATTCGAACAGCGGACCGAGCTTGTTGGCGGTCAAGCGCGTGACCGCCAGCCAGCGCGGCGGGTGTTGCAACACGTCGGCGCTGCGGGGGATGGCGTACCAGCGCGGATCGATCCCGAATGGCACCGGTGCCACCGTGGCACGATCGCCGAACGCGTCGCGCAGGGGCGCTTCCATCCACGCCGCGTTGGGACATATCGCCACGCTTCTCCCGCGCATCGTGCGCCGCAACGCCGCACGCATCATGGGCAAACGCAGCAGGCGCAAGTCGTTGCCGAGCACCGTGATCAACGCGGGTTTCCCGTTGGCCGGAAGCGGCAACGCGCATTGCAGCCAGTTGACATGGTAGAGGTCGATATCGTCGAGGCGCCGGTACGCGGACCGAAGCAATCGCGTGAGCTTCCATGCGGCCATGGCACCGGACGCCGGCTTCGATCGCAGCCAGTGCGAGATGCCTCCGCGCTGCATCAACATCGCCAGCCACGCAGCTTCCGACGGCGTGGTTGCGGACTGCACGCGCGCATCGATGTGCCCCGGTGGCGCCCATTGCGCCAGCCGGACATCGGCATCGCGGGCCAGCGCCGCGCTGATGTGCGCCATGAATATTCCCCGCCAGTCCGCCGCGTCGCGCGGATAGGACGTGCTCACGAAAAGCACGCGGACCGGCTCTCCGGAACCAGGCGCAGGAAGGATTTCAGCTGTCACGTCGATAGGTCAACGAAGTGATCTGCTCCGAAATCAGGCCGATCAGGAAAATGATGACCGACGCACTCCAGAGCGCCACGCTGATGAGGCTGAGACGGTGGAATTCCAGGAAGGTATAGAAGTAATAGAACAAGCCGACCAGGAAAAACGCCACCGCCGCAGGCGCAAACAATTTCAATGGCGCATACAGCGTGGCGATCTTGAAGATGATCAAAAGGAAACGCACGCCGTCGCGGATCGGTTTGATGTGGCTTTTGCCGACACGCTCGGCGGCCTTGATCGGCACGTACGCGACCGGGTAGGCGCTGCGGAAGAACGCCATCGTGGAGGTGGTCGGATAGCTGAACCCGTTGGGCAGCAGGTGGATGAACTCGCGGAATTTGTCGGCGCGCGCGGCGCGGAAGCCCGAAGTCAGGTCGAGGACGCCGTGACCGGTCATCTTCGAGGCCAGCCAGTTGTAGAACGTGTTGGCGACGCCACGGCCGACACCGGCCTGGCCTTCCCAGTTGCGCGCGCCGACCACCATGTCGAAACCTTCGTCCAGCCTCGCGAGCAGGCGCGGGATGTCGGCGGGATCGTGCTGGCCGTCGGCGTCCATGAACACCAGCACGTCGCCGGTCGCGGCGCGCGCGCCGCGTTTGATGGCGGCACCGTTGCCCATCGAATACGGCGTACCGACGCGCCTGACGCCATGGCTCGCGCACAACTCCGCGGTGCCATCGCTGGAACCGTCGTCGGAGACGATGATTTCGGCCTGCGGTTGCGCGGCGCGCAGCAAGGGCAACAGGCCGGCGAGCGCGGCAGCTTCGTTCTTGGCCGGCAGGATGATGCTGAGCATTAGGGTCTATTCGCACTCCCCCAAACGAGCCGCGTTGCTTCCGCAGCGGTCGCCAGACTAGGCACGCGCCGCAGCACCATGGTGGTTCTATGGCCAAGGTGCGCGCCGCCGTATGGCGGCCGCTGCGAAGCAACACTTCGGGCCGGAGCTGTTTGCCCGCATGGCTGCGTCATCGCTCGTCTATGTATCGACATACACCTTCCTCGCTCTTCCTTGCCCTGCGGGCAAACAGCCGACGGCGCGACCGTCTGGGGGAGTGTGGACAGACCCTGGATCCCCTCGGGTTCGCGGCATCTTAACGCAGGCGCGTGGATGGTCCTTCACTTGGTTGTTGTTCCAAAACCGATTGACTCGCGCCATTCCTGGCGCTCGCGCTGCGCGCCGCCGGAGCCTGCCCCGGACTTGATCCGGGGGCGTTCGCGTTTGCGGTCCTGCAAACGCAGTCGGGTTCTGCCGCGATGGAGCCGCGGCAGCCCCGGAATGACGAAGGTGTTGAGGATGATTTCTGCAGGACAGGACAAGAACTGGCGGCCCTGGCGTGACGAAGGGCGTGGAAGCAACGAACGGAGTGAAGGACGTTTTGCGTTTGCTCGTCTTCCCGGGATCGCGCCGCGCGGGACCCGGACCCTCACCTACCCTTCGGGCACCCTCTCCCGGAGGGAGAGGGAAAGAACTGTTGGGCGCGCTGTCCCGGAGGGAGAGGGGAAGAATTGTTGGGCGTGCTGTCCCGGAGGGAGCGGGGAAAAGCTGCAGCGGAACACAACTTGCATGGTTATTCCTGCCGCGGAGAGCGCGGACGGGATGACGGCACCTTTGTAGTGAGACATGGGTCTCGCCCGGCCCTGCCCAAGCCTCCGGTTTTGCGATACATTCAGCTTGCGATACGGGGGTTTGGACGACTTTCATGGCAACGCAGATGAACCCGGCACCCAGCATGCCCGGCCTGACCGGCATTCCCCGCCGTCTGGCGCTGGAAGGCGTGCTGACGGAAGCCGATGCGCGCCAGGCCGTCGAGGACGCCAACAAGCAGAAGGCGTCGGTCACGACGTACCTGGTCGAGAACGGCATGGTCGATGGCCTGCGCATGGCGCAGGCGCTGTCGGCCGAATTCGGCGTGCCGATGCTGGACATCTCGGCGGTGGACGTCACCCAGTTGCCGATGGGCGAGTTGTCCGAGGAGTTGATCGAGAAGCACACGGCATTGCCGTTGCTCAAGCGCGGCAGCCGCCTCTTCGTGGGCGTGAAGGACCCGGCCAATCCGCGCGCGCTCGAAGAGATCAAGTTCCACACCAATTGCGCGCTGGAACCGATCCTGATCGAGGCCGAGCAACTGAAGCGCGCCATCGAACAGGCGCAGAACGCGCAAAGCATCAGCCTCGGCGGCAACGATGATGGCGACGAAGGCCTGGAAGGCCTGAGCATCGGCGAGGACGACGACGGTTCCGCCGACAGCGCCGTGGTGGACACCAACTCCACCGACGATGCGCCGGTGGTGAAGTACGTCAACAAGATCCTGCTGGACGCGATCAAGCGCGGCGCGTCGGACATCCACTTCGAGCCGTACGAAACCAAATACCGCGTGCGCCTGCGCATGGATGGCGTACTGCGCGCGGTGTCGTCGCCGCCGCTGAAACTCGCGCCGCGCATCGCCTCGCGCCTGAAAGTCATGTCGCGCCTCGACATCGCCGAACGCCGCGTGCCGCAGGACGGGCGCATGAAGTTGAACCTGTCCAAGACCAAATCGTTCGACTTCCGCGTCTCGACGCTGCCGACACTGGGTGGCGAAAAGATCGTGCTGCGCATCCTCGACGCCGCGGCGGCCAAGCTGGGCATCGAGAAGCTGGGCTACGAAGACGACCAGAAGGAACAGTTCCTCGAGGCCATCAACAAGCCCTACGGCATGGTGCTGGTCACCGGCCCCACCGGCTCGGGCAAGACCGTGTCGCTGTACACGGCGCTCAACATCCTGAATACCGTCGGCCGCAACATTTCGACGGTGGAAGACCCGGTGGAAATCCGGGTGGAAGGCATCAACCAGGTCCAACAGAACGAAAAGCGCGGCATGACGTTCTCGGCGGCGCTGCGTTCGTTCCTGCGCCAGGACCCGGACGTGATCATGGTGGGCGAAATCCGCGACCTCGAAACCGCGGAAATCGCGGTGAAGGCCGCACAGACGGGCCACATGGTGCTGTCCACGCTGCACACCAACGACGCGTCGCAAACCATCACGCGCCTGATGAACATGGGCATCGCGCCGTACAACCTCACCTCGTCGGTCTCGCTGGTGATCGCGCAGCGCCTGGCGCGGCGCCTGCACGACTGCAAGAAGCCGATGGAGCTGCCCGAGGCGGCGCTGCTGGCCGAAGGATTCACCAAGGAAGAAATCGACAAGGGCTTCACCCTGTACGATGCAGTCGGCTGCTCGGGCTGCAACGAAGGCTACAAGGGCCGCGTCGGCATCTACGAAGTGATGCCGATGTCCGACGAGATCGGCAGGGCCATTCTGGAGGGCGGCAATTCCCTGCAGATCGCCGAAGCCGCGCGCCGGGCCGGCGTGCGCAACCTGCGGCAATCCGCACTGATGAAGGTGAAGCAGGGCGTCACCAGCCTTGCGGAGATCGATCGCGTTACCAAGGATTAGTATTTGCACCCTCTCCCACCGGGAGAGATGTTGGGGGTGAGGGTTCGGTAAAGTGCCGAGTCTTCACGAGTCCGAACCCTCACCCGGCGCTCCGCGCCACCCTTTCCCGAAGGGAGAGGGAAAAGCAGTACCGCCCCTTCGGGGCACCCTCTCCCGGAGGGAGGGGAAAAATCCAGGATTCAGTTTCGGGGAAAACGCAATGCCCACCGCCACCGTTGCAGCAAGATCCAACGTCTCCAGCGTCGGCGCGGCCCGCGCAGCGGTCAAGCAATTGACCGTGTACGAATGGGTCGCGCTGGACAAGCGCGGCGTCAAGATGAAGGGCGAGATGCAGGCGCGCAACGCGAGCCTGGTCAAGGCCGAGTTGCGCCGGCAGGGCATGAACCCGCAGGCGGTGAAGGAAAAGCCCAAGCCGCTGTTCGGGGCATCCGGTTCTCGGGTGAAGCCCCGCGACGTCGCCATCTTCAGCCGCCAGATCGCCACCATGATGGCTGCGGGCGTGCCCATGGTGCAGGCGTTCGAGATCATCGCCGGCGGCCAGCGCAACGTGCGTTTCAAGAACATGCTGACCGACGTCAAGCAGAACGTCGAGGGCGGCGCGTCGCTGCACGAGGCGATGGCGAAATACCCGGTGCAGTTCGACGAGCTTTACCGCAACCTGGTGCGCGCGGGCGAATCGGCGGGCGTGCTGGACACGGTGCTGGATACCGTGGCCACCTACAAGGAACGCATCGAGAGCATCAAGGGCAAGATCAAGAAGGCCCTGTTCTATCCCGCGGCGGTCATGGTGGTCGCGTTCCTGGTGATGATCATCCTGCTGGTGTTCGTGGTGCCGGTGTTCCAGAACGTGTTCGCCAGTGCGGGCGTGTCATTGCCGGCCTTCACGCAGATGGTGGTGTCGCTGTCGGAATTCATGCAGCACTACTGGCTGCCGTTCCTGATCGTCCTCATCGTCGCGATCGTGGGCATCATCATGGCCTACAATCGTTCGGAAAAAATGCAGCACGCCGTGGACCGGATGTCGCTGAAGATCCCGGTGATCGGCAACATCCTGCGCCAGTCGGCCATCGCGCGCTTCGCACGGACCCTCGGCGTCACGTTCGCCGCGGGCGTGCCGCTGGTCGAAGCACTGGACTCCGTCTCGGGCGCCACCGGCAGCATGGTGTACGGACAGGCCATCCGCAAGATGCGCGACGATGTCTCGGTGGGCCACCAGTTGCACCTCGCCATGGCGCAGACCAACCTGTTCCCGAACATGGTCACCCAGATGGTGTCGATCGGCGAGGAAGCCGGCGCGCTCGACAAGATGCTGTTCAAGGTCGCCGAGTTCTACGAAGAGGAAGTCAGCAACGCGGTCGATACCCTGTCCACCCTGCTGGAGCCCATGATCATGGTGATCATCGGTACGCTGGTGGGCGGCATGGTGATCGCGCTGTACCTGCCGATCTTCAAGCTGGCGGGCACGTTCTGATGCTGCGCCTTCCCCCTTCGCCCGCGAAGGGGGCGAATGAATCGAATTGCGTTTCTTTCCTCCCCCTTCCGCAGGAAGGGGGATCGAGGGGGATGGCTTTTGTCTGCTGAGTTGGCCGGCCTTCCCCTCGCCTTCTGGATCGCCGCGGCCCTTGTGCTCGGCCTGGTCGTCGGCAGTTTCCTCAATGTGGTCATCCTGCGCCTGCCCGCGCGGATGGAATATTTCTGGAAGCGCGACGCGCGCGAAATGCTGGAGTTGGCCGCGGACGACGAGCACGCGCCGCCGGACATCGTGCGCAAGGGCTCGCACTGCCCGCACTGCAAGCATCCGCTGGCCGCGTGGGACAACATTCCGCTGGTGTCCTGGCTGTTGTTGCGCGGTCGCTGCCGTTACTGCAAGGCACCGATCTCGATTCAATACCCGCTGGTCGAATTGCTGTGCGGCATCGCCAGCGCGATCGTGGTATGGCACTTCGGCGTGACATGGCAGGCCGGCGCGGGGCTGTTGCTCACATGGTTCCTGGTCGCCGCCGCGGGCATCGACTTCCGCACGCAACTGCTGCCCGACTCGCTGACCCTGCCGCTGCTGTGGCTCGGACTCCTGATCTCGCTGGTCCCGGTCTTCGCCGGCCCCCGCGAAGCGCTGATCGGCGCGGCCGCGGGATATCTCGCCTTGTGGTCGGTTTATTGGCTGTTCAAGCTGGCGACCGGCAAGGAAGGCATGGGTTACGGCGACTTCAAGCTGTTCGCCGCTGCCGGAGCATGGCTGGGCTGGAAGGCGCTGCTGCCAGTCATCATCATCGCCGCCCTGGCGGGCGCACTCGTGGGCGGCACCATGCTGCTCGTGCGCGGGCAGGATCGCTCCGTGCCATTCGCCTTCGGTCCGTTCCTGGCAATCGCGATGTGGATATGGCTGGTGGCCGGACAGCCTATCCTTGACGCATACCTGCACCTGACCGGACTGCAATGATCCCCCCGGTGTCTTCGCTCAAGCGCAACCTTGCGCTGCTCGCGATCGCGCTGCTGATCGCACTGGTGATGCTGCCGAACGTCGCGTGGCTTGCACACGACCACACGCTTCCCGTCTGGACCGCGGCGCTGGTGTTGCCGCTGGCGATGCTGGCTGCGTGGTTTGCGCTGTTGGGCCGGTGGCCGTGGCTGGCGTGCCTGCTGCTGGCGCCGTTTGCGCTGCTCGCGCCTTTGGAAACCTATTACATCGCGCAATACCACCATCCCACTTCGGCGCAAATCATCGCGACGATCATCGCGACCAATCCGCTGGAAACGCGTGAGTATTTCGGTCGCCTGATCATTCCCCTCGCGCTGGCGCTGCTGGCCGGGCTGGCGGTGGCGCTGGGGGCCGCCTGGGCGGGTTTCCGCGCCGGCCTGCGCTGGCGCGGACCGACGCGCATCAGCGCGTTCTGCCTGGGCATCGTCGTGGCGCTGGTGCCGTTGGCGGTCGGGTACGCCGAAGCACGCCACAAGCCCGCCAAGGTCTCGGATTCCGCGTCGGCGCCGCTGCAGGTCTA
>DATEKI010000237.1:0-19491 GCA_035277545.1 Rhodanobacteraceae bacterium | reverse complement strand
CTTGAGCGTCCATCATCTTGCCGAGTGGAAGCATCTGGACGAGCAGCGCGGCCAACTGCTGCACCTGCGCCTCCGGAACCTGTGGTCTCGGCGTCGAAGAAGGCGGCGCGGGCGGCGGGGATTCCGCCGACCCATGGCCCGACCATGCGAACACCAGCAGAACGCCAGCGAAAACGACACCGATGGCACGTGAAGGCGCACGGGTCGCGCGGACGTTGGCCTGCAAGATGTCGGTAGGTTCGGGCACGCGCTCATCTCACTTGCGGGGAATGCCACGGATCGACATGCCATCGGGCACCGCGACGGCTCACGCTCCGGCCTCCATCAACTGCGCAAAGCGTTCGAACAAATAAGCAATGTCATGCGGCCCGGGACTCGCCTCCGGATGACCCTGGAAGCAGAACGCGGGGCGATCGGTGAGCGCAAAACCCTGCAGCGAACCGTCGAAAAGCGAAACGTGCGTCGTGCGCGTATTCGCGGGCAGCGTCGCGGGATCGACCGCGAAGCCATGGTTCTGCGACGTGATCAGCACGCGGCCGTCCTCGATGTCCTTCACGGGATGGTTCGCACCGTGATGCCCGAACGGCATCTTCAGGGTCTTCGCGCCCAGCGCGAGGCCCATCAACTGGTGGCCGAGGCAGACGCCGAACAACGGGATCGTCGCATCGAGCAACTGGCGGGTCGCTTCGATCGCGTAATCGCAGGCGGCCGGGTCGCCGGGGCCGTTGGACAGGCACACGCCGTCGGGTTTCATCGCCAGCACGTCGGCCGCGGGCGTCTGCGCCGGCACCAGCGTGACGTCACAGCCCCGTTCCACCAGCAGGCGCAGGATGTTGCGCTTCACCCCGAAATCGTAGGCGACGACCTTGTACTTCGCGGCGGGTTTGCGGAACGCCTGCGAGTCGAGGTCATAAGCGCCCTCCGGCCACGTTTGGCGTTCGCGGATGCTCACCACTTTCGCGAGGTCGACACCATTCAGTCCGGGAAAGGCGCGCGCCTTCGCGACGGCGTCGTCGGCTTCGATCGAGTCACCCGCGATGATGCAACCGTGCTGTGCGCCCCGGTCGCGCAGGATGCGCGTGAGCTTGCGCGTGTCGATATCCGCGATCGCGACGATGCGATGGCGCTTCAGGTAATCGGGAAGCGATTCCGTGCTGCGCCAGTTGGACGCAAGCCGCGGCACGTCACGCACGATCAGCCCCGCGGCCTGCACGTTCACGGATTCCTCGTCGGGCGCATTGCAACCGGTGTTGCCGACGTGCGGCGCGGTCAGCGTGACGATCTGCTGCGCATAGGAAGGGTCGGTCAGGATTTCCTGGTAACCGGTCATCGCGGTGTTGAACACCACTTCGCCGACGGTCGCACCGGCCGCCCCGACGGCCTCGCCGTGAAAGAGGGTTCCATCGGCAAGGGCAAGCAGTGCGGGCGTCGGCATGGGCAGATTCCGGGTGCAAGTTGACCCACGAGCCGCGCGGGAGCGGGCTCGGGGGATCGGTGGTTCAGGCAAGCGGCAATGTTAGCAGAGTCGTGCCCATCATTCACGGCGTGATGCGCGGCAGCGATACAATGCGCGCATCAACAGGCCCTGACCATGCACGCTGCCGTTTTGCTCGACCCCGCCCGCCTCGATCGCCCGGATACGCTGATCCGCGACGAGCCGTTTCCGTTCATGATCGCGCACGGGCAATTGCCCGATCAGGCGCGCGCGGAACTCGAGCGCGATTTCCCGAAATATTCGGGCGCGGGATTCTTTCCCTACGACGAAAAGGAGTGTGGCCCGTCGATCCACGCGCTGGTCGATGCACTCACCTCGCCCGCTTTCGCCAGTGCGGTCGGCGCCAAGCTCGGCATCGACAACCTTGGCCAGTATCCGACCCTGGTGACGGTTTGCCGCCATCTCAACAAGCGTCACGGCACCATCCACACCGACAGCAAATCCAAGGTCGCGACCGCGTTGATCTATCTCAACGCCAGTTGGCACGACACCAGCGACGGTTGCCTGCGGTTCCTCGGGAAGATCGACGACATCGATTCGTCGATCGCGCCGGAAGTGAAGCCGTTGTACGGCGAGTTCGTAATCTTCAAGCGCGCGGACAACTCCTTCCACGGGCACCTGCCGTACGAAGGCGAACGCCGGGTGATCCAGGTTGCCTGGCTGACCAGCGAAGAAGAAAAGCAGCGCAAGACCCAGCGCGGCATCGCCACCCGCTTCTTCAAGAGGATCGCGGGCGGCCTGGACAAGCGCTTCGGCGCGGGCCGTGACCGCAACGCCGCGCACCGCGACTGAATCCGCGTCGCCACCCACGGCCGCTCCATCCGGCCTCTCCCTGTTACGAAAAGCCCACGGCGGCAGTTTTTGACAGCTTCCGGCAGGCACTTGCGTCTCCCGGTTCGGTGAGCGTAGTGTGACGCACGTCACACTCTGGGGAGGCGTGCGCTGACGGGCCAGTGGCTATGCCACTCGGTCGCTCGACGGGTTTCATCGCAACGATGTCCGATCACTTCGACAGGTTCAACGCGGAGCGGAGCTGAGCTACATCGCCGGCAAGTAACGCCGAATGCGTTCGGGTGGCCCCGCGAGCCGCCCACCCCCAATCGTCCGACCGGGGAGCCGAGGATGGCTGCACGTCGACCTCAATCATGTTCGGAGGACGTATGAAGTTCCTGACTGCGTGTGTGGTTGCAGCGCTTGCAGCATGTGCCGTCGGAAGCGCCTTTGCGGCAGATTCGGACAAGGCGGTCGTCTGGCGGGACTACACCGATACCGTGGAACCCGCCCATCAGCAGGCTTACGAGGCAGGCGCCAAGGCCTACAACCAGTGCCTGCGCGAGCACCACGTCAAGTTCGACGAGCCGACCGTGACACACGAAACCGGCAACGACTACATGTATTCGACCGACATCGGACCGGTGACGTGGGCCGATCTCGACACGCTCAATGCCGAGTCCAGGCCGTGTGATGCAATCTGGCGTGCGCAGGCGAACCCGCACCTCGAAGGCGAAACCAGTGCCTTCATGGTGATGCAACCCGACATGAGCAATTTGCCCGCGGGCTGGCAGACGAAGACCCCGCCACCGATCCTGCACGTGATCGACTACACGTTGAAACCCGGGCATGACGCCGACGCGGCCTTCACCGGCGCGATCAAGAAAATAACCGCGGCGGCCGTCAAGGCCAAGTGGCCCTACTACTGGATGACGGCGCGGATCGAGGGCGGTGGCGACGGCGCGCCCGATTACATCCTTGTGATCCGGAGCAAGAACTGGGCGGATGTCGGCATCCAGCCCAACCCCGCGCTGTGGAAGATGGTGGCCGGTGTCTATGGACAGGCGGACGCGGATGCGCTGCGCAAGTCGCTCGACGACTCGATCGCGAAGGCGTCCGACCACTTCGACAAGTACAACGCCGACCTCAGCTATACCGCCGGCCAATAAGCGCGACACGCTTTTCCGGGCGGTCCGAAGGGGCCGCCCCACGTTTTGTGTGCTTTACCGTCGTGCTTCCGGTGTGGGGTCTCATGTGCGCGTACGCTGCCACGCAGTTCCGGAACGGGCGGGGAAATCGGGGAGCGTCAACATGCAACGGATTGGTCCGATGGCGGTGACGGTGCGCCGCCTTATTTCATGGCGCCACGATGGAGGACACTCCCATGATGCTTGACCTGCGGAAATCCAAGATCGGATACGGTTGCGCGCCCGTAGTACTGCTGCTCCTGCTGTGGTGCGCAGCGGGTCTGATGCCGCGTACCAGCTTGGCCGCGACGGTGACGCCCCCCGGCGCGTGCGGCCCGATGGCTCCTTCGCCGGTGCTCGTCGAGCCGCAGGCGGTGGACATGCGCGATGCGCCCATCGACGCGTCGGGCGAGCATGAGTTGATTCTTGCCGTGCACACGGACGAAGGCGGCAACCGGTTCTGCTACGTGTATCGTTGGCAAGGCGTCGTGCACACCACCGCGCCGGCAATCCACGTGCAGCGCGGCGAGCGCTTCGCGATCCGCATAGTGAACGACATTTCCAGCCAGAGCCTTGGCGAGAGCGTCCCGTCCACCGCGATACCTGCATGCAAGCCGATGACGATGCCGGCTGCACCGGTGCAGCACTGGATCGGCTATCTCAACCACGCGATCGACGATCGCGACTTCCAGATGAAGCCGGTAGACACCAACCTGCACCTGCACGGCTACGAAGGCCCGGCGCCGGAGGAGAACGTGTTCCTCTCGACCCTGAGCACGCCGATGCACGCCTGCGAATACCGCATCACCATTCCGCGCGATCAACCGCCCGGCACTTACATTTTTCATCCGCACGCGCACGGCGCGGCGGACCTGCAACTCGGCGGCGGCCTCGTCGGCGTGTGGATCGTGGACGCGGATGCGCCACAGCTTCCGCGCGCGGACCAACACGTGCTGCTGTTGACCTACCGGCTGCCGCTCGACGTGCTGGACGCCCCGCCACCGAGCGATGCCGCCATCGCGTCATATACCGCCGCGGCCGCGGCGCACGAGGCAGCGCTCAAGCCGGCTGCGCCGGTTCGCTACGATCCCTTCGATCCGCCGCCGTGGCCGGCCGCTTTTCCGCTCAATGCGGGCGGTATCAAACTCGATCCCAGCGGATGCACGGGCGGATTCGGCGGAGAAACGCTCGTGAATGTGGATGGCGCGCTTGCACCGGCCACGCTAAGCGTTCCGGCGGGCCGCACGCAGCTGCTGCGGATCGTCAACGGCACCGCGGATTCGCCCAAGCTCCTGCGCCTGCGCGACGCACACAGACAGGCCGTGGCGTTCCAGGTGGTGGAGCGCGACGGCGTGCCAGTTTCCGGCGACATGCAGGCACCGCTCGCGCACCACGTCTTGATGAAGGCATTGATGCTGTCACCCATGTCGCGCGCCACCGTCTTGCTGACCGCGGCGCCGGGCGGGAAATTCGTGCTCTCCAGCGAGCCCTATTGTTTTGGTTCCGGCGGTTCCATCGAACTGCACCACGATCTTCTGGACATCGCTGCGGCGGACACCGCGGTACAACCGGCGCACGAATTGCCTTCCACGCCGATTGCGGTTGCCGAGACCCCGGCAGCCAGCCTGATCGCCTGGGTGCGCGCGCATCCTTTGCTGGTCCGCCGGCGCGCGATCACCTTCACCGAATACGCATTTCCCAAGCATGGCAAGGCCCCGCTGCGCACCGCCTACTACGTCACCGACACGACCAAGCCGGATTTCCGCGAGCATCCGTTCTGGCCAGTGTTCGGCCCGGGCGCCACGGTGCCGTCGAATCCCGACGTCGTGGTCAAGCAGGGCACGGTCGAGGTCTGGTATCTGATCAACGCCACCCTGGAATCGCACGACTTCCACATCCACCAGATGAGGTTCGTGGAGGAGCGCGACTACAGCGGTATGCCGATGACCGTGGACACCGTGTTCCAGCCTGTGGGCAAGCCGCTGCCGACCCCGCGCGACCCGGACTATCCGCTGATCCAGCCGGCCATCACCAAGGTGATCCTCGATTTCCGGCATGTGCCCAAAGGCACCTTCGTGTTCCACTGCCACATGCTGGCCCACGAAGACCGCGGGATGATGGGCAGCATCCGCGTGGAGTAGTTTTCGCGTGAGGAGACAAGCCGTGAAACGATCCATTTTCCACTGCGTGTTGCTCGTGGTACTGGCGTTTCCGCTGATCGCGATGGCTGCGCCGAATGCCAGCCATTATCTGTTCGTGTGGGCGATGGAGGCCAGGCATCCTCTCGCCGCGGTCCCCGAGATGACGCCGGCCGACATTCCGGCGCGGCGCAGCGGACTGGGATTGGGCAAGGACTTCCTCGCGGTATTCGACGTCCAGCCGGGCCCGTCGTTCGGAAAATTCGTCGCGATACTACCCGTCGGCGATGCAGCGCAAGCGCATCACACGAATTATGCGGAACCGCGGACGACATGCTCTATGCCAACGACTGGCTCGGGGATCGCACCTACATCTTCGACCTGCACGATCCCGCGCATCCGCGGCTCGCGCGGCAATTCGGCGACGTCGACCCCCTCGGTTACCCGCATTCGTTCGTCCATCTTCCCAACGGCGACACGCTGGCGACGTTCCAGTATTCCGGCGGATTCAACCACGCCGCGGGCGGTTTGGTCGAATTCGATCCGCACGGCCGCGTCGTGCGAACGGGCGCCGCGATGGCGTCCGGACATCCGAACATTCGTCCGTACAGCATCGCGATCGTTCCGAAGCTCGACCGCGTCGTCACCAGCAGCGCGGACATGATGGGTGCGCAGGTCAGCCATGTGGCGCAGATCTGGCGGTTGTCCGACGCGAAGTTGATCAAGACCATGCCGCTGCCGCCGCAAACCGATTGGTATTACGACACGGCTGCGGATTCGTCCGAGCCGCGCCTGCTCGCGGACGGCAAGACGGTCGTCGTGCCGACGTTCAATTGCGGCCTTTTCCTGGTCCACGATCTGGCGAGCGATCATCCCTCACTGCAACATGTCTACGACTTGGGTTACCGGATGTGCGAGGTGCCGGTGGTCGCGGGCAGCTTCATGGTGGAAGCCGCGCAAAGCGGGCACGCCATCGTGAGCCTCGACGTGCGCGATCCGGAACATCCGCACGAAGTCAGCCGTATCCTGCTGCCGTCGGATGATTACCCTCAATGGCTGGCGCTGGAACCGGGCGGCGATCGTCTGGTGATCACGGGCTACGGCGCACTCGACACGAGGGTCCGCTTCGCCACCGTCGATCGCGCTACCGGGAAGCTGACACTCGCGCCCGACACGATCGATTTCGCGCGCGCGTGGCCGGACGGCTGGCAAGGCAGCGCCATTCCCCACGGTGCGGTTTTCAGTAACCGCTGAGAACGACGAGAAGCAGATGAAAAAGATACTCGGCACAGCCGCGACAATCTGCGTTGGCTTGTACGCGGGAGGCGTCTGGGCGCAATCAATGGCATCAGAAGCGGAGCACGCGATCCGTCCGCAGATGGCGAAGATGTTTCGCGCTGCAAATGCGCACGACACCGACGCCTTCATGGCCGCGATGGTGCGCCGCCCCGATCTGGTTTTCGCGATCAACGGCGAAATCATCCGCGGCTGGAAGGCGCTGCACGCGCAGCAACTGAAGTGGTGGAATAACGGCAAGAGCGATGCGAAATACGCGCAGGACGGCGCGCCCGGATTCATGGCGCTGGGGCCGAATGTCGAGATCGTCACGTGGCCGTTGAGCGCCAGCGGTACGTTGCCGAATGGAAAGCCGCGCACCAGTGCGTTCGTCGCGACCTATGTCTGGCAACGGCTGCCGCAAGGGTGGCGCATCGTTTACGGCCACGAGTCGTGGAAGAAGCCGCCGGGCTGAGCGTTACTTGCGGCACATGCTTGCAGGAGCCAGCCGACGCGAAGCGCCTGCTCTTTTCCGGCGATCGTTTTCGCCAAAACGATCGCGCGCAGGCGCGCTCCTACGGGCGAAGCACGTCGTCCAGGGAATACGTACCCGCGGGTCTGCCGGCCAGCCACGCCGCGGCGGCGAGCGCGCCGCGCGCGAAGATCGTGTTGTCGAACGCGCGATGCGTGAGTTCGATGCGCTCGCCTTTCGTCGCGAGCAGTGCAGTGTGCTCGCCGATGATCTCGCCGGCGCGGATCGAGGCGAATCCGATCGTGCCGGGTGCGCGCACTCCGGTGTGTCCATGGCGCGCGAATTCCGCGACTTCATCGAAATGCTGCCCACGCGCTGATGCCGCGGCACGGCCCAATGCCAGTGCGGTGCCTGACGGTGCATCCACCTTGCGCGCGTGATGAGCCTCGATGATTTCCAGATCCCAGTCCGGCAATGCGCTCGCCGCGTCGCGCAGCAATTTCGTCAGCACCGCGATCCCGAGGCTGAAATTGGCGGCGTACAGAACCGGAATGTCGCACGCGGCTTCCTGCAAGTTGCCGCGCTGACCGGCATCGAGACCTGTCGTTCCACAGACGAACGCGACCTTGTGCGCACGGCAATGCCCCAGCGCCGCATCGAAGCCGGCCGGCGTGCTGAAGTCGATCACGACGTCCGGCTTCGGCGATCGATTCCAGTTTTCCGAAGATGAAATGCGCGCGACCAGATCGAAGCGCGCATCGTTTTGCAGCAGCCGCTGCAGGGCTTGGCCCATGCGGCCGCTGGCGCCGTTGATTCCGAGTTGAATGGCAGCACCCATGCGACGAAGTCTTTGAAGATGCGCCAGAAGCATACAAGCTCGTCATCCCGGCGCAAACCGGACCAGGAAGGCGGCAATGCCCAAACGAACATTGGCGAGCCGATGGCCCGAAGGGCGCGTCGCAGGAGCGACGTGCCACCCACCTCGTTCTGCATTCCAGGAAGCAGAAGAGCAGAATCAAAATGGATTCCGGGTTCCACTGCGATGGAGCCGCAGCGGCCCCGGAATGACGGCACGGGTTGTTGCGCCCTGACGAGTCGCAGGAGTGTCGAATCACCGACATCCGACTGGCGGCAATCAACCCGTCATCTTCGACCAGAACTGTTTGACGCCTTCGACGAACCCGCTGTTGCGCGGCGAGTGCTTCTTCGCTTCGTCGGTGTCGGCAAAGGTCGACTCGAATTGTTCGAGCAAGTCGCGCTGGTGCTTGTCCAGCCGCACCGGTGTTTCGATCACGACGGTGCAAAAGAGGTCGCCGGCGTGGCGGCTGCGCACGGATTTCACGCCCTGCCCGCGCAGCCGGAATTCCTGGCCGGTCTGGGTCTCCGGGGGCACCGTGATGGTGGTGGCGCCGTCCAGGATCGGTACTTCAATGGCCGCGCCCAGCGCGGCCTGCGCAAACCGGATCGGCACTTCGCAGCGCAGGTCGTCGCCTTCGCGCTTGAAGATCGGGTGCGGACGCACATGGATTTCAACGTACAGGTCGCCAGGCGTCGAACCGGACGGCCCTGCTTCGCCCTGTCCCGTCAAACGAATGCGGTCGCCATTGTCAACGCCCGGCGGCACCTTCACTTCGAGGCCGCGTTCGTCTTCCAGCCGGCCCTCGCCGAGGCAATGCTTGCACGGTGTCACCACGATGCGGCCCGCGCCGCCGCAATGCGGGCAGGCCTGCTGGATCGAGAAGATGCCGTTCTGCATCCGCACGCGACCATGGCCGCGGCAAGTGGAGCACGTCGACAACTTGCCGTCCTCGGAACCGGTGCCATTGCAGTGGTGGCAATTGACAAGGGTCGGTACGTGGATCTTCTTGTCCACACCCGCCACGGCTTCTTCGAGGTCGAGCTCCAGCACGTAGCGCAGGTCCGACCCGCGCGGTGCGCGCCGGCCACCGCCGAAGATGTCGGAAAAGATGTCGCCGAAGATGTCCCCCACGTCGCCAAACGGCGCGCCGCCGCGACGTCCGGTGCCGTTCTCGAACGCGGCGTGGCCATACTGGTCGTACATCGCACGCCGCTGCGGATCGCCCAGGATTTCGTATGCCTCCTTGGCCTCCTTGAAACGATCCTGCGCCTCGGGGTCGCCGGGACAGCGATCCGGATGGTTCTTCATCGCCAGCCGGCGAAAGGCCTTTTTCAGTTCCTCATCGTTCGCGCCGCGCGCGACACCGAGGACTTCGTAGTAGCAACGTTTCATGTACGCATTCTTGCTTCGAGACGGCGATCGGGGATGAACCACAGCGCCGCGATCGCGGCGTAGATCACGCAAGACAATATTGGCGCAAAAAACGCCAATGCAATGCCGATCACGTAGCCCACCGGCGAAGCGACGACTTTCCAGTCGCCTTTGAGTGCTTCGCCGAGCCCGCTTTTCTCGCCACCGTTCGCCGCGATCAGCGCACGCAGCAACGGCACCCACGAAAGCGCCGCAAGCAGCAGCACGATCCCGTACACCGCCGTCGGCACCGGTGCCGGCACCGGGTGCGATTCGTTCAACCAGCTGGTGGTGAACGGAAACAACGACAGCCAGAACAGGAAAAACAGGTTGGCCCACAGCACGCGGCCACTGACGTGCGTGACCATCTGCAGCATGTGGTGGTGGTTGTTCCAGTAGATGCCTACGTACACGAAGCTCAGCACGTAGCTGAGGAACACCGGCAGGTCCGCCAGCAAGGCGTGCCAAGTGGCTTCATGCGGAAGCTTCAGCTCCAGCACCATGATGGTGATGATGACCGCGATCACGCCATCGGTGAACGCCTCCATCCGGCCTTTGTGCATGCTTGAGGTTCCCCGCCTCTACACGGAAGCTGTCCGCGTCGAGCGTCGCGCTTCCCAGCGTCACTCGAACGCGGACAGTTGATCCACCAGCGCGCCGCGCTGGTGGATCACACTTACTTCTTCTCGTCGCCCTTCACTTCGGTGAACTCCGCATCCACCACGTCTTCAGGCGATGCACCGCCACCGGGCGCCTGCTGCGACGCGCCAGGCTGCGCGCCGGCCTGTCCACCCGACTGCGCGGCTGCGAACAGCGACTGCGCGGCTTCCTCGAGCTTGGTGATGCGCGATTCGATCGCGTCCTTGTCATCGCCCTTCATCACCTTCTCGAGTTCTGACAGCGATTCCTCCACGCGTCCGATCACGTCGCCGCCGACCTTGCCGCCGTGTTCCTTGATGGCCGATCGCGTGGCGTGCACCAACTGGTCGGCCTTGTTGCGGGTGGCGACCAGTTCCTGGAACTTCTTGTCTTCCTCGCGGTGGGTTTCGGCATCCGAAACCATCCGCTGGATTTCTTCCTCGGAAAGACCCGAGCCGGCCTTGATCTCGATGCGCTGTTCCTTGCCGGTGTTCTTGTCCTTGGCCGTGACGTGCAGGATGCCATTGGCGTCGATGTCGAACGACACCTCGATCTGCGGCATGCCGCGCGGCGCGGCCTGGATGCCCGCAAGATCGAACTTGGCCAGCGACTTGTTGAAGCGGGCCTGTTCGCGTTCGCCCTGCAGCACGTGCACCGTGACCGCGCTCTGGTTGTCTTCGGCGGTCGAAAACACCTGCGAGGCCTTGGTCGGGATCGTGGTGTTCTTGTCGATCAGCTTGGTCATCACGCCGCCCAGCGTTTCGATGCCGAGCGACAGCGGCGTCACGTCGAGCAGCAGCACGTCCTTGACGTCGCCGGACAGCACGCCGCCCTGGATCGCCGCGCCCACCGCGACGGCTTCGTCGGGGTTCACGTCCTTGCGCGGCTCCTTGCCGAAGAAATCCTTGACCGCTTCCTGCACCTTGGGCATGCGCGTCTGGCCGCCGACCAGGATCACTTCCGCGATGTCGGACACGCGCAGGTTGGCGTCGTTGAGCGCCGTGCGGCACGGTTCGATGGTGCGCTTGATCAAGTCTTCCACCAGCGCTTCGAGCTTGGCGCGGGTCAGCTTGATGTTGAGGTGCTTCGGACCGGACGCATCGGCCGTCACGTACGGAAGATTGACTTCCGTCTGGTGCGCGGACGACAGCTCGATCTTGGCGCGCTCGGCGGCGTCCTTCAGGCGCTGCAGCGCGAGCGGATCGTTGCGCAGGTCCACACCCTGGTCCTTCTTGAACTCGTCGACCAGATAGTCGATGACGCGCTTGTCGAAATCTTCGCCGCCGAGGAAGGTGTCGCCGTTGGTGGCCAGCACTTCGAACTGCTTCTCGCCGTCGACTTCGGCGATCTCGATGATCGACACGTCGAAGGTGCCACCGCCGAGGTCATAGACCGCGATCTTGCGATCGCTGGCGCCCTTTTCCTTGTCGAGGCCATACGCGAGCGCGGCCGCGGTCGGCTCGTTGATGATGCGCTTGACGTTGAGGCCGGCGATCTTGCCGGCATCCTTGGTGGCCTGGCGCTGGGAATCGTTGAAGTACGCCGGCACCGTGATCACGGCGTCGGTGACGGTTTCGCCCAGGAAATCCTCGGCGGTCTTCTTCATTTTCATCAGCACCTTGGCGGAAATTTCCGGCGGCGCCATCTGCTTGCCGTCGGAGGTTTCCAGCCACGCATCGCCGTTCGAGTGCGCGAGGATCTTGTATGGAACGATGTCCAGATCCTTCTGCACTTCGGCGTCGGTGAACTTGCGGCCGATCAGGCGCTTCACCGCGTAGAAGGTGTTCTTGGGATTGGTGACGGCCTGGCGCTTGGCAGGCGCGCCGACCAGCACCTCGCCGTCCTTCGCGAACGCAACGATGGAAGGCGTCGTGCGATCGCCTTCGGAGTTCTCGATCACGCGCGTCTTGGTGCCTTCCATCACCGCGACGCACGAATTGGTCGTGCCGAGGTCGATACCGATGATTTTGCTCATGTTTCAGCTCCTGGATGTTTTGCGGTCGAGCGACCGCCGAATCTTGAACACAAACTGGGGGTTGGCGGCGTTATCTCAAGGCGCCATGCGGTCATTCCGTCTCTCGGGCCACCGCGACCAGCGCGGGCCGCAACAGCCGTCCGTTCAGCACGTAGCCCTTCTGCATCACGCTGACCACCGTGCCTGGCTGGCTGCCGGGCGCGTCCACCATGCTGACCGCGTGATGGCGTTCCGGATCGAGCGCTTCACCAACAGGATCAATCTGTTGCAAGCCATTGTTCTCGGCAATCTTGAGCAACGATTTCAGGGTCAGGCTCAGGCCTTCGCGCATCGAGGCCACGTCGGCGGTTTCGACCGCCAGCCCGCTTTCGAGGCCGTCATAGACCGGCAACAGGTCGCGCAGCAGTTTCTCGTTGGCGAACTTGAGGCTCTGCTCCAGGTCGCGCTGCATGCGCTTGCGCTGGTTTTCGAGATCGGCGCGCTCACGCAGCAGCGTTTCGCGCATGCCGGCGAGGCTGGTTTCGGCCTCGGCCAATTGCCGGCTCAGGGTTTCCAGTTCATCGGCGCTGCCCGCGTCCGCGGGCGCGTTGTCCTGCGGCGCCTGATCGGGCGATTCCTTCGGGTTGGTCATGCTGTTTCCTCGGGTATGGATCGCCCGCCCGGCCGATCGCCAAGCGAGCATGGACGCAACAGATGAATCTATGCGGTCGACGTACCGCGATTCAAGAGAACACGTTCAAGAGGACACGTCCAAGAGAACCGGCCGGTTTTCGGCCCGATCATTCCGGCGTGCGAAGGGCGTCCGTGAGCAGTTTGGCCGTCGCCTGCACCACCGGAATCACGGAATGATAAGCCATCCTGGTCGGCCCGATCACCCCGATCGCGCCCAGAACGTGGCCCTCCGCGCCATAGGGCGCGCTGACCAGGCTGTAGCCCTTCAGCGGTTCGAAGCCGGATTCCTCGCCGATGAACAGGCGCACGCCCGGCGAACGCGCGCAGCCTTCCAGCAATGCCAGCAATTCGCGTTTGCGCTGGAAGGCTTCGAACAGTTCACGCAGGCGTTCCATCTGCTGGCCTTCGTCGCCCGACATCAGGTTGGTCTGGCCCGACACCAGCATGTCGGATTCGGGTTCCGGCGCGAAGGTTTCCGCGGCCACTTCGACCGCGGTGTCAAGCAGGCGATTCAACTCGCTGCCCGCGGCGCGCAGGTCGGCCAGCACGCGGCCGCGTATCTCGTCGATCCGCAAGCCGGCGTAATGTCCGTTCAAGTAGTTGGCGGCAAGTTCCAGCGCGTGCGCGTCGAGGCGCTGGCTGAGGTTCAACACGCGGTTCTGCACCTGGCCGTCGGCGAATACAAGGATCGCCAGCACCCGGCGTGCATCCAGGGACACGAATTCGATCTGCTTGAGCGGCGCGTCGGCCGCGCCGGGCACCGTCACCAGCCCGACGAAATGGGTCATCGCGGAAAGCAGGCTGGATGCGTTGCCCAGCAGTTCGCGCGGCGTTGCCAGGGCACGCGGCAACTCGCGCTGGATCTGCATCACCGCGCCGCGGGGCAACGGTTTCAATTCCAGCAGGCTGTCCACGAACAGGCGCAGGCCGCGTACGGTCGGCACGCGACCGGCCGATGTGTGCGGCGATGCGACCAGGCCCAGTTCTTCCAGGTCCGCCATGATGTTGCGGACCGTCGCGGGGCTGACATCCAGCCCCGCCGAACGCGCCAGGGTGCGCGAACCCACCGGCTGGCCCTCTTCCAGGTACTGCGCGATCAGCGTGCGCAACAACTGGCGGGTGCGCGCATCGATGGCGGGCGAAGACCGGTCTGTCATGGTGCAGGGGAAAGAATGCCTGCCCAATCAATACGGGCGGCGGCGGCGGAATGCAAGCGAAGCGGAGAATGAGGGCGGCTGGCGGGCACTTCGCATCATTCTCGCCGCAAGCTCCAGCTTCGCGCCGCACACGACCCATCCCACGGCCCCCATCTTCATTCCTCCGTTGGCTACAATCGCGACACCGTGTCGTGCTTGCATCCATGCTGACCCACCTCTCCGTCCGCAATTTCGCCGTGGTCGAAACCGCCAACATCGAGTTCGGCGAGGGGCTGACCGTGGTCACGGGCGAAACCGGCGCCGGCAAGTCGCTGCTGGTGGACGCGCTGCTGCTGCTGTCCGGCGCGCGTGCCGACGCGGGCATGGTGCGCAGCGGCTGCGAACGCGCGGAGCTTGCCGCCGAATTCGGGTTGTCCGATGCGGCCAGCGCGCGCGCGTGGCTTACCGAACAAGCCCTGGACGACGAGGATGCCTGCCGCCTGCGCCGGGTCATCGCGGCCGAAGGCGGTTCGCGCGCATGGATCAACGGCCGCGCGGTATCGCTGGCGCAACTGTCGGAACTTGCCGCGGCGCTGGTCGAAATCCACGGCCAGCACGAGCATCAGGCGTTGCTGGACCGTACGCAGCAACTGCAGTTGCTCGACGCATTCGCCGGCAACGGCGACGCCGTCGCCAGGACCCGTGAACTGGCGCTGCGCCATCGGGACATCGTCGTGCGCGAGCGCCAGCTTTCCGGCGGTGAGGACCGCGGCGCGCGCATCGAACTGCTGCGCCACGAAGTCGGAGAACTGGAACGCTGGGCGTTGCCGACCGATGCGCTTGGCGACCTGGAAGCCCGGCACAAGCGCCTCGCCAATGCGGGCAAGCTGGCCGAAGGCGCGTCCGGTTTATCGGAGCTGCTCGACGGCGAGAACGAGTTCGCGGCAACCCGCACCGTCGCGCGCGCGCATTCGGAACTGCAAAAACTGGCCGAGCTCGATCCCTCCCTGCAGGCCGCGGTGGAGATGCTTGACGGCGCGCGCATCCAATTGGGCGAGGCGTCCGACTCGCTGTCGCGCTATGCGCAGGACCTCGACCTCGACCCCGAACGCTACGCAGAAGCCGACGCGCACCTGTCGGCGCTGCACGACCTTTCCCGGCGGCACCACATGCCGGCCACGGAACTGCACGCGCACGCCGCGACCCTGCGCGGCGAACTGGAGTCGCTGGCGAGCGCCGGCGATGCACTGGCCAAACTCGCCGCGGAACGCAAGCAGTGCTTTGCCGATTACGGCGCTGCAGCGGCCACGCTCTCGAAACGGCGCACGGCCGCGGCCAAGACACTCGGCAAGGCGGTGACGGCCCTGATGGGCGAACTGGGTATGGCCGGCGGCTCCTTCGCCGTGGACCTGCAACCGCAATTCTCCGGCGAACCCGATAGCCAAGGCCGCGAGCGCTGCGAATTCACGGTCAGCGCCAACCCCGGCATGCCGCTGCGCCCGCTGCGCAAGGTGGCCTCGGGGGGCGAGCTCTCACGCATCGGGCTCGCGATCGAGGTCGCGGCACTGGGCGCCGACAGCGTCGGCACGATGGTGTTCGACGAAGTCGATGCGGGCATCGGGGGGGCGGTCGCGGAAGTCGTAGGCGCGAAACTGCGTGCGCTCGGTTCGCGCCGCCAGGTGTTGTGCGTCACCCACCTGCCACAGGTTGCGGCGCAGGGCCACGCGCATCTTTCGGTTGCCAAGTCGATGGACGGGAAGGAAACCCGCACGCATATCGGCGTGCTGGATCCAAAAGGCCGGAGCGAGGAACTCGCGCGCATGCTGGGCGGCGTCGAAATCGACAAGGAAACCCGTGCGCACGCAAAGCGAATGCTCGAAAAGGCGCAGGTACCGTAGGAGATCGCGGCAACCGCCGTGGTCTTTCCTTCCCCTTCGGCACGAAGGCGGCGACGAGCTGGCTAGAGTCTACTTTTTCTTCTTCGGCCGCACGTACAACACCAGGTTGTGATCGGCGATCTCGTAGCCGTGCTTCGCCGCGATCTCGCGCTGCAATTTCTCGATGTCCTCGTTCACGAACTCGATGACCTTGCCAGTGGTCACGTCGATCATGTGGTCGTGGTGCTGGCCGCGATCCAGTTCGTACACCGCCTGCCCGCCCTCGAAGTTGTGCTTGATCACCAGTCCCGCCGCCTCGAACTGGGTGAGTACCCGGTAGACCGTCGCCAGCCCGATATCCTCGGACTCTTCCAGCAGCAGCTTGTAGATGTTCTCGGCGGTGAGGTGGTCGTGGCTGTGTTCGAGGATTTCCAGCACGCGGATGCGCGGATGGGTGACCTTCAACCCCGCGTTGCGCAGATCCTGCGTTTCCATGGCTGAACTCCGGTGGCGGCCTGCTGTCTCTGAGCCAAGCCCAAGGCTTCGCTAGTGTATCATTCGACGTCCCGAACCCGGCTCCACCTCATGCGCAAGACTACCCCCGCAATCCTGCTTACCGTCGCCAGCCTGTTCACGCTCGGCGCTTGCCACGCGATCTACAAACCCGACGTGCAGCAGGGCAACCTCCTGATCGGCAAGAACGTCGGCGAACTGAAACCCGGCCTGACCAAGCAGCAGGTTGTCGCACTGCTCGGTTCGCCTTCCGTGGTCAGCCCGTTCGATGCAAACCAGTGGAATTACGTCGCCACCATGCAACGCCGCGGCGGGACGATCAAGGAACGCACGCTGACGCTTTATTTCGACAACGACACGCTGGTGCGCACCGACGGCAACTTCATGAAGGAAACGCCGCAGGAGTTGTTGCAGGAAAGCCACAAGTACGGGCCGCTGTATCCGAGCAACCTGACCAAGCAGCAGCAGAAGGACCTGGAGAAGAAGCAGCAGCAGGGTGGCGGCGGCGA
Source organism: Rhodanobacteraceae bacterium (assembly GCA_035277545.1). Classification (GTDB taxonomy): domain Bacteria; phylum Pseudomonadota; class Gammaproteobacteria; order Xanthomonadales; family Rhodanobacteraceae; genus 66-474. The sequence goes on along the minus strand of DATEKI010000237.1, from coordinate 2,563 downwards.
CAGCGATGGCGGCTGATCAGTCGTTGCTGCGCGCCCTCTTTCGTCGCGCTTCCTTCGGGTCGATCGCCAGCGGCCGGTAGATTTCCACCCGGTCGCCTTCGCGCAATACCGTATCGGGCGAAGCCCGGCGCGCGAATATGCCAAGGCGGTCATCGCGAATTTCGACATCGGGCCTTGCAAGGCGGATACCGGATTGCGCGATCGCATCCGCAACCGTCGCACCTTGGGGTAATACCAGCCCGGCACTGAATGCGCGCCCCGGTTCGGCGTAAACCACCGATACCGCGATGCGCGAAACGTCAGGCATACGCGCGCCTTGCCTCGGCGCAAAAATCGTCCACCATGCGGTCGGCGAGTTTCTGGAAGCCGATCCGGAAGGCGAAGCCGGTCAGCCGGTTGCTGACTTCGAAATCGAGGTCCAACGCCACCTTGCAGCCGTCGTCTCCGAGCTTCGTGAACGTCCACACGCCATGCAGCCAGTCGAACGGGCCATCCACGAACTGCATCCTGATGCTGCGTGGCCGGTCCAGCGTGTTGCGGGTGGAAAAGTGCTGCGTGACGCCCGCAAAGCGCAAATCCAGCCGCGCTATCAAATGCTGGCCATCGTGCTCCGACACGTTGGCACCCCGGCACCACGCGAAACGCCTCGGGTAAGCTTCCACCTCGTTGACGAGGTCGAACATCTGTTCCGGCGTGAAGTGCACCAGCGCCTGACGGTGGATCTGCACGAAGTCTCCTTGGCGCGCCACCGACACGGCGGCATTCAAGTCAAGCACACCATTGTAACGAGCATGACGAAGAAGAAAGAAAAAGACGGCAAGGGTTCCTCGACGATCGCGTTGAACAAGCGCGCGCGCCACGAATACCACATCGACGAACGCTACGAAGCCGGCGTCGCGCTGGAAGGCTGGGAGGTGAAGAGCCTGCGTGCGGGGCGGATCAACCTCACCGACGCGTACGCGGTGGTGCTGAAAGGCGAATTGTTCCTGATCGGCGCATCGATTCCGCCGCTGTTGTCGGCATCCACGCACGTGATCGCCGACGAGCGACGCACCCGCAAGCTATTGTTGCACCGCGCCGAAATCGACAAGCTGGTTGGTGCGGTCGAACGCAAGGGGCTCACCCTGATCCCGCTGGCCATGTACTGGAAGCAGAACCGTGCCAAGGTCGAGATCGGGATCGCGCGCGGCAAGCAGGCGCACGACAAGCGCGCCACCGAAAAAGAACGCGAGTGGAACATCGAGAAGCAGCGCACGCTGCGCGCGCACAACAAGGCCGGATGAGTGCATGCATCATGAGCCATCCCCCTCGCCCCCCCTTCCTGCGGAAGGGGGAAGAAAATCGCAAGCCTCCGCTATCACCCTCTTCCGCTAGAAGGTGGTCAGGCGCAGGCGCAGGGGGGATGCACGGCCGGCCGGCGTGATGGCCGCTCAATATCCCGCCGGGACGTACTTGAACCGCTGCATCTGCTCACGATGTGCATTCACGATGCGTTGCACCTGCTCGCGGCCCAATGCCTCGCGCCACTGGTTGGCGCGGCCCTTGAAGAAGAACCTGGTCTTTTCGTCCACCGCTTCCACGAAGCCGTGCTTTTGTTCCAGCGAAGACAAGGTCTGGAACGAGGTGTGCTTCACCGCGCGTTCGATGCGTGTCTTGTCCTGCCCCAGCCCGACCAGCTTCGCGGCTTTCGCGAAGTGCTTGGCCGGCTTTTCCAGCAGGTCCTCGTAGCGCAGCACGATCACCTTGCCGGGCGCGCGTTCGGCGGCGTCGGCCCAACCTTCCACATGCGATGACCACGAACCGATCACATGTGGAACGAACAACTCATCGTTCACCGACGCGACCCGGTCGTCGCCCAACCGCTCGATCGCTTCGTCCAGCGTCAAGCCGAAATGGTGGATCATGCTGACCGCGACATCCAGTGGATTGCGTACCACGTAGATTGCGCCCGCGGTCACCTCCCAGTTGAATACCGGATGCCCATCGAATGTGCCGCAGAAATTGTGCGTCATCACCAGCCGCGTACCCTGCGCGTGTCGCGCGATCAATGCCTGCACATCGGGACGCAGCGCCGAAATTTCATCGATCGTCAATTCGGTATTGGGCTGGCCTGCCAGTTCCGTGAAACGGTCGGCGCGCGCCTCGGAATCGGTGTAATTGCGGATCTCGTCCGGCCGCAACGGATCGGCACGATTGGCGATCAGGTTGGCCAGGAACGCGCGCAGCCAGGTGTTCCCGGATTTGGGGTAGGACGCCAGCCAGACGATGTTGCCCATGCGAGACCGTCAATCAACGATGAACGAATCTCGCATGATGCCAGCCGCCGAGATTGATTTCCCGCCGCCGCGCCCACATCATTGCCTTCCCCGGGGGCGACCTGGCTTCGACGGGGGCTGTGAAGTAGCCTGGAGCATGCCGAGGACGTCATCTTCCTCGTTAATCCGATGGCAAACAATCAGACGCCAACGACGACGTCTACGCTCTCGCCGCTTAAGGCGTAAGCCCCGAACCCACTTGTGCCCGTGCTCGTGGATGTAGGGTCATCATCACGGGATCGCTGATA
>DATEKI010000236.1:0-14144 GCA_035277545.1 Rhodanobacteraceae bacterium | reverse complement strand
CGGACGTGGAAGTCGCGGCTTTCCCAATCCGATTCGTTGACCGGATTCGACAGGCGTGCTTCCAGGACGTCGAGCACGAATTCACGGCTGTAGCGTTGCCCGGACGCGCCGATTTCCCAGAAGTCGTCCACGGTCATGCGCGCGTAATCCGCACGCGAGTTGCCACTTCCCGGATGATGGAAGATCGGTTCGCGCCGGCGCAGTTCGTCCAGCACTTCCCGCAGGCGCGGCGGTGTCGCGAGGTCGGGTTGCCGCGTCATGCCTTTGCCTTGGCGGTTTGCTGCGCGAGCGCCCACGCCACGTGTTCGCGTATCAGCGGTGAGGAATCATCGACACGCGCGGTGAGCGCCTGCACCACTTCGGGCGTGTGCGGCGCATTGCCCAGTGCCACCGCAACATTGCGCATGAAGCCCGCGTAACCCGCGCGGCGGATCGGCATGCCCTCGGTGCGTTCCAGGAATTGTGCTTCGGTCCACGCGAACAGGTCAGCGAGCCTTGCGTGGTCCAGGCCATGGCGCGGCGCGAAATCTTCCTCGTGCGTCGGTTGCGCGAACTTGTTCCAGGGACAGACCAGTTGGCAGTCGTCGCAGCCGAACACACGGTTGCCCATCAGCGGGCGCAGTTCTTCGGGAATCGCTTCCTTCGATTCAATGGTGAGGTAGGAAATGCAGCGGCGCGCGTCGAGCTGGTACGGCCCGGTGATGGCGTGCGTCGGACACACGTCGATGCAGCGGGTGCAGGTTCCGCAATGCGCACTGGAAGGTGCGTCGACCGGCAGCGGCAGGTCGGTGTAAAGCTCGCCGAGGAAAAACCACGAGCCTGCATCGCGATCCAGCGCCAGCGTGTGCTTGCCGATCCAGCCGAGCCCCGCGTTGCGCGCCAGCGCCTTCTCCAGCACGGGCGCCGAATCGGTGAAGGCGCGGTAACCGAACGGTCCGGTTTCGGCGGCGATGCGGTCCGCGAGTTTCTGCAGGCGGCGGCGGATCAGTTTGTGGTAGTCGCGGCCCAACGCGTAGCGCGAAATGTAGGCGCGTTCGCCATCGCCCAGGGTCCGCCATGCCGCGGTCGCGTCCACGCCGTCCGGCAGATAATTCATGCGCACGGAAACCACCCGCACGGTGCCGGGTTGCAGGTCCTCCGGCCGGCTGCGCTTGGTGCCGTGGTGCTGCATATAGTCCATCGTGCCGTGGCGGCCTTCGCGCAACCATTCCTGCAGGCGCGCTTCGTCGTCGCGTAGGGCCACGCCCGTGATGCCCGCCCTGGCAAAGCCGAGTTCCGCAGCCCACGCCTTGATGCGTTGCGCGAGTGCGGCAAAATCGATGTCCGTGGCGGTGGCGGCGCTGCCGGTATTCATTCGTGCATTGTAGGATCACGCGATGGCCAACCCCGACCCGCAGTTCGCGCTTTACACCACGGCGCAGGTGCGTGCGCTCGACCAGGCCGCGATCGCCGGAGGCATCGCCGGCATCGAATTGATGGAACGCGCGGCGCGTGCGGCGCTCGATGTATTGCGTCGCCGCTGGCCGCAGGCGCGGACGCTGTGCGTCGTCTGCGGCCCCGGCAACAATGGCGGGGACGGGTTCCTGCTGGCCGCGTTGGCGTGCATGGCGGGCATGCGCGCGCACGTCGTCGCCCTCAGCGAAACCTCGACCAGTGATGCCGCGCTCGCGCGCGAGCGCTGCGTACGCGAAGGCGGCCAGGTCATGGTTGCCCTGTCCTTGCCGGATGGCGACGTCTACGTGGATGCGCTGTTCGGTTCCGGCCTGAATCGTGCACCGGCTGGCGACGCGGCGAAACTGATCGCCGCATTGAACGCGCAGTCGCGCCCCGTGCTGGCACTGGACGTGCCGAGCGGACTGGATGCCGATGCGGGCGCCGCGTTCGATCCCTGCGTGCGCGCGGCAGCGACCGTGTGCTTCGTCGGTTGGAAGCGCGGCATGTTCACGGCGCAGGGCGCCGACCAGTGCGGCGAACGCACGCTCGCCACGCTGGACATTCCCGCGCACGCATACGCCCAGGCGCAACCGGACGCCACGCTGCTTGCGCCGCGCACGCTGCCGCCTAGGGCGCGTGACAACCACAAGGGCCGGCAGGGCCATGTGCTGGCGATCGGTGGCGACCTCGGCGCGGGTGGCGCGGTGCGCATGTGCGGCGAAGCCGCGGCGCGCGTCGGCGCCGGACTGGTCAGCATCGCCACCCGCGAAGCCAACGTGGGTGCGATCCTTTCCGCGCGCCCGGAACTGATGCCGCACGGCGTGCACGTGCCGCGCAACCTGGAACCACTGCTGGCGCGCGCGAGTGTGCTCGCGGTCGGCCCCGGATTGGGGCAGGAAGAATGGGGCCGCGGCTTGTGGAATTCCGCGCTGGATGCCGGCAAACCCTTGGTGCTGGATGCCGACGGGTTGAACCTGCTTGCCGTCACGCCACGCGCGCTGCCTCCGACGTGCGTCCTGACGCCGCACCCGGGCGAGGCCGCGCGTTTGCTTGGAATCGCCGGTTCGGAAATCCAGGCCGACCGTTTCGCGGCGGTGCGCGCGCTTGCGGGAAAATATCGCGCGGTGGTGGTGCTGAAGGGCGCGGGCAGCCTGGTTGCCGATGCCGGCGGACGGGTTGCCGTGTGTCCCTGGGGTAACCCCGGCATGGCTTCCGGGGGCATGGGTGACGTGCTCACCGGCGTGATCGCAGGGCTGCTCGCGCAAGGCCTCGGTACGTGGGAAGCGGCGTGCCTCGGCGTCGGCCTGCATGCGCGCGCGGGCGACCTCGCGGCGCGTGCGGGCGAACGCGGCTTGCTGGCTTCCGATCTTTTTCCGTATCTGCGCGCGTTGGTGAATGGACATTTTTTGTGCGATCGTCCCTGATCGCTGCAGCACCCGGCGCCCTCGCGCGCGAATCGTCCAGGACGCATGGAAGACCATCCCGGCCATCCGTGGCCTGACTTTGTACGACAGCTGCTTCGAATGGGCGCCGGTTTCGTTTTAGAGGATTCCCCTTGGTTTCAAACGTCATGCACGAATTCGATCTGCCCAACGAAGCCGCGACGATTGCGCTGGCGCAGCGACTTGCACCTGCGCTGCTTGACGGCGGCGTGGTCCACCTCCGCGGGGAACTCGGCGCCGGCAAGACCACCTTTGCGCGTGCGCTGCTGCAGGCAATGGGCGTGGGCGAACGGGTCAAAAGTCCGACCTACAGTCTGTTGGAACGCTACCGGGTCAACGGCCGCGACGCGTTCCATCTCGACCTGTACCGGATCGCCGACGCGGGCGAGTTGGAATGGCTGGGCCTGGATGAACTGGACGCACCAGAGTCCATCGTGCTGGTCGAATGGCCCGAACGTGGCCGCAGCGCGTTGCCGAAACCGGATCTGGAAATCACCTTCGAGCACGAAGGGTCGGGGCGCAGCGCCTGCGTGACTGCCCTGTCCGGGCGGGGCGCCGGCTGGGTCGACGACATCAAAGCGGTGGCGGGCCGGCCCGGAAAATAATCGGTACTTGCCGCAACTTCATGAACCTGCCTCGATAAAACAGACGCAGCCATCGGATAACAAAGGAAAAAAGTCTTGCAATCGGGCGCGGCTTGCGGTTGAATTCGTCCCATGAGGGGGAGCCTGCGTCCACTGCTGTCGTTTTTCGTATTCGCCTGCGGGGCGCTGGCCTGCGCGGCAGGAGCAGCCGCGGCTTCGGCCAACGCGTCCACCAGTACCGTGAAGGCGGTGCGCATCTGGGGCGGGCCCGATTCGACGCGGGTGATCTTCGAATTGTCCGGCCCGGTGGACTACCAGTTGTTCCAGCTTGGCAACCCCGACCGGGTGGTGCTGGACCTGGACAACGGCGTCTTCGGCCAGGGCGTGGGCGCCAAGCCCGGCAAGGGCGCGGTAAAGGACATGCGCATCGGCCGCTTCCAGGGCAAGGCGCGCATCGTGCTCGACCTCGACAAGGCCGCCCACCCCAGGAGTTTCCTGCTCAACCCCACCGCGCAGTACGGCTACCGGCTGGTGGTGGAGCTGGGCACGCCCGACACCAAGCCGTCGAAGATCGTGAAGACGATCGACAGCGACATCGCCGCGGGCAAACCGCGTCCGGTGGTGATCGCGGTGGATGCGGGCCATGGCGGCGATGATCCCGGCGCACGCGGCAAGGGCGGCACGCTGGAAAAGATCGTGACCCTGGAAATCGCGAAGGACCTGGCCAAGTTGATCGATGCACAGCCGGGGATGCATGCGGTGCTCACGCGCAGCGGCGATTATTTCGTGCCGCTCAAGCAGCGCTTCCAGATCGCGCGCGAACACAAGGCCGACCTGTTCGTGTCGATCCACGCCAACTCCTGCCCGGATTTCTGCGACGCGCGCGGCGCTTCGGTGTGGGTGCTCTCCACCCACGGCAAGCAAAGCGAAGCCGGGCGCTGGTTGGCCAACAGCGAAAACGCGTCCGACCTGATTGGCGGGGCAGGCGGCGTGTCGCTGGACGACAAGAGCCACATGCTTGCCTCGGTGTTGCTGGACCTGTCGCAGGGCGCCAGCATGCACGCGGCGCACGAGGTCGGCGGTGACGTACTCAATGCGCTCGGCAAGATCGGACCGCTGTATCGCGACACCGTGCAGGGCGCGAATTTCGTGGTGCTGCGTTCCCCGGACGTGCCTTCGATCCTGGTCGAAACGGCTTTCATCAGCAACCGCCAGGATGAAAACCGCCTGGACAGCAGCAAGGACCGCCAGCGGTTGGCCCAGGGCATCCTTGCCGGCGTCCGGCAGTATTTCGAGACCACGCCACCGCCGGGTACGTGGTTCGCGATGGAGCGCAACAAGCGGCTGCACCTGACCGCCGACGCCGCGCCCGAAGTCGCCACCGCCGCCGATACGGCCAAGGGAGCCAGGGCGATCAACGCGGACGCACCCCGACTGGCTTCCGTGGACAAGCCATCGGATTCCAACGACCCGTTCCAGGACATGCACAAGGTCGCCCGCGGCGAGACGCTGTCCGGCATCGCACGCCAGTACGGGGTCAGCATGAGCGCCCTGCGTTCGGTGAATTCCGCCAAGATCCAGGCGGGAGGCGGGATCCAGGTCGGGCAGGTGCTGCTTATCCCGAGTTCGTGATTGTCGCGATCGTCCCTGGTCGTCGCATCCCGCGGCAAATGACGACGTGGGCTGCACCGGTCTTGTGGAGGTCATCACGCCCATCAAAGCTGCCGTCCATGGCAAAGGGTTCCGTGGCCGACTCCCACGACAGTCGCTTCGCCCACCCCATCCGGTCGCCGGTCTTTGACAGTCGATCCGCATCACAAGATAATGTGCGGCTCACTGTCCTTGCGCCGCAGGTGGCAGCAGACGACTTGCCCGAATAGCTCAGCTGGTTAGAGCACTAGACTGTTAATCTGGGGGTCCTTGGTTCGAGTCCAAGTTCGGGCGCCAATTCAAAGGCCGGCGGTTTTCCGCCGGCCTGTTTGTTTCCAGCGTTCCTGTGCCATCGTTCACATGGCGCGAACGCTGTTTCCACGCATACTTGCGCGCTTCGTGTCCAGAAGCAGGAATCCTCGTGGCTCCACTTCCATCTGCATCGAATCCGCCGGTTGGCATCAGCGGAATGGCCGTCTATTTGCCTCCGTTCCGCGTCGACCTGGAACGCTGGTGCGAATGGACGGGCAACGATCCGGCCAAGACGCACGCGGTGGTGGGCCACGCGTTCCGGATGCCGGGCGTCGACCAGAACGTCTACGCGCTTGCCGCGAACGCGGTGCTGCGGCTGATCGCGCAGTACGACATCAACCCGCGCCGCGTCGGTTACCTCGCGCTCGGCACTGAATCCAGCATCGACAACGCGGCCGGAGCGGTGATCGTGCGCGGACTGGTCGACCAGGCGCTCACCTTCGAGGGCCGGCATGCGCTGGCGCGCGACTGCGAAGTGCCGGAGTTCAAGCACGCCTGTCTGGGCGGCGTGTATGCGCTCAAGGGTGGTCTGCGTTATCTCGCCTGCGACGGACGCGGGCGGCAAGCGATCGTCGTGAGCGCCGACATTGCCGAGTACGCGCGCGGCAGCAGTGGTGAACCGACCCAGGGCGCGGGTGCCGTGGCGATGCTGCTCGAATCGGCCCCGCGGTTGCTGCAACTGGACCTCGCGATGGCGGGCAGCGCATCGGAATACCGCGGTCTCGATTTCCGCAAGCCGTTCCTGCGCTTCGCTGGCCAGACACCCGGGATGCATGGGCACTTGCGCGACCTGCCGGTATTCAACGGCAAGTACTCGACCGATTGCTATACCGACGCAACACTGGGCGCACTGGATGCCATGTTCGCGCGCCGCACCGGTTTGCGCGCCGCGTATCTGCGCGGATTGGCTGCCGCCTTCATGCACCGCCCGTACCACCGCATGCCGCGCAACGCGTGGGCGATGGCGTATCTCGCGGCGCTGGGCCACGACGCGGTGCAGGGCGATGCCGATGCCGCGCGGGAACTGGACGGCTATTGCGCGGCCGCGGGCGTCTCGCGCGACGACGTGATGCGCGAGTGGCAACACGGCGTCGACGGGTGCGGGGACCACGCACTGCCTGAAGATGCCTATCCTGCGGCGTCGGCCGTGCTCAAGGTGTTCCGCAAGAGCGGTGCCCACGAGCGGGTAGTGGAGGACGCGTTGCGAACGGGCTCCGACGCCATGATGGAATTCGGCAACCTCTATACCGCTGCGTTGCCTGCGTGGCTTGCGGCGGGCCTTGACGATGCCGCCTCGGGCGGGGTCGAACTGGACGGCCGTGATTTGCTGGTGCTCGGTTACGGCAGCGGTGACGCAGCCGAAGCCATCCCGGCACGCGTGGTGCCCGGATGGCGGAACGCGGTGCGGGCCATGCACTTCCGCGATGCCCTTGCGGGTGCGGTGGATCTCGACGAAACGGGATACGCCGCGCTGCACGACTGCGTCGTGCAGGATGGCGTGCGGATGCGCGCGAGCTCGGGCGTGGTCATCGATCATGTCGGTGAGCGCAACGAACACGCATTCCAGGATTTCGGAGTCGCCTACTACCGCTATCTCGGTCGGGTTTGAAAGCAATCGCTTTTGTTCGCCACGATTTCCCATTGTCCCTTCGGGAGGGGGCATATCCGGCCCGTCACGGAATGCCCGCCAGGCACGCCTGCAAGTGGGCGGCGTCCGCGTTCGCCAGCCGCACGCGTCCCGTGTTGGCGACGATCACCGCCTTGCCGGTGCGTGCGTTCGCGTGGCAAATCGTGAAGCGTGCGTTGCTGCCGCCCGCGCCGCCGTTCGGATGGAAGGCAAGCTGCCCGCGCCCCGTACTGGTGATCACGCGCGTACCCGCCGGCATTGCCGCCTGGGCGAGGATCAAGGTTGCATCCGCATCCGGCTGCCCGTCGTGATCGGCATCCTTCGCCACCAGCCAGCCGTGCTGCCAATCGTCGCCCGGATTGCACTGGCTGCCGTCGCGACTCGGGCAAACCAGCACCCGGGCGTTGCGCATGATCGCGGCCGAGCGTGCATGCCGCAGCGTGTTGGCCACCGCCGATTCGGCGCTCGCGTCGCGCGTGCGTGCCAGCAGGCTGCCCATGGCCGGTGCGCCGATCATCGCGAGGACACCCGCGATCGCAAGCGTGATCAGCAATTCCGTCAAGGTGAAACCGCATTGCGCGTGTCGGTGCGGATGCATGGCCGTTCCCTCCGGGTGACGGGAACAGTTTGGGCTCACAGGCCGTCGCGAGGCAGCGGTGCAGGACGCCGGATCGGGTCGGCGATCCCCTACACGGAGTGTAAGGCGAAGTCCGGCGCGCGGTCTGCACTCAAGCGCGTGTCGTCGCGCGGGCTTTGGCGATCAGGCCGGACACGTAGCGCATGTCGGAAAGCTTCTGCGCCTCCGGCGAAGCGCCGGCGATTTGCGCTGCCGCTTCGGCCAGCGCAGCCTCGCGCTGCTTGCGGCCGTTCGCATCGTCCGGCTGTGAAATCGCGCTGACGCACAACGCGTAGGCGTAGTCGTGGCGAAAGGTGGTGCCGGTCGCGCCGGCCTTTTGCTCGCCCTGGTAGTAAGCGAGAGCGGGTTGCAGCATCTTCCGCGCTTCGTCGCCGCGGCCCTGCATCGCGATGGCCTGGGCCAGGATGGATCGGGCGCGCGATTCGAGCGGTTTCGGGCTGGCCTGCGTGCCCACCGAGTCCGGGGCGATCGCCAGCCACCGGCGCGCCAGGGATTCCGCCTGGGCATAATGTCCGAGTTTTACCGCCGCCTGCGCGGCGACGTCGAAGCTGAGTTCCAGGTTCTGGTTCTTCCAGCGCGTGGCACCGGCATCCGTCGCCGGCACGTCGATCGGCTCGATCCTGGCACGTGCCGCGGTGGCCTCGGCCAACGCGGGTTGCAACGCGCTCTCGGCCAACTTGATGCTCCCGATCGCCAACGGCAGGTTTGTTTCCGCGAGGCGACGCTGGGGAGAATCGGGCGGCCGATCCGCAACCGCCGCTTGCAGGTCTCGTACAGCGGTTTGCGCCGACTGTTCCGCGCCCGCCTCGCCGCTCATCGCAAGAGCCGTTGCCAAATTGAATCGAATGTACCAGGTCGTGGCAGCAAGACCTTTGGGACTGCGCGGGTCCTGCGCCGAAGCCAACGCCTTGCGCGCGGTGGCGATGGCATCGGATACCTGGCCACGTTCAAATTGGAACCCCGCAACCTGGGCCAGGGCCTGCGCCCGTCTGGACCAGGCATCGAGGCTGGAGGGGTTGAAACGCATCCAGTCCTCGGCGGCTTGCACGGCCTCGTCCGCATACTTGGCCGCCGCCGCGGAATCATGCCGGCTGGCAGCAAGATCGCCCAGCCGTTTCACGGCAAAGAATCGATCCTCCAGCGAATGCAGGTCGCCGGGACGGTGGGCAAGAACCTTCTCGGTCATTGCGAACACCTGCTGCTCCAGCGCTTGCGCCTCTTCGACGCGGCCGAGTGCCTGCAGCTCCCCCGACTTGGTGTCGGCGGTATCCGCCCACGAAGCCGCGGCATTCAGGTCCGACAGGTTGAGCGCTCCGAGGCCCGCAAGCGTCTTGAGCGCTTCGTCGCAGGTTGCCAGGCCTTGCTGCGGGCGTTGGTTCAAGCAAACGATGTTCAGGGTGTCGGCGTAAAGCTGGCGTACGCGGTGCGAGGGGTTCGGGCTGTCGACGAGTGGTCGCAGCAAGGCTGCGGCCTGGTCCATGGCGGCGGAACTCCCACCGCCTACGGCGGATCCGTAGTTGGCGTTGTACAGGATCGAGGCGAGACCGTAGATCACGGGTTCGCTATGGTCTCCAGCCGCATGCAGCTTCTTGAAGATCGCCTCGGCTTCGCCGAAGTTCCTGGCCGCGGTCGGGGAGCCGCTGGCATCCTGAGCCGAACCCAGCCGCACCAGCGCCATCGCGCGATTGATCTGCGTCTGCCGTGTCACCATTTCCGGAGGCAGGCTGTCGTAGTAGGACACGGTCTTTTGCGCGAGCGTCCCCAGGGTTTCCAGTCGCCCGGTCGGCGCGAGCTCGTTGTAGAAATCCTCGATCAGGAAGCTCACGAGTTTTTCCGCGTTGCTGCGTGATGCCTGCGCCTGCGCTTCGGCCGCGCGCGCGCGGTGCATGTTGTACCAGCCGAACAGGGCGCCGGCGATCGCGACCAGCAGCAGGGCGATGCAGGCGCCGGCAACCATGCGGGTGCGCCTCAGTGTGCGGTGGATCGCGGCTTCGCGTTCGCGCTGTTCGGCGAGTTGGCGTTCGGCGGTTTCGCGCGCCTCGCGCTCGCGGCGGAGGTTGCGGCTGGCCAGCACGACCTTGCACAGCACATCGTGCGTCAGCTCCACCCGCCGCATGTCGAGGCGTTCCTCGATCCGCAACAGGCGCCGGTTCACCAAGGTCGCCAACGCATCCGGCGCTGCCCCGGCCGCATCCAGCGCCTTGCGCACGCGTTCTTCGGCCAGGCTCTCGCGATAGCCGGATTCGGTCAACAGTTCGTCTTCGATCACGCGCCGCACGCCGGCCGGTTGGTCGGCCAGTGCGCGCTCGTAGAACTCGGAAAGGATGGTGTCGCGCGAACCCGCCAGCAGGTCGGCGGAAATTTCGCGGCGGCCCTGTGCCTGCCGAACCGTGTTGAGTTCGCGGCAGACGAGGCTCAGCAGCGACGGCTCGATCTCGGCATTGGCGAGTTCCGACCCGCCGGCGACGAAGCGCACGATGGCCTCGGCGACTTCCTGGGTGACCAGCTTGCCGCCCGGCTTCAGCACCGCGCTCAATGCCTGTGAACCCGTCATCCGCGCGAGGCGCATGCGGTTCTGGGTGATCGAAGGCATCGTGTCCTTGATGCCTTCCAGGTGCGCGAGGTAATCCTCGCGCAGCGCGATCAGCACGCGATAATCGGCGCGTGCGAAATCGAAGTCCTCGATCGCGCTGTCGTCGTGCTCCAGCCGCGCTTCCAGCGCCGCGGGCGCGCGGTTCTCGACCAGGTCGGAGAGATCGTCGAGGAAGCGTTTGGCGTGCAACTTGCCGGCGTCGTCGGCCTGGCCGAGCGTGAAGATTTCCTCGAACTGGTCGAAGATCAGCAGCGGGATCAACGCGCGGCCGTCGGCGTCGCGCAGGAGATCCCCGCGGTGGTGCAGGAACTCCCACAGTGATTCGCCTGCGATCGCGCTGCCCGGGCGGGTCCAGTGTCCGGCCACTTCCGTTGCGCGGAAGATGGCCTGTTTGATCTGCTCGGAAGGTGCGGGCGATCCGGCCGCGTAATCGATGCGGACGTACACCGGGCAATAACCTTCCTTGCGCAGGCGTGGTACCAGGCCTGCGCGCAACAAGGACGTCTTGCCGAGGCCGGACTGGCCGAACAGCACCGCCAGGGTCTTGCGCTGGACGTGTCGCGCCAATTCGGCGGTCTCTTCGTCGCGGCCGTGGAAATATGCACGGGTTGCCTCGCTGTAGGAGTCGAGGCCGAGCCAGGGATTCCCGGGATCGAGCGTGACGATGTGGTCACTCGTGGCGGGAACGTCGTTCATGCGACCCTCCCGTTGCACAGTTCCTGCAACCGGCGCAGGAATTCCGGCGTCGGTTCCCCGCCGGACAGCCGCAACATGTGCACGGCCTTGAAGGCGTCGGGAACCCGCGCCTCGGCTTCGGGCGTGTCGTCCACGCACACCGGCAGGATGAATACCGCGCCACCGGCCATGTTGCGCATGCGGTCCACGGCGTAGCTCCACTCGCGACGGAAGTACGCTTCTAGGCGGCGCTGGGTGTTCGTGGAGATCACCGGCACGAAGAAACTGCAGCGCCCGATGTTGGCGTGGATCTTGCGGTCGTAGTCGTCGCCGCCTTCGAGCCGGTCGAGGTCGAACCAGGTGGTGAGTCCGGCGGCGTCCATGCCCGCCTTCAATCTTTGCACCACGGGCAAGTCTTCGCGCGCGTAACTGATGAAGATCGCGTTTTCCGGCATCTCGCGCGCGGGCGGCAGGAAGCGTTGCGGCGCGGCGCCGGCCTGCGAGGCGGGTGCCGGCTGCTGGCGTGCACTCCAGCGCCGGTGCAATTCGTCGACGAAGGCCTCAGCGCCTCCGTACACGCGGGTACGCACGCTGACCTGCTGCAGGAACGCGACCAGGCGCGCGTCCTTCGTGGTGTGGTCGTCTGCGAATACTTCGGTGACGTCGCGGGGATCAGACAGCCGCTTGCGCTTGGCCATGCGCAGGAACAGCCGCGCCAGCCAGTTGGAGAAATCGCTGCCGATCAGCAGCAGGTGGTTGTGTTCGAGTTCGTGGAAGAGTTTTTCCGGCGCCAGGTGTTCGGATTGCAGCGCACAGATGAACTCCAGCATGTCCTCGTCCGACAACACGTAGGTTGGCGATGCGGACAGCCGCCCCAGCAGGTGATAGACCACCGTGCGCTTGAGGTCGGCGAGTTCGGAAGGCAGATCGGCGACACGGTTCGGCGTGTAGGCGATGACTTCGGCGCCGGGCTGGCCACCGTAGCGCTCGGCGTTGACGGCCTCTTCCAGGAGCGGGTCGAAGGTGGTGGTGACGAACAGTTCGAAATCGGTGATCCGCGCCAGTTGCCTCAGCGCCTGCGGTGGTTCGAAGTGCATCTCGCGCATGATCGAGCGCAACCGCGTGTAGGCTTCCTCGCGCCGGCCGTGCTGGCCGAGATAGCTGCACATCACGTCGTTGAGCGTCAGCGGCTGCGGCAGTCCGACCGGGTCCACGGAAAGGCGTGCGGCGAGTTTCTCGGCGAGCCAGACGTACAGCGGGCGCAGGCCGGCGTCGGTCTGCACGCGCAACAGGTCGGGGCCGATGATCGGCACGACCCGGTGCTCCTCGATGTAATTGAGGAGGTCGTCCCAGGCGTCTTCGTCAAAACTCTGCGGCGTCTCGGCAACGTTCGGGAGCGTCATTTCGCCAACCCTCGCGACGGACGCGCGGAGCTTACTCCTGCACCTGAACGCGCGCATCTGCAGGCGCCCTTTCTCCCCCGGAGAAGGGAAATCCGGCGGAAACGGGTTGGCATCCGACGCCCCGGTGCTGGCCCTCCACCTGTGGGGAGGACCGGCGGCGGCAGGTGGAGCCCGGGACATTGCTGACAAGGCTTGTCAGCATGGGAAACCTATAATGCCGGGATGGATGCCAAACACGCGACGCAGCATGAGGACCAACGCTTCGAACTGGTCGCGCCGTACCGGCCTTCCGGCGACCAGCCGCAGGCGATCGCGAAGCTGATCGAAGGTTTCGACGCGGGCCTCGCGGCGCAAACGCTGCTTGGCGTCACCGGTTCGGGCAAGACCTTCACCATCGCCAACGTGGTGCAGGCGGTGCAGCGCCCGACTCTGGTGCTGGCGCCCAACAAGACGCTGGCCGCGCAGTTGTACGGCGAATTCAAGCAGTTCTTCCCGCACAACGCGGTCGAGTATTTCGTCAGCTACTACGACTACTACCAGCCGGAAGCCTACGTGCCGTCGTCGGATACGTACATCGAGAAGGACGCCAGTATCAACGACCACATCGAGCAGATGCGCCTCGCCGCGACCAAGGCGCTGCTGTCGCGGCGCGATGCGCTGATCGTCGGCACGGTGTCGGCGATCTACGGCCTGGGCGATCCCGAAGACTATTTGTCGTTGCGCCTGATCCTGTCGGTCGGCGACCACGTGGACCAGCGCGCCTTGCTGCGCCAGTTGACCGAGCTGCAATACACCCGCAACGAAATGGAGCTGCGGCGGGGCACCTACCGCGTGCGCGGCGAAAGCCTGGACATCTTCCCGGCCGAGAACGAAACCGAGGCCATCCGCATCGAGATGTTCGACGGCGAAGTCGAAAAGATCTCGATGTTCGATCCATTGACCGGCGACACCTTGCGCAAGCTGCCACGTTGCGTCGTCTATCCGGCGACGCATTACGCCTCCACCCGCGAAAGCGTGCTGAACGCGATCGACACCATCAAGGAAGAGCTGAAGGACAGACTCGAAGTGCTGCGTGGCGCCGGCAAGCTGCTGGAAGCGCAGCGGCTGGAACAGCGCACGTTGTACGACATGGAGATGATGCACGAGGTCGGTTACTGCCAAGGCATCGAGAACTACTCGCGGCACCTCACGCGGCGCGCGCCGGGCGAGCCGCCGCCGACCCTGTTCGATTACCTGCCTTCGGATGCGCTGCTGGTGGTGGACGAATCGCACGTCACCATCCCGCAGCTCGGCGCGATGTACAAGGGCGACCGTTCACGCAAGGAAACCCTGGTCGAATTCGGCTTCCGCCTGCCATCGGCGCTGGACAACCGCCCGCTGAAATTCGAGGAATGGGAACAGCGCGAACCACGCACCATCTTCGTGTCGGCGACGCCCGGACCGTACGAGCGCAAGCAATCCGGCGGCAGCGTGGTGGAACTGGTGGTGCGCCCGACCGGGCTGGTCGACCCGGAAGTCGAAGTGCGGCCGGTGCGCTCGCAGGTGGACGACGTGCTCGGCGAAATCCGCGCGCGTGTGAAGATGGGCGACCGCGTGCTGATCACCACGCTCACCAAGCGCATGGCCGAGAACCTCACCGACTTCCTGGCCGAACAGGACGTGCGCGTGCGGTACCTGCACTCGGACATCGAAACCGTCGAGCGCGTGGAAATCATCCGCGACCTGCGCCTCGGCAAATTCGACGTGCTGGTCGGCATCAACCTGCTGCGCGAAGGGCTGGACATGCC
>DATEKI010000235.1:0-6404 GCA_035277545.1 Rhodanobacteraceae bacterium | reverse complement strand
CCGGGCGTGGTACAGGATTCGTTCGGGCAACTGCACGTGCGCGGCGACCACGCCAACCTGCAGTACCGGATCGACGGCATCATCATTCCCGAGGGCATCAGCGGTTTCGGCCAGACGCTGGACGTGCGATCGATCGAATCGCTGAAGTTCCTGACCGGGGCGCTTCCGGCGCAATTTGGCTATCGCACCGCCGGCGTGGTCGACATCACCACCAAGTCCGGCGCGCAGCTCGGCAACGGCGGCAGCGCGGGCATCCATGGCGGGTCGCGGGGCACGCTCGAGCCGAGCTTCGAGTTGCATGGCAACCAGGGGCGCTGGTCGTACTACCTGACCGCGGATTTCCTGAAGAGCGACATCGGCATCGAGAACCCCACGCCATCGCGGAACGCCATCCACGACCACACCGACCAGTTCAAGAGCTTCGGCTACGTCTCGTACCTGGTCAACGACAACACGCGTGCGGGTTTTTACTTCGGCACGGCCAACAATCGGTTCCAGATCC
Source organism: Rhodanobacteraceae bacterium (assembly GCA_035277545.1). Lineage (GTDB taxonomy): Bacteria > Pseudomonadota > Gammaproteobacteria > Xanthomonadales > Rhodanobacteraceae > 66-474. The sequence continues at coordinate 5,902 of DATEKI010000235.1, read as the reverse complement.
CGAACAACCCGGGTCAGACGCCGCAGTTCGTGTACGGCGACATCAGCGACTTCGATTCGTCGAAACTGGACGAGAACCAGCGCGAGGTCACGCGCTTCGGCGTGTTCAGCCTGCAGGGACACGCCGCCGACACCGACTACCGCGTCGCGGTCGGCCAGCGCTACAGCAGCGTCAGGTTCGTGCCCGACGTGGTCGGCGACCTGATGTTCAACGGCGAGGCTTCGACGGTCGGGCGCGTGAATCGCGCCAACACCCTCCAGGCCGATTTCTCGACACCGCTGGGCGAAGCGCATTTGCTGCGGTACGGGCTGTACGTGGACAGCGAACACGCGGTGTCGAGCAACGATTCGCTGGCGTTTCCCGCCGATGCCAACGGCGAACAGACATCGGCCACGCCGCTCCCGATCTTCGATGATCATCGCAAGTACGCGCGCACGCTGGGCGCGTACGTGCAAGACCAGTGGCAGGTCGCCGACGACCTGGTGGTCAATTACGGTTTGCGCGTCGATCGTTACAGCGCATGGCTGAGCGAGGGCCAGCTCAGTCCGCGGATCGGACTGGTCTGGAATGTCACGCCCGGCACCACGCTGCACGCCGGCTACGCCCGCTATTTCACGCCACCCGACACCGAGCTGATCGCACCCACCGACATCGCGCTGTACGAAGGCACCACCAACCAGTTGCCGAACAACCGGACCGGCGACGTGAAATCCGAGCGGTCCAACTATTTCGACCTTGGCGTTTCGCAGAAGGTCGGCCGGCACGTGACGCTGGGCCTGGACGCCTACCACCGGCAGGTGAATTACCTGCAGGACGAAGGCCAGTTCGGCGCCGCGCTGGTGTATTCGCCCTTCAATTACGCGCGTGGCCGCGTGCGCGGCATCGAATTCTCCGCGAACTACGACAACGGACCTTTGAGCGCGTATTTCAATCTTGCGCAAAGCCGCGCGATGGGGAAGGGCATCATCTCCGGGCAGTACAACTTCGACGCGGACGAACTCGACTACATCTCCGCCCACTGGGTGCACCTGGACCACGACCAGAAGCTGGCCGCATCGGGCGGCGCGAGCTACGCGATCGGCGCCGATACCCGCGTCGGCGCGGACTTCCTCTACGGCAGCGGGCTCAGGCGCGACTTCGCCAACACCGCTTCGCTGCCTTCGTATTTCCAGTTGAACCTGAGCCTGGAGCACGGCTTCAGGTTGCCGGGTTTCGGCAAGCTCGACGCGCGGCTGGTCCTCATCAATGCGCTGGATCGCGTGTACGAATTGCGCGACGGCTCCGGAATCGGCGTGGGTGCGCCGCAATACGGCCCGCGGCGCGGGCTGTACCTGGGCCTGGGCAAGGATTTCTGAACAGGCGGCCACGGGCGATCCGGCGGCCGCCACCCACCATTGCGGGAACGTTATAATGTTGCACAATCCTGTGGACCCCGGGCTCGAACCTGCCAACGCGCGCCATGCTGCGGCGCATGCCGGCAACGAGAATTCCAGGCAAGTGGATATGCATTCCTTCCAACCGGCCCCTGCGTTCGTTCCTCCGCCTCCCCCGGCTGCGTCGCCGCGTCGTTTGGCTGCGGTGGTCGATCGTGTCGGCGCCACCGCGTCACTGCTGTGTGCGGTGCATTGTGCGCTGCTTCCTTTCGTGCTGGCATTGCTGCCGCTGATCGGGCTGGAGTTCCTGGCGGGGCACACCTTCGAACGGATTTTCGTGGCTTGCGCGGCCGCGTTGGCCAGCGCAAGCCTCCTCGTTGCCTATCGCCGCCACCGGCGCCCGCATGCGCTGTTCCTGATGGTCCCGGGCATCGCTCTGTTGCTGTTTGGCGTGGCCATCGACATCAATGCCCACGTCATGATCCATACCGCCAGCGTCGTCACCGGTGGCGTGCTGGTCGCCAGTGCGCACGTCACGAACCTGGTGCTGGCGCATCGGCATCATTGCGCCTCCTGTGCGCATGCGGCGTAGATGATGCTTCGTGCAAAGCGGCTGTGGTGAGAAGTCAGGCCATGGAAGGCCGCGGTGACGTTGCTGGTTTCGCAGTGGTAACGTTGCGAGTCGTTTGGCGAAGCCGCGATCAGGGACCATCACACGAATATGGAATTGTGTAACCGCAGCGTGGGCCTTACGCTGCGCGCATGGCGCATTCACACGACCACGCCCACCTTCATGGCCACGCGCATTCCCGCGGCGGCAGCCGTGGCCGGCTGGCGTTCGCGTTCGCATTGACATGCCTGATGCTGGTCGTCGAGGCGTTCGGCGGCTGGTGGTCCGGTTCGCTGGCGTTGCTGGCCGATGCCGCGCACATGCTGGTCGACGCCGGCGCGCTGGCGCTCGCATGGGCGGCGGCGGTGTATGCGTTGAAGCCGGCCGATGCGCGCCGCAGCTTCGGGTACGCGCGGATGGAAGTGCTGGCGGGTTTCGTCAATGCGCTGGTGCAACTGCTGCTGGTCGCGGGCATCGTCTACGAAGCGATCCGGCGCCTGTTGGCGATCGAGGGCATCCACATCCAGTCGGGCGTGATGCTGATCGTCGCCGCGGTCGGCCTGGCCGTGAACGCGATCGTGTTGCGCAGCCTGCACGGCCACGACCACGACGACCTCAACACGGCGGGGGCGCGCCTGCACGTGTTCGGCGACCTGCTGGGTTCCGTCGCCACGGTGCTGGCGGCCTTGCTGGTGCGCTATCTCGGCTGGGAATGGGCCGACCCCGCGTTGTCGCTTCTGGTATCGCTGCTGATCCTGCGCGGCGCGTTCGTGCTGTTGAAGCGTTCCTCGCACATCCTGCTGGAAGGCGTGCCGGAGGACGTCGCGCCCGAGGAAATCCGTGCGGCGCTCGCCGCCGCCGATCCCGCGATCGCCGGGGTCCACCATCTGCACGTCTGGCAGATCGCATCCGGTTCGCGCATGGCGACCTTGCACGCGCGACTGCGCGAAGGCGGTGATGCACAGCAGGTATTGCGTTCGATCCAGGGCGTGCTCCGCGAACGTTATTCCATCAGCCACGTGACCGTGCAGATCGAATCCAGCGATTGCCTCGATCCCGAATCCGGTTGCAGGGAGCCCGGACAGCCGCACCACCACGCCTGATGGCAGGTGTCACCGGACGACGCGTGACTTCCGGCATTTTCCCGGCTTCCGGTTGCGCACGAAGCTCGTCGTTCATCGTGGTGAGGAAGGGCGCAATGAAGCCGAAGCTGAAAGTGAAGCTGCCGTCCGGGCAACGTTTGCTGATGATCTATTCCGGCGTCCTGACGCTGGTGTTCGCCGGCACCGTGTTGATGGGGGCGACGTCCAGCGCCAGACGCGCGACGTTCGACCAGATCACCGTCCACCGCATCAACGTGGTCGAACCCGACGGCACATTGCGGATGGTGGTTTCCAATGCCGCGGAGGCGCCGGGCACTCCGATCAAGGGGCACGTGTACGGTCGCGATGACCGCAAGGTGGCCGGCATCATTTTCCTCAACAACGAAGGCACCGAGAACGGCGGCCTGATCTACGACGGCAGCCGCGGGGAAGACGGCAAGGTCTCCAGCCACGGCCACCTGAGCTTCGACAACTACGACCAGGACCAGACGTTGGTGCTGGAAGCCAACCAGGAAGACACCACGCGCAAATCCACTTACCTGCAGATCAACGATCCGCCGGGCTGGGACATCGAGGAACTGTTCAAGCTGCAGGAAGCCGACGCGGCCAAGCCGGAATCGGCCCAGCAGGCAGCAGTGAAGAAATTCCTTGCATCCAGGCCGCAGTCCCAACCGCGGGTATTCCTCGGCACCAGACCCGATCGTTCTTCGAACCTGGTGCTGCGGGACGCCGAAGGCCGCAAGCGCATCGTGATCGCAGTCGCCGCGGATGGCTCGCCGGTATTGCAGTTCCTCGATGCAGACGGCAAGGTCATCCAGCAATTGCCGCAGACGGCAAGCCATTGACGTCGGGCGCTGTTACCATGCCGGCAACCGCGCGCGGTGCGCGGATCACGCACGACCACAACGGGAATCGACATGGGCAAGGGTGACAAGAAGACACGCAAGGGCAAGATCTACGCGGGCAGCCACGGCAACACGCGCCCGCATTCGGCGAAGTCGAAGGCGGCGGTGAAGACGACCACGCCCAAGGCCGCCAAGCCGGCCACCCGCACGCCGGTCAAGAAGGCGCCGGTGAAGAAGGCGCCGGCCAAGAAGGCGGGCTGACAGCATCGCGATCAGGAAACGGCCCCGCGAACGCGGGGCTTTTTTTGATGGTCAGGCCGGGCCAGATCGGCGGTCGACGTTTCGACGGGCGGATCGCAGGTCGGACCCCGCAACTTGAAGAGCTTGGCTTGTAGCCCGGGGAGGGGAAACAAGATGCTGCTCAACAGGCGTGTACGCGTCGCAGCGGCGGCAGAACACCATGGCGATCGATGAGGCTGCCCTCGCATCGCCATCGGCGGGCGCCAACAAATTGTTGCGGGTGCTCGGTGTCGGGTTTGGCATTGCGATCGTTGTCGGTGGCACGATCGGCACCGGCATCTTGCGTGTGCCCGGACCCGTCGCGGCGCTGCTGAATGATCCAGCGCTGATCATCGCCGTGTGGATGGCCAGCGGGATATACGTCCTGCTCGGCGTCAACACGATGGCTGAACTGGCGACGGCCCTGCCGCAGGCGGGCGGGCAGTATGTCTACGCACGGCGGGCGTACGGAGGCTACGGCGGGTTCGTCATGGGTTGGGCCGACTGGCTCATCTGGGTTGCGGCCGGCTCTGCCATGTCGGTCGCGTTCGCCGAATACGTGGGCAAGCTGCTGCCCGTGTTGGCGGACCACGTCGGCGCTACGGCCATGTCCACGGTCGCGGCATTCGTGCTGTTGCACTGTACCGGAGTGCGTGGCGGCAGCCTCGCGCAGCAGATCACCAGCTTGTTGAAGGTGCTGGCCATGATCAGCTTCGTCGTTGCGTGCTTCTGGTTGGGGGATCGCGCGACCGGAAGCGCCGCGGCGGCCGCGCCCGCCTCGGCGCCATCGAGTGGGTTCTTGTTGATTGGCTCGGTACTGGTCGCGATGCAGATGGTGAACGAGAGCTACGCGGGCTGGAATTCGGCCGTCTATTTTGCCGAGGAAGACACTGATCCCGGCCGCAACCTGCCGCGCGCGATGTTCGCGGGCGCGCTGGTGGTCATCGGCGTTTACGTCCTGATCAATCTCGCGTACCTGCATGTGCTCCCGCTCGACAAGTTCCGCGCGTCGACGTTGCCGGCGGCCGATGCGATGCATGCGGTATTCGGCGGTCATGCCGCGCAATTCGTGTATCTGCTCGCCGCGTTGTCGCTGCTCGCCATCATCAATTCGGTGTTCATGAGCGCACCGCGCGTGCTGTATGGGCTCGGACGGGACGGATTGTTTGCCCCGCAGGCGCAACGCGTGAGCCGCGGCGGCACGCCGGTAGTGGCATTGCTGATCACCGCGGTGGCCCTCGTGATCGCGCTGGTCTTCGGCAAATCGTTCGAACGGTTGTTCCTGATTGCGGCTTTTTTCGGCACCTCAGGCGACGCCGCGATGGCGATTGCGCTGTTCGTTTTGCGCCGGCGCGAACCTGCGTTGCCGCGCCCATACAAGGCATTCGCCTATCCCTTCGCGCCCCTGCTGTTTGCGCTGATCGCAAGCTCGGTCTTTGTCAGTTTCCTGATCCACGATCCTCCGGGGAGTCTGTTCGCCATCGCGGTACTCGCGGCGGGTTATCCCCTGTACTGGTGGACGCTTCGCAAGCGGCGGCTGGCTGCCAAGGCCTGATACCGCGATAGCCAATTCATTCGATGGCGGGTTCGGCGCCAGCCACGAAGACGCGTGCGGAGAGCGCATCCCCAATCCAGTAGGCAAGCTCGGCCGGGCGGGTCGCATTCCAGACCGCGATGTCGGCGCGCTGGCCG
>DATEKI010000234.1:0-3170 GCA_035277545.1 Rhodanobacteraceae bacterium | reverse complement strand
GCGGGGTTGAGCAGCGCCCGCGCGATCGAAAGCATTTGTTGTTGACCGCCCGACAGGGTGCCGGCGAGTTGCCGGCGCCGGTCGCGCAGGTCCGGGAACACCTCGAATGCGAGGTCATGGCGCGGCGGCACGCCACGGCGTTCGGCAAGCCGCAGGTTTTCGGCGACGGTGAGGCCCGCGAACACGTCGCGGTCTTCGGGCACGTAAGCGATGCCGCGCCGGATGATGCGGAACGTCGCTTCGCCATCCAGCGATTCGCCGTCGAACGATATGGTGCCGCTGCGCGGCACGATGCCGAGGATCGCGCGCAGCGTGGTGGTCTTGCCGACGCCGTTGCGTCCGAGCAGGGCGGTCACGCCGCGCGCCGGCACGTTGAAGTCGATGCCTTGCAGGATGTGCGAGCCGCCCAGCCGGACGTGCACGTCGCACACTTCCAAGATCGGCGCGGGCTGCGACGCGTTGTCGCGACCGTGCGCACGCGACGATTCGTGCGTCGCATTGGTATTCACAGCGCCTCCCCGACATAGGCCGACTGCACGGTTGCGTCCGCCATCACGGCGGCGGGTGTGTCGCACGCCAGCAACGCGCCGTGGTGCATCACGGCCAGCCGGTCGGCCAGCGCCAGCACGACGTCCATGTGGTGTTCCACCATGATCACCGTGGCGCCGCGTTCGGCGCACAGCTCGCCGATCAGCGCGGTCAGCGCGGGAACGTCTTCGGCGCTGACACCGGCCATCGGCTCGTCGAGCAGGAACACCGGGGGTTCGCTGGCGAGCAGGATCGCCAATTCGAGCTTGCGCTTTTCGCCGTGCGACAGCGTGCCGGCCAAAGCGTTGGCGCGGTGCGCGAGACCGACCCGCTCGAGGTTCTCCCGGGCCGCTTGCAGCGGGCGGGTTGCGCGATCGGCGCGGCGCCACAGTCGCAGGCTGCCGCCCAGCCGCGCCTGTGCCGCAAGCCGCACGTTCTCGAAGACGCTCAGGGCGGGGAACAAGTCGGAAGACTGGAAGGTGCGTCCGAGTCCTGCGCGCGCCCGCTGGTGCGGCGCGAGTTTGTCCAAGGGCTTGCCATGCAGGTGGATCGATCCCGCCGTGGGCGCGAGCAAACCCGACAGCAGGTTCAGCAGGCTGGTCTTGCCCGCGCCATTCGGCCCGATCAGACCGAGGAATTCGCCAGCGTTGATCGCGAGGCTGACGTCGGAGACGATTTTCGCGGCGCCGATCGTCAGGCTCAGGCCCGTGATCTCGAGCGCGGGCACGGCTGCTTCGGAAGCTGCCGTGGCGGCGCCGCGCGCGCTGTTCATTGCGTCGCGACGGGCGGGGCGATGTCTTCGGCCGGAACCGTCTTCACCAGCTCCGGCACGTAGTCCTTGCCGCGCAACGCGAGCCGCGCGATGTATTCGGGCTGCAGCATCGCGTGGTCGGTCTTGCGGATCGTCTGCCTGCCCTTGGGCGCATCGAACGACCAGCCTTCGAGCGCCGCGATCATCGCGTCGACATCGTGGTCGCCGTGCGCGGTCTCGACGGCGTGCGCGATCATCTGCGCGGCCACGAACCCGTCCGGGCTGAACAGGTCCGGCGTGCCGCCGGCCTTGGTGATGAGTTCCTTCATCGCGGTATTGACCGCGTTGTCGGTCGCACCCGGGAAGTAGTACGACAGGAACGCAAGCTTGGTCGTCGCCGGCCCGTAGGCGTTGTACGACGCGACGTTGCCGAGGCCGGTGACCACGGTGGTGCGATCGAAGATGCCCTGCTGGTCGAGCGTGTTCCACATCGGATACATCGACGCGCCGGCCCACGCCACGAACAACATGTCGGGGTGCGCGTTGGTGATCTTCTGCGCGAACGGCGTGAAGTCGGTGGTGGAAAGCGGCACCAGCAAGCCGGTCACGTTGGCGCCCGCGCCACCCAGCACGGCCTTGATCGCGGCAAGGTTGGCCTGGCCGAACGCATAATCCTGCGCGAACACCATGACGTGCTTGCCGGCGGGTGCGCCCATGATCGCGGCGGCCGTCTTGACGTCCTGCCAGGTTTGCCGGCCGGAACGGAAGGTGTAGCGGTTGATGCCGGAAAGCTGGTCGACCGCTGCGGGTCCGGAAACGAACAACACCTTGTTCTGTGCCGCCACCGCCGCGACCTGCAGCGCGACCGCCGAATCGGACGGCCCGGCAAGGATCGTGTAGCCCTTGCCGATCAGGGTTTTCGCCTCCGCGACGGCCTGGCCCGGGTTGCCGGCGCTGTCGTTCCAGCTCACTTCGATGGTCGTGTCACCGAGCTTGCCGGTGCCGTGGGTGACGTAGGCCAGGCCTGCTTCGAAGCCCTTGCGGTATTCGTCGCCGAAAACCGACAACGGACCGGTGCGCGGGTAGATCATGCCGATCTTCACGGTTGCGTTCCCGGCTTGCGCGGTCGAGGACCCAGGGGCCGACGTCGTCGACGTCCCGCACGCGGCGAGACCGAGGCTCGCGATCGCGATGCCGGTCAACAGCAGGCGTGGCGCAAGTCGCGCGCGAAGAGCATTGACGTATCGATGGGGAAGGCGGGCTGCGAACATGGGTCACCGTTGCGTGCGCGAGGGTGGCGAGGGCGCGTGGTTCAGGTCGGCTTTCGTTGGAAGTTCATTGAGCGGTCCAGCCGCCATCCACCACGATGGTCTGGCCGGTGATGTTGCGCGCCGGCGGCGCGATCAGGAACGCGACGATGCCGGCGATCTCGTCGATGCCGATGAAGGCCTTTTTCGGCATCGGCTTCAGCATGATTTCGTTGACCACCTGGTCCTCGCTGATGCCATGCGTGCGCGCCTGCGCGGCGATCTGCTTTTCGACCAGCGGCGTCTTCACGTACGCCGGACAGATGGTGTTGATGGTGATGTCGGCATCGGCGGTTTCCAGCGCCATCACCTTGGAGAATCCGAGCAGGCCGTGCTTGGCGGCGACGTAGGCGCTCTTGAAGGGCGAGGCGACCAGCGAGTGCACCGAGCCGGTGTTGACGATACGGCCGAAATTCCGTTCGCGCATGCCGGGCAGCAGGGCACGGGTCAATCGCGCGACGCCGGTCAGCATCACGTCCACCAGCAGCGCCCATTTCTCGGTCGGGAACTCTTCGAGCCGCGACACGAACTGCAGGCCGGCGTTGTTGACCAGCACGTCGATGTCGCAGGGCAATGCCTTCATC
>DATEKI010000233.1:0-14544 GCA_035277545.1 Rhodanobacteraceae bacterium | reverse complement strand
CATGGCGCCCGAGAAATCGGTGGCGGTGCTGCCGCTGGTCAACGAAAGCGGCGACAAGGACCAGCAATATTTTTCCGACGGACTTTCGGAAGACCTGATCACGGCGTTGTCGCAATTTTCCGGACTCAAGGTCATCAGCCGCAATTCTTCGTTCCAGTTTCGCGACAGCAAGGTTGACAGCAAGACCATTGGCGAAAAGCTCGGCGTCGTGCATCTGCTGGAAGGCAGTGTGCAGCGCGCGGGCGACATGGTTCGCATCAGTGCAACGCTGGTAAACGCGGCGGACGGCAGCACGCTATGGTCACAACACTACGATCGCGCGTACAAGGATCTTTTCGCGCTGCAGGACGAGATCACCCATGCGGTCGCGGACGCGCTCAAAGCGAAGCTGCTGCCGGCCCATGGCGCTGCACCGCAAAGCGAGCGACCTCCCGGCGGCAATCTCGATGCGTGGAACGCCTACTCGCAAGGTCGTTTCCACGCCGCGCTGGTGGACCCCGCCGACGCGCGCAAGGCGATTGATTTTTATGATCGCGCCATCGCGCTCGATCCTCGTTACGCGCGTGCCTACGCCAACCTGGGCAATACATGGGCCCGGCTCGGCGCGACGTTCCTGAGCGGTGAAGACCAGCGGCAGGCGTATGCCAAGGCGCGTGCCGCGATCGATCGGGCGTTGCAACTGGATCCCGATCTGGCGGCCGCGCATTTTTCGCGCGGCTTGTTGCTGCAGTGGACGGACTTTGACTGGACCGGTGCGGAAGCCGAGTACCGGCGCGCGATGGAACTTGCGCCGAATGACAGCCTGTCGACATTCGGATCGGGACACCTGACGGGCGTGCTCGGCCATCCGCAGCGCGCGATTCCGTTGATCCGCCGGTCCATCGCGCTCGATCCGCGCAACAGCTCCTCCTGTTACTGGTTGGCCTGGTATCAGGCGGCGGCGGGTAGCATGGAGGATGCGGAGAAGACCGCGCGCGCAGCCATCGCGTTGATGCCGGGCAAGCCGTTCCTGCCCACCGGGTTGGCGATCGTCCAGATCCAGCGCGGCGAAGCCAAGGCGGCGCTGGAATCCGCACGACAGGAACCACCGGGCATTTGGCGCGACATCGCGCTGGCCCTGGCCATGCAAGTCGGTGGCGATCGCGCGGCGGCCGATGCAGCCCTGCAGAACCTGATCGCGCACACCGCCGACGGCTCGGCGTACCAGATCGCAGAGGTCTATGGATTGCGCAAGGATCCGGACAACATGTTCAAGTGGCTGGACCACGCATGGGACACCCGTGATGCGGGCGTCGGCAGGCTCCTCACCGATCCTTTCATCCTGCCGTACAAGAATGACCCGCGCTTCGCCGCGTTCGCGAAGAAGGCCGGCTTGCCGGGCACGACCGACGCGACGGCGTTGCCTTGAACGGTGCGGCGCGGTTTCGGGAAATGCGGATGGGTTAAAATGGACGCTTTGCCGGAGGCCGCATGAGCGAATCCCATTCCGCGGGCGCCCGCTTCCGCGCCGCGCTCGCCGCCGAATCGCCCTTGCAGGTCGTCGGCGCGATCACCGCCTACGCCGGACTGATGGCGAAATGCACCGGCTACAAGGCGCTGTATCTCTCCGGCGGCGGCGTGGCCGCCAATTCGCTGGGCATGCCCGACCTTGGCATCTCGACGATGGAGGACGTGCTCACCGATGCGCGCCGCATCGTCGACGCCACGCAATTGCCGCTGCTGGTGGACATCGACACCGGCTGGGGCGGTGCCTTCAACATCGCGCGCACGATCCGTTCGTTCGAACGCGTGGGCGTCGCCGCGGTGCACATGGAAGACCAGGTCGGACAGAAGCGTTGCGGCCACCGGCCCGGCAAGGAAGTGGTGCCGAAGGAGGAAATGGTCGATCGCGTGAAGGCGGCGGTCGATGCGAAAACCGATTCCGACTTCGTGCTGATGGCGCGCACCGATGCCGCGGCCGTGGAAGGCATCGACAGCGCGATCGAGCGCGCGGTGGCCTATGTCGAAGCCGGCGCGGACATGATCTTTCCCGAAGCGATGAAAACGCTGGACGATTACCGCAAGTTCAAGGCCGCGGTGAAGGTTCCGATCCTCGCCAACCTCACCGAGTTCGGTTCGACGCCGTTCTTCACCGTGGACGAATTGCGCAGCGCGAACGTGGATATCGCGCTGTATTGCTGCGGCGCCTATCGCGCGATGAACAAGGCCGCGCTCGGGTTCTACGAAACCGTGCGCCGCGACGGCACGCAGAAGGCGTATGTGCCGCAGATGCAGACGCGCGAGGAACTTTACGACTTCCTCGGTTACCACGCGTACGAAGACAAGCTCGACGAATTGTTCGCGGCGAACAAATAGGCGCACTGCCATGCAGGAACCGCAGCCCGATCAGACACCCCCCGCAGCGGTCGTCAGGAAGCTCGGACGCGAAATCCGCTGGGATGCCGCGGCCGCGATCGTTGCTTCGCTGGTCGGCCTGTTGGCGCTGCTGGTCGCGGGCTACACCGCTTACATCCAGCGCCAGCAGGTGCGTGCGCAAGTGTGGCCGTACCTGATGTGGGCGAACAGTGACAACGGCATGGATTATCTGTGGATCAACAAGGGCGTTGGACCGGCCATCATCAAGAGCACGGTGGTGCTGGTCGATGGCAAGCCGCAACGCGACTGGAATGCGGTGATGCATTCCCTGCAAGTCGACCCGAACAAATACAGCCAAAGCACCTTCAACCACAATGTGATTTCAGCGGGCGAAACGCTGGAATGGATCAAGTTCGACAATCACGACCACTTCAAGATGTTCCGCGATGCGGCCAGGCGACGCCTGGATTTCAAGGTGTGCTACTGCTCGACGCTGGGTGATTGCTGGGTCAATGACAGCACGCGCAGCGATGGCAATACGCGGTATGAGGTCGCCAAATGCCCGGCCGTACCCGAGACGCAACAGTTCGACGATTGATGGGTGCCCGGAATGCCTGAATCGCCTGCCAACCAGAACGAGCCTGCCGCCGCTGCGCGCCGCGAAATCAAGTGGGATGCGGTTGCAGCGATCATCGCGTCATTGGTCGGCTTCCTGGCTCTGCTCGTCGCGGGTTACACCGCGTACATCGCGCGCTACACCGCGAATGTCCAGCTCAGGCAGGTGCAGGCCCAGGTGTGGCCGTGGCTGGAAGCTGGCAACAACGACAGCAACAATTCCGTCGAGGTTTACAACAAGGGCGTCGGTCCCGCGATCGTGCGCAGTGCGCAGATATGGGTGGACGGCAAACCGCAAATCGACTGGAGCCATGTGCTCGATGCGCTGGGCGTGGCCAGGCCAGTCACCTACAGTGAATCCACCATCTATCCCGGCGTGGTGAGCGCAGGCGAGACCGTGCCGATCATCAAGTTCGCGAAGAGCGAGGCTTATCAGCAATTTCGTACAGCGGCGATCCGGAAACACCTGACCATCGCCGTCTGTTATTGCTCGAGCCTGGGCGAATGCTGGCGCTACAAGGACGATCATCTGGTCGGTTACAAGGAAGGAAAACTGCAGGTGGCACCGGTCGCCCAATGTCCGCGCATTCCACCGTCCGAAGTGTTCAACAACTGAAACACCAAACGCTGCGGTGCACTGTTGTACCGCATGGTTCAACTGGAGAAAACCATGAGCGACAACGTACAAGCCCTTCCCAAGGCCAAGAAATCGGTCGCGCTTTCAGGCGTCGCCGCCGGCAATACCGCGCTGTGCACGGTGGGCCGCAGCGGCAACGACCTGCACTATCGCGGTTACGACATCAAGGATCTGGCGACCAAGGCCACGTTCGAGGAAGTCGCGCACCTGCTGGTGCACGAGCATCTGCCGACCTGGGCGGAATTGAATGCGTATCGCGCCAAATTGCAACGCCTGCGTGGCTTGCCGCAACCAGTCAAGGCCGCGCTGGAATTGCTGCCGGCCGCGACGCATCCGATGGACGTGATGCGCACGGGCTGCTCGGTGCTGGGCACGGTGCTGCCGGAAGCGCCCGACCACAACGTCACCGGCGCGCGCGATATCGCCGACCGGCTGATGGCGAGTTTCGGTTCGATGCTGCTGTACTGGTATCACTTTTCGCACAATGGCCGCCGCATCGAGGTCGAAACCGATGACGCGACCATCGCCGCGCACTTCCTGCACCTGCTGCACGGCAAGGCGCCCAGCGAGCTCCACGCCAATGCGCTGGACCGGTCATTGGTGCTGTACGCCGAGCACGAATTCAACGCGTCCACGTTCGCCGCGCGCGTGATCGCGGGCACCGGCAGTGATTTCTACTCCGCGATCACCGGCGCGATCGGTGCACTGCGTGGACCGAAACATGGCGGCGCCAACGAAGTCGCGATGGAAATCATCAGCCGTTATCGCACCGCGGATGATGCGGAGGCCGACATCCGCCAGCGCGTCGCCAACAAGGAAATCGTGATCGGCTTCGGCCACCCGGTGTACACCATCGGCGATCCGCGCAATCCCATCATCAAGGAAATCTCGCGCAAGCTGTGCACCGACGGCGGCAACCCGCGCCTGTTCGAGGTGTCCGAGCGCATCGAGAACGTGATGATGGAGCTCAAGAAGATGTTCCCGAACCTCGACTGGTACTCCGCCAGCGTCTATCACATGCTCGGCGTACCGACCGCGATGTTCACGCCATTGTTCGTGATCTCCCGCACCAGTGGCTGGAGTGCGCACGTGATCGAACAGCGCCAGGACGGCAAGATCATCCGGCCGAGCGCGAATTACACCGGGCCGGAGGATCGGGCGTATACCCCGATCGAGAAGCGCTGATCCCGTTCCAGTCATTCCGTGGCGCCGCTGCGTGGCGTCAGGAATGACGAGAATGAAAAAGCCGCGCAGTGCGCGGCTTTTTTGTGCTCTGGTGCGGTGCGCGACCTCAGGCCGCGTGGGCCTTGTCCAGCCCTTGCGCCGTGAGTGCCTTCCGCACGCCCGCATCGGCGCGCATGCGCCGCTCGAACGCCTTCAGGTGGTCGAGCCCTGAAATATCCACCTTCACGAGATGTGTCCACATGACGGTCACGAACAGGTAGGTGTCGGCGATCGACTTGTGCGCGCCCGCGATCCACTCGTGCTTCCCGAGTTGCGCGTCGCAGCGTTCGAACATCCTGCGCAACTGTTTGCGAGCGTTGTCGTGGGTTTTCTGGATCATCGCTTCGTCACCCAGATAGGCCGTGGCGCCGAACAGGGGTTTGTAGGCCGGGTGGATCTCCGAATTGACGAGACCGAGCCAGCGGTTGACCTCGGCGCGGCCGAGCGGGTCTTCACCGTCCAGCTTCGCTTCCGGCGCGATATCGGCGATGTAGGTCAGGATTGCGGCGTTCTGGTCGAGCACCCAGCCGTCGCCCTGCAGGATCGGTACGTGGTGGCTCGGGTTCAATTGCCTGAATTTCGGTTGGTCGAGATCTTCCTTCTTGATCAGATCGATCGAATATGGTTTGCCCGACCACTCGAGTGCGATGTGGCTGGCAAGGGCGCAGGAACCGGGAAAACTGTAGAGCTTCATGGTGCCTCCAGTGGTGAAACAGGGTCGCGGCATGCGCGACGAGCAAGGTGCGAAATGCACGATCCCGAAACATGGGGGTGTGTGTTGCCTGCTTCAAGCAGTCACAGGCTCGCCGCGAGTTCGGTTGCCTGGGCGATCGCGCGCTTGGCATCGAGTTCGGCGGCAACATCGGCGCCGCCGATCACGTGCACGGCCATGCCGAGCGCGATCAATTCATCCGCCAACGTGCGGTTGGATTCCTGTCCCGCGCAGATGACCACGTTGTCGACCGCGAGCGTCTGCGGTTTGCCGTCGACGGTGATGTGCAGGCCGGCGTCGTCGATCTTCTGGTACGTGACGCCGCCGAGCATTTTCACGCGCTTGGCTGTCAGTGCCGCCCGGTGCACCCAGCCGGTGGTCTTGTTGAGGCGCTTGCCGGGACGGCCGGCGGTACGCTGCAACAGCCACACGTGGCGCGGCGAGGCTTCGACTTCGGGTTTGTCCAGTCCGCCGCGATGTTCCAGCGTCGTGTCGACGCCCCATTCGCGTGTCCAGCGCGTGATGTTCGTCGTGGGCGAGGGCGCGTCTTGCGTCAGGAATTCCGCGACGTCAAAGCCGATGCCGCCCGCGCCGATGATCGCGACGCGCTTGCCGATCGTACGATTGCCCATCACCGCATCGTGGTAACCCATCACCATCGGATGATCCTGGCCCGGAATCTTCGGGTCGCGCGGCGTCACGCCGGTGGCGATGATCACGGCATCGAAGTTGCCCGCTTGCAAGGTCGTTGTGCCGGCGTGTTTGCCGAGATGCACCTCGACGCCACGTTCACCGAGCAGGTTGCCCCAGTAGCGCATCGGCTCTGCGTATTCCTCCTTGCCGGGAATGCGCTTGGCGAGATTGAACTGACCACCGATTTCGTTTGCTTGTTCGTACAGCGTGACGGCATGTCCGCGTTGCGCCAGCGTGGTTGCACAGGCGAGCCCGGCCGGCCCCGCGCCAACCACCGCAAAACGTTTCTTCTGCGCGACCGGCGCATCGACGAGTTCGGTTTCGTGACACGCGCGCGGGTTCATCAGGCAGGATGCGCGCTTGTTCTCGAACACGTGATCGAGGCAAGCCTGGTTGCAGGCGATGCACGGGTTGATCAGCGACGCGTGCCCGGTGCGCGCCTTCGCCACCCACTCGGGGTCGGCGAGGAACGGGCGCGCCATCGACACCATGTCGGCGTCGCCGCGTGCCAGCACGGCTTCGGCCACGTCGGGCATGTTGATGCGGTTGGTGGTGATCAGCGGAATGCGCAGGTTTTCCTTCATCCGCCGCGTCACCCAGGTGAACGCCGCACGCGGCACGCTGGTGACGATGGTCGGGATGCGCGCCTCGTGCCAGCCGATGCCGGTGTTGATCAGCGTGGCACCCGCGGCTTCGACCTGCTTCGCCAGCGCGACGATTTCATCCCACGCCTGCGCACGATCCACGAGGTCCAGCATCGACAGGCGGTAGATGATGATGAAGTCGCGCCCGACCGCTTCGCGCGTGCGACACACGATCTCGACCGGGAAGCGCATCCGGTTTGCCACGGAACCGCCCCACTGGTCGGTGCGCTGGTTCGAGCGTTCGGCCAGGAACTGGTTGATCAAATAGCCTTCCGAGCCCATGATCTCGACGCCGTCGTAACCGGCGTCCTGTGCGAGCTTCGCGCAGCGTGCGAAGGCGCGGATCGTGCGTTCGACTCCGCTGCCGGACAGCGCGCGCGGCGTGAATGGAGTGATCGGTGACTTGATCGCGGACGGCGCCACCGACAGCGGATGGAAACCGTAGCGTCCCGCGTGCAGGATCTGCAGGCAGATGCGCCCGCCCGCGGCATGCACGGATTCGGTGATGCGTCGATGCGGCGCGACCTGCCAGTGCGAAGACAGGCGGCTGGAAAACGGCTTCAGCCAGCCTGCGATGTTGGGCGAAAACCCGCCCGTCACCATCAAGCCGACGCCGCCACGTGCGCGCGCCGCGAAGTATTCGGCGAGTTTGCCGAAGTCGCGCGCGTGGTCTTCGAGCCCGGTGTGCATCGAACCCATCAACATGCGGTTCGGCAACATGCAGAAGCCGAGGTCGAGCGGCGCGAACAGGTGCGGGAAGGCGGAGCGATCGGAGCTGTCGGGCGAGGTCATCGCGGCGAGCATGCCGTCACGCTGCGGCGCCGGCAAGTGCGCGCTAAGCTGGCGCGGTCGCGCCCGGCGTGGCGCAGGGTGGAAGGGGAGTGGCATGACACGTTTGCGGGCGTGGTGGCCGGTCGCGCTGGCGGCCCTGTTGATCGCGACTCCACTGGCATCGCAGGCTGCGGTGCCGTTCCAGCTGGACGACCTGCAGAGGCTCGTGAAACTTTCCGATCCGCAGCTTTCGCCGGACGGAAAATCCGTCGCCGTGGTGGTGAGCACGCCGGTCTGGAAGACCGACAAGCACGACACCGGGATCGACGTCGTCGAAGTGGCGAGCGGTGCGAAACGCAGCCTGACGCGTGACCGCGAGGATGTTTCCTCGCCGCGATGGTCGCCGGACGGCACGCGCCTCGCGTTCCTCGCCAAGGACGACAAGACCAGGCAATCGCAGATTTACGTGATGCCGATGGCGGGCGGCGACGCGCAGCGCATCACCGACGCGAAAGAGGGCGTCGACGAATTCACCTGGAGCCCCGACGGCAGCCGCATCGCATACATCACGCAGGACCCGCCGGTCAACGAAAAGGCGATCAAGGCGCACAACAAGGTGTTCCAGGTCACCGACGGCAACTTCCTGTTGCGCAAGGCATTGGCGCCGTGGCACTTGTGGGTGGTGGCGGCAACCGGCGGCACCGCGACGCGGCTGACCGAAGGCGACTATTCGTTGCAGACCGACCAGGAAGGCGCGACGCCGCTGGTGTGGAGCCGCGATGGCAAATCCATCGTGTTCACGAAATTCCCGGGCCCGTATTGGGGGCCTTCATTCCGATCGGTGGTCGCGGAAGTTGCCGCGGACGGCAAGGGCAAGCCGGTGACGCTCGTCGGCGACCAGGGCGCCAATGATTTTGCCTACGCGCCGGGCGACGGCACATTCGCGTTCCTGCGCGTGCGCAACGGCGACCAGAACAACGGCAACGCCGTGTACGTGGGCAACGGCGGCAAGACGCGCGACGCCACCGCCGCGCTTGCGCGCAATTTCAACGCGTATGCCTGGCTGCCGGATGCCAGGGCGCTGCTGCTGCAGGGCGACCTGGGCACCCGTTCGGTACTTTGGGAGCAGCCGCTCGATGGTGCGGCGCGCGTACTCGACCTCGGCGATGTCGAAGCCGGCAATGACCTGAGCGTCGCGAAGAGCGGCGAGATCGCCTTCATCGGCAGCACCACCACGCATCCCGGCGAGTTGTACGTGATGGCGTCGGCACGCGCGAAACCGCGCCGCCTGACCGACGTCAATGCCTTCGTGGACAAGCTCGACCTCGGCCGTACCGAATCGGTGCAATGGAAAAGCGACGACGGCATGGACGCGGATGGCGTGCTGACGTATCCCGTAGGCTACCGCAAGGGCAAGGCGTATCCGCTGGTGCTGGTGATCCACGGCGGGCCTGAGGCCGCGTCCACCGTGCGCTTCTCGCCATTGCCGCAGCTTTTGTCGGCCGCCGGGTTCCTGGTGTTCCAGCCGAATTATCGTGGCAGCACCAACCTCGGCGACGCGTACCAGCACGCGATCTACCGCGACACCGGCGAAGGCCCCGGCAAGGACGTGATGGCGGGCCTGGCGGCGGTCCGGAAACTGGGCATCGTGGACAAGGATCGCATCGGCGTTTCCGGCTGGTCATACGGTGGTTATATGACCACCTGGCTCACTGGGCACTACGACGCGTGGAAGGCTGCCGTGGCGGGTGCGTCGTTGACCGACTGGGTGATGGATTACACGGTTGCGTACTACCAGATGGGTGACACGTATTTCTTCGGCAGCACGCCGTGGAGCGCGCAGGGTTGGGACATCTGGCGCCAGCAATCGCCGATCACTCATGCGCGCAACGTCAAGGCGCCGACGCTCATCATGGGCGACGTGGGCGATCCGAACGTGCCGCTGCTCAACAGTTACGAGTGGTATCACGCGCTGCGCGACAACGGTGTCCAGGTGGAATTCTGGGCGTATCCCGCGGACACGCATTTCCCCGGCGACATCGTGCAGCAGACCGACGTGTACCGCCGCTGGGTGGACTGGATGAAGCAACACCTCGGATAAGGCAAACGGCCGTTCGGGGTTTCAGGCATCATTCCTTCCGGTTCGTGCACGCAGGGGATCACGCAATGGGCAAATTCGCACGTACATGGCAATTGATGGGCGCGTCCTGGCGGATGCTGGTGCAGGACAAGCGCCTGATCGTGTTCCCGCTGGTCTCCGGCGTGGCGCTGGCGATCATCATCGCCTTGTTCGCGGTGCCGATGTTCGTCGCGTTTGCCGGTCATCCGCGAACGGACGGACCCATCCACATGACCTTGCCGATGTACGCGGCGATGTTCGTGTTCTATTTCCTCGACTACTTCGTGATCATTTTCTTCAACTCGGCGCTGATCGCCTGCGTGCTGAAGCAGATCGACGGCGGGCAGCCCACCCTCGGTTACGGCCTGGCTGTCGCCCGGCAACGGCTCCCGCAGATTCTCGGCTGGGCGCTGCTGACCAGCACCGTCGGCATGTTGTTGCGCCTGCTGGAAGAGAAGGTGGGGTTCGTCGGCCGCATCGTGGTGGGCCTGCTCGGCATGGCCTGGACGGTCACGTCGTTCCTCGTGGTGCCGGTGCTGGTGGCCGAGGACACCGGGCCCATCGAGTCCTACAAGCGCTCGGTGCAAATGCTGAAGCAAACCTGGGGTGAGCAGATCATCGGCAACGTGAGCTTCGGCTTGATCTTCGGCCTGTTCGGGATCGTGCCTGCGTTGATGCTGGTCTTCCTTGCCGCGATGGGCGGGAGGGAGGTTTTCTTCGTGGTGGCGGCAATCCTGGCCGTCTATCTGGTGGCACTGGCACTGGTGCAATCCACCCTGCAGACGATCTATCAGGTTGCAATCTATCTGTACGCGGCGAACGGCGAGGCGCCGGCCGGTTTCGACAGCCAGCTGGTGGCCGGTGCGTTCCGTGAAAAACCGGCAAGCCGCTGGATGTAAGCGGCGCCGGCACATCGGTCGAGGAGTTGCGCGTGGTGCATCCGCAAGACGTACTGGAATTCTGGTTCGACGAGGCCACGCCGCAACAGCACTTCAGGAAGGATCCGGCGTTCGACGCCGGAATCCGCGCGCGTTTCGGCCAAACGCACCAGGCAGCGGCACGTGGCGAACTGGCGGCGTGGCGCGACACGCCCGAAGGCAGGTTGGCCGAGATCATCGTGCTGGACCAGTTTTCACGCAACCTGTTCCGGGACGACGCGCGGGCATTCGCCACGGACGCCATGGCGCTGGTGCTGGCGCAGGAGGCGATCCGCGCGGGTGCCGATCGTGTCATGCCCGCCAGGCGCCTCGCGTTCCTGTACATGCCTTTCATGCATTCGGAATCGCGTGCGATCCACGCCGAAGCCGAGCGTCTGTTCCGGCATCCCGGGCTGGAAGACAACTACAAGTTCGAGTTGAAGCACAAGGCGATCATCGACCGCTTCGGCCGTTATCCGCATCGCAACGAGGTGCTCGGCCGGGCTTCGACAGCAGAGGAGATTGCCTTCCTGGAGCAACCCGGATCATCGTTCTGACGCCGCGGCCGGGTGCTACTCCGGCTGCGCCCGGTTGCGCCGCCGCAGCCACCAGCCCAGGCCCGTCACGCCGATGACCAGCACGGCGTCCACGGCGTAACGCACCGGGTCGTGCGCATCGAACCAGGCTTCCACCAGACCGTCGCGGGTGATCATGCGCGCCGCCGTCCACGCGATCGCCGCGGCGCCGACATAGACGATCACCGGCCAGCGCTCGATCAATTTGAGCAGCAGGGTCGAACCCCATACCACCAGAGGCACGCTCACCAGCAGGCCCAGCACGACCAGTCCCAGGTGGCCGCCCGACGCGCCGGCGATGCCCAACACGTTGTCGAGGCCCATCAACGCGTCGGCCACGATGATGGTGCCCATGGCGGTCCAGAAATCGGTCACCCTGCGCTTCAGCGTCGGTGCGCTTTGTTCCTCGTGCTTGAGCAGGCGCCATGCGATCGGTATCAGGATGATCCCGCCCGCCAGCATCAGTCCGGGGATTTGCAACAGCCAGAGCACCGCGGCCGTCATCGCGACGCGCACGGCGATGGCGCCGACCACGCCCCAGAAGATCACGCGGAAATGGTGGTGCTGCGGCAGGCTGCGCGCGGCCAGCGCAATCACGATCGCGTTGTCGCCGGCAAGCACGAGATCGATCAGGATGATCGATCCGAGGCCGCTCCAGAACGCGGCATCGAGGGGATTCTGGAAAACGGCTTCGATGAGGGACATGGGGTTCTCCTGGCGGCGACGATCGAACTCCCCGCAGCCGCAGGGCGGCTCGGGATGTCGAAAGTCTCGCGCGCGGTGGGGAACCGCCGTGGCGACCGGAACCATGAGGGTCCGTGTTGACGACCGCCACGCGAGCCCGAATCAGGACCGGGCCCGGTGCTACTCCCTTTCGGGGACACTGCGCGGATTGTTACCGGGCGCCGCGGCAGCCGTCAAGGCACCGCGTCCTCTGGCAAAATAGTGGGCTGCCTTGGCCAGAAGGGAAACCCAGTGAGTCACGCCGACATTCGTTCCGCCGCCCGCCCCGCGCCCGACCAGCCAATGGTCGACGTCGCCGACTACGTGCTCGGTTACCGCATCGAGTCGCAGGAGGCCTGGGACACCGCGCGCTACATGCTGATGGATGCGCTGGGTTGCGCGATGCTGGCGATGAAGTTCCCGCAGTGCGTGAAGCACCTGGTACCGATCGTGCCGGGCGCGATGCTGGCAGGGGGCGCGCGCGTGCCGGGTACGGCGCTGGAGCTCGATCCGGCGCAGGCCGCATTCTGCATCGGCACCCAGATCCGCTGGCTGGATTTCAACGACACCTGGCTCGCGGCCGAATGGGGCCACCCGTCCGACAACCTCGGTACGGTGCTGGCGGTGGCTGACTGGCTGTCGCGCTCGAACCTGCGCAACGGCGGCAAGCCGCTGACGCTGCGCGACGTGTTGCATTGGGCGATCAAGGCGCACGAAATCCAGGGTTGCTACGCGCTCAGGAATTCCTTCAACCGCGCCGGCATGGACCACGTAATCCTGGTGCGGCTGGCTTCCACCGCGGTCGCGACCGCGATGCTGGGCGGCACGCGCGAGCAGGTGATCACCGCGGTATCCAACAGCTGGATCGACAACGGTTCGCTGCGCACGTACCGGCACGCTCCCAATACCGGTCCGCGCAAGAGCTGGGCCGCGGGCGATGCCTGCCGCCGTGCCGTGATCCACGCGCTCAACGCGATTACCACCGACGAACCGGGTTACCCCTCGGCGCTGAGCGCGAAGACCTGGGGCTTCTACGATGTCGCGTTCGGGGGCAAGGCCTTCGAGTTCGAGCGGCCGTTCGGCAGTTACGTGATGGAAAACGTGCTGTTCAAGATCAGCTTCCCGGCCGAGTTCCATGCGCAGACCGCGGTCGAATGCGCGATGAAGCTGCATCCGGAAGTGAAGGACCGCATCGACGGCATCGATCGGATCGAAATCGAAACCCAGGAGGCCGGCGCGCGGATCATCGACAAGACCGGTCCGCTCGCCAATTACGCCGACCGCGACCATTGCATCCAGTACATGGTGGCGGTGCCGCTGATCTTCGGGCGGCTCACCGCGGATGATTACACGGATGCCGTGGCCGCCGATCCGCGCATCGACGCGTTGCGCGCGAAAATGACGGTGAAGGAAAATCCGCGATTCACGAAAGACTATTTCGATCCCGACAAACGCTATATCGGGAACGCGGTGCAAGTCTTTTTCAAGGACGGCTCGAAGACGGAAAAAGTCTCGATCGATTTTCCGATCGGCCATCGCCGTCGCCGCGCCGAGGGCATTCCCGTCCTTCTGGACAAGTTTCGCAAGGCCTTGGCGGGGCATCTGCCGGGCGCGCAAGCTGATGAAGTTATTCATGTTTGTGAACAAGCCGGGCCAATGCTGGATATGCCGGTTCCCGGGTTCATGGATTTATTTGCGGTGCAAGTGGGCGCCTGAGTTCCAGATGAACAGATTGGCAAACCGGGAGCGCAATTGTTTGTTTTTTGCTAAACTGGCGCAGCCGTAGCGGAACGGGCTGGGAAGGATGGCCTTCAATCCGCGCAGTAGTTTTGCGGTTTTGGGAAACGGAAACACGGTTTCAACCAGAATGGTTGAAGCCTGAAGAATCAACAACGAGGAGACTCTCCGATGAAACGTAACGGCTTGTTCGCGGTCATCGCGCTGGCCTTGGGTACTGTAGGCGTGATGTCGGTCGCGCACGCACAGGACACGGGTGCAGCGGCGGAAACTACGGGTAGCTTCACCAACCCCAACTACAGCAACTGGTACATCGTGCCGCGCATCGGCGTGGTGTTCGGCGACAGCAGCCGCCAGGTCCAGGCTGATCCCATGGGCGGTCTCGGCGTTGGTTTCTGGGTGAACCCGCACTTCACCCTGGACGTTGAAGCCACCGGCGACAATGCGGATTACAAGGATTCATCGATCCGCGCCGGCAAGCAGTGGGAAACGCTTGGCCTCGACGTCGCGGCCCGCTACTACTTCATGGATCCGGCGGCGCAGTGGCGCCCGTACATCATGGCCGGTGCCGGCATGTGGCGTCACGCCGCGGTCTCGGGCCACAATGGTTGGGGTCCGGGTGCGACGGTCGGCGTCGGCGTCCTGTACAACGTCAACGATCGCGTCGCCCTGCGTGGTGAACTGGCTGCGCGTTACTACCGCGATACCACTTCGGCACAGCTGGCAGGTTTCGCCGGTCCGGGCCTGCCGCACACGTATGGTCCGAAGCAGTGGCTGGATTCGATGGCGTCCATCGGCCTCGTGATCAACATGGGTCACGCC
>DATEKI010000232.1:0-6300 GCA_035277545.1 Rhodanobacteraceae bacterium | reverse complement strand
CCGGTTTCGATGGTGACGGCGTGCTCGCCGTACTGGAACGTCTTGGTTACTTTTGCCACGGGAGTTGTCCTTGGTTTATGCGTTTGTGTTCAGGCAAACGCGATCAGCCGGCTAGCGTTCGGATGCGACGGCTGCCGGCGTGGAGGTTCGATGCGTGCGCGTCGCTCAGCGACGCAGGCCGAGGCGGCCGATCAGCGCCTGGTAGCGCTCGGCGTCCTTGCCCTTCAGGTAGCCGAGCAGGCGGCGGCGGTGGTTGACCATCTTCAGCAGCCCGCGGCGTGAATGGTGGTCCTTCTTGTGCGACTCGAAGTGGTCGGACAACTGCTGGATGCGCGCGGACAACAACGCAATCTGCACCTCCGGCGAACCGGTGTCGGTTGGGGCGCGGCGGTAATCCTCGATGATCTTGCTGGTTTGTTCGGTGGAAAGCGGCATGGGAGCCTTCTCGATGGGGACGTGTTGGGGAGAGCTTCCGGCACGTGGCTTGTGCAACGGCACCACGATGCCGTTGCACAAGCCGCCGCCGGGATGAAGGGAAGCCGCATCTTCGGCTTCGGTGAGCCGAATAGTCTAACGGCAACAAGCGGTTGGCGACAAGGCCCCTGGCCATCCAGCCCGCGCGACCGGATGCCCCGGGATCCGCCACCCGACAACAAAAACGCCCCGGGCAAAACCCGGGGCGTTCAAGTCAGCAACCAAAGCCCTGCGGGCTTCGGATTACTTGCCGCTGGAAGCCGGCGCTTCGGCAGGCGCCGAGGACTCGGCCTTCTTCGCGTGGTGGCGATGATGCTTCGAATGCTTCTTGGCGTGATGATGATGCTCCGACATCGCCTTCGGCGCTTCGGTCGTGGCCGGCGCGGAAGCCGCAGGGGCGGCCGCTTCGGTCGCCGGGGCCGAGGTGGCCGGGGTGGTCTGGGCGGCAAATGCCGGGATCGAGAAAGCAGCCGCGACGATGGCGGCGAGGATCAGCTTACGCATTGCAGTGGTCTCCTGGAATAGCGCGGGCCACGATGGCCCGGCGCTGCGCATATTCTGCCTTATCGGCAGACTGGACGCTGAACGCCACGCGGAAATTTTTTGTGCCGCCATCTTGCAATCCACTGCGGGGAAGGATTGACCGAAGCGCGCCGGTTCGCCATCCTGACCGGCTGTGTTTTCCTGACCCCCGGAATCCCGCCACATGGCCGCCTCCACCCGCTACAACGCCGCCGATATCGAAGTGCTCTCGGGCCTCGAACCCGTGCGCCGCCGCCCCGGCATGTACACCGATACTTCGCGGCCCAATCATCTGGTCCAGGAAGTGGTCGACAACTCGGTGGACGAGGCGCTGGCAGGCCACGCGAAACAGATCGACGTCACCGTCCACAAGGACGGATCGATCACCGTCATCGACGACGGCCGCGGCATGCCGGTGGACATCCATCCCGAAGAAGGCGTGCCGGGCGTCGAGTTGATCCTCACGCGGCTGCACGCGGGTGCGAAATTCTCCGATCGCAATTACACGTTTTCCGGCGGCCTGCATGGCGTCGGCGTGTCGGTGGTCAACGCGCTGTCCTCGTTCCTTGAAGTGCTGATCCGCCGCGAAGGCACCGAATACCGGATGCGCTTCAGGGACGGCGAGGCCGTGGGCAAGCTGGAAACCCTGGGCGAGGTGCCGAAGCGCCGCACCGGCACCACCTTGCGCTTTTTGCCCGATCCGAAGTATTTCGATTCACCGAAGGTTTCGCTGGCCAAACTGAAGCACCTGCTGCGCGCGAAGGCCGTGCTGTGCGCGGGTTTGACCGTGACGCTGCTGGACGAAGCCTCGGGCGAACACGACGATTGGCGTTACGAGGACGGCCTTGCCGAATACCTGAAGTCCGAACTGGGCGGCGCGCCTTGCCTGCCGCCCGAATTGTTCGTGCACCACGCGCAGCGCGAGGATGGCGGCATCGACGCGGCGTTCGCTTGGGTGCCGGAAGGCGAACTGGTGCAGGAAAGTTACGTCAACCTGATCCCGACCATCCAGGGCGGTACCCACGTCAACGGCCTGCGCTCGGGCCTGACCAACGCGGTGCGCGAGTTCTGCGATCTGCGCAATTTGCTTCCCCGAGGCGTGAAACTCGCGCCGGAAGATGTATGGGAGCGCGTCGCGTTCGTGCTGTCGGTGAAGATGCGCGATCCACAATTCGCGGGCCAGACCAAGGAACGCCTGTCGTCGCGCGACGCAGCCAGTTCCACCGAGGGTGCGATCCACGATGCATTTTCGTTGTGGCTCAACCAGAACGTTTCCGCGGGTGAGGCGATCGCACAGCTCGCGATCGAACACGCCGCGGCCCGCATGAAGGCGGCGAAACAGGTCGTCCGCAAGAAGATCACGCAAGGCCCAGCCCTGCCCGGCAAGCTGGCGGACTGCGCGTCCACCGATCCCGACCGCACCGAACTTTTCCTGGTCGAAGGCGATTCGGCCGGCGGCTCGGCAAAGCAGGCGCGCGACAAGGATTACCAGGCGATCCTTCCACTGCGCGGAAAGATCCTGAACACCTGGGAAGTGGAATCGGGTGCGGTGCTGGCGTCGGAGGAAGTCCACAACCTCGCGATCGCGATCGGCTGCGATCCCGGCAAGGACGATGTCTCCGGCTTGCGCTACGGCAAGATCATCATCCTGGCCGACGCCGATTCCGATGGACTGCACATTGCGACACTCTTGTCCGCACTGTTCCTGCGCCACTTCCCCGCACTGGTGCGCGAAGGCCACGTTTGCGTCGCAATGCCGCCGCTGTTCCGCGTGGACGTGGGCAAACAGGTGTTCTATTGCCTCGATGAGTCCGAGCGTGATGCGCTGCTGAAACGCATCGAGCGCGAGAAGATCAAGGGCGCCGTCAGCGTCACGCGCTTCAAGGGCCTCGGCGAAATGAATCCGGCGCAATTGCGCGAATCGACCATCCACCCGGATACGCGGCGACTGGTGCAACTGACCGTCGATGACGACACAGCGACCTCGCAGCTTATGGACATGCTGTTGGCCAAGAAACGCGCCTCCGATCGCCGTCAGTGGCTGGAAGAAAAAGGCGACCTGGCGTCGCTGGAAGTGTGAACACGATGCGTCGCCATGCCGTGGATCATTCCGCTACGGCCATGATGGCGCTAAGGTAGATGCGGATCCGACTGGAAACGCCCATGCCACTCACGCCGCCGTTCAACCTGCAACGCTGGATCGACGAACACCGCCACCTGCTGAAGCCGCCGGTGGGCAACAAGTGCATCGTCGATGGCGATTTCATCGTCATGATCGTGGGCGGTCCGAACGCACGCACGGACTATCACTGGGACGAAGGCCCGGAATTCTTCTACCAGATTGAGGGCGAGATGGTGTTGCGCGTGCAGGATGAAGGTAAACGGCGCGATCTGCCGATCCGCCCAGGCGAAATCTTCTACCTGCCCCCGCGCACGCCGCATTCGCCGCAGCGCATGCCCAATTCCATCGGCCTTGTCATAGAACGCCGCCGCCTGGCGCACGAGAAGGACGGCCTGCTGTGGTTCTGCGAGAAATGCAACAACAAGCTGTATGAGGAGTATTTCATCCTCGACAGCATCGAAAAGGATTTCCCGCCGGTGTTCGATCGCTATTACGGTTCGACCGAAGCGCGCACCTGCAAGGCCTGCGGGCACGTCGACCAGCCGCCCGCAAAATAGGTCTGGTGCGCGGGGCGCGAATCGAACCCGCACGGATGCGATCCGGGGGATTTTAAGTCCCCTGCGTCTACCGGTTCCGCCACCCGCGCACGCGCTTATTCTGCCGCATCACTGCGGCACACGCGTTCACTTCGAGGTTACGCGGCGTCGCCTTCGCCCGCCGCACGCTGCTGTTGCAGGTTGCCGCGATAGATCAGGTAGGGCTCGGCCTGGCCATTGATGACGGCTTCGTCCACCACGACCTTGCTGACGTGCTCCAGCGACGGCAGCTCGTACATGGTGTCGAGCAGCACGCTTTCGAGGATGGTGCGCAGGCCGCGCGCGCCGGTCTTGCGCTTGATTGCGCGCTTGGCGATGGCATTGAGCGCATCGGGCCGGAACTCGATTTCGACGTTTTCCATGTCGAACAGTTTCTTGAACTGCTTGGTGATCGCGTTCCTGGGCTCGGTGAGGATCTTCACCAACGCGTCCTCGTCCAGCTCGTCCAGCGTGGCGACGACCGGCAGGCGGCCGACGAATTCCGGGATCAGCCCGTACTTCACCAGGTCTTCCGGCTCGACGTTCGCCAGCAGCGTGCCGACATTCTGCCTGCGCTGCTTGCTGCGGATTTCGGCGCCAAAACCGATGCCCGTGGTTTCCGAGCGCTGCTGGATCACCTTGTCGAGACCCGAGAACGCGCCGCCGCAGATGAAGAGGATGTTCTTGGTGTCGACCTGCAGGAATTCCTGCTGCGGATGCTTGCGCCCGCCCTGCGGCGGCACCGAGGCGATGGTGCCCTCGATCAGCTTCAGCAGCGCCTGCTGCACGCCTTCGCCGGAAACGTCACGCGTGATCGACGGGTTCTCGCTCTTGCGCGAAATCTTGTCGATCTCGTCGATGTACACGATGCCGGTCTGCGCCTTCTCGACGTCGTAGTCGCACTTCTGCAACAATTTCTGGATGATGTTCTCGACGTCCTCGCCGACGTAGCCCGCTTCGGTGAGGGTGGTCGCGTCGGCGATCGTGAACGGCACGTTGAGCAGGCGCGCGAGCGTTTCGGCCAGCAGCGTCTTGCCGCAACCGGTCGGGCCGATCAGCAGGATGTTCGACTTCGCGAGCTCGATGTCGTCCTTCTTGGCGCGCGATTCCATCCGCTTGTAGTGGTTGTACACCGCGACGGCCAGCGCCTTCTTGGCACGCGTCTGCCCGATCACGTACTGATCGAGCGTGTCCATGATTTCGCGCGGCTTCGGCAACTGGGTACGGCCGGACGCGGCCTTCTCTTCCAGTTCCTCGCGGATGATGTCGTTGCAGAGCTCGACGCATTCATCGCAGATGAACACGCTGGGGCCCGCGATCAGTTTGCGGACCTCGTGCTGGCTCTTGCCGCAGAACGAGCAGTAAAGGATCTTGCCGCCTTCACTGCCGCGGCCGGGTCGGTCCTCGCTCATTGCGTGCTCCGTCGATCAGTCTTGCGATGCGTCATGGGGGATTGCCCGGATTCCGGCTGCAGCATAACACAGCCGGACGCCGGGTCCGGCCCTGCGGCGCGTTCAGAAATCTGCGAAAAACGGGTGAAAAATCGCGACGTTGCAACCGATGTCTCAGGCCGACTTCACCGAGTCGTCGGGCCGCCGTTCGAACATCGCGTCGATCAGCCCGTAATCCTTCGCCTCGTCCGCGCTCATGTAGCGGTCGCGCTCCATGTCGCGGGCGATTTCCTCGACGGTCTTGCCGGTGTGCTTGGCATAGATTTCATTGAGGCGTCCGCGCAGGTACAGGATTTCACGGGCGTGGATTTCGATGTCGGTGGCCTGACCCTGCGCGCCGCCCGAAGGCTGGTGGATCATGATCCGCGAGTTTGGCAGCGCATAACGCTTGCCCTTGGTGCCGGCCATCAGCAGCAACGATGCGGCGCTGGAGGCCTGCCCCACGCACATGGTGCTGATGTCGGGCTTGACGAACTGCATCGTGTCGTAGATCGCCAGACCGGCCGACACCACGCCGCCCGGGCTGTTGATGTAGAACTGGATGTCCTTCTCGGGATTCTCCGATTCCAGGAACAGCATCTGCGCGACCACGAGGTTGGCGACGTTGTCGTCGATCGGGCCGACCAGGAAGATGATGCGTTCCTTCAGCAGCCGCGAGTAGATGTCGAAGGAACGCTCACCGCGCGCGGTCTGCTCGACCACGATCGGAACCAGATTGAGAGCCTTGGTCTGTTGCTGCTGCATGGAATTCTCCGGTTGACGGATGCGGTCAGCCCGCGCTGCCTCAATTCGAGGTGTTCTGCGGGTGCATCACCTCGTCGAAGCTCAGGTTCACTTCGGTGGCGTCCGCATGATCGGCCACCCATTCGGAAACCTGGTCCTCAAGGACGGCGGTGCGAACGTTGTCCATCATCTGGGGGTTACTGCGATAGAGTTCAATGACCTGCTCGGGTTCCTCGTAGGTGGAGGCGATCTTGGCGATCCGCTCGGTCACCTTGCGGTTGTCCACGCGCAGGTTGTTGCCCTGCGCGATCCGGCGCAGCAGCAGGCCCGCGATCACGCGCTGGTGCGCGATTGGCTGCGCCGCTTCCAGCGCCGCCGGCGGCAACGCCTGTTCGCGCGGCAGGTTCGGCATCGCCGCGCGGACCAGCGAGTC
>DATEKI010000231.1:0-3784 GCA_035277545.1 Rhodanobacteraceae bacterium | reverse complement strand
CCGCCGAGGAACAGCGCCTCGTCGATGCGCACGCCCCACTGGCGCAGCGTCAGGATCACGCGCTTGTGCGCGGGCGCCGAGCGCGCGGTCACCAGCGCGGTGCGGATCGGCGAATCCTCGGGCGGGAACGCGGCCTGCAGGCGGTGCAGCGCGGCCAGGAAGTTGCGGAACGGGCCGCCCGAAAGCGGTTCGTCCCAGTGCTCGGTCTCGTTGCGGTGGAAGGCATCGAGGCCCTGTTCCTGCGACAGGCGTTCGGACTCGTCGCCGAAGATCACCGCGTCGCCATCGAACGCGATGCGCAACTGGCCGGGATGCGTCGTGCCCATCTGCGAGGGCAGGATGGTTGCCGCCGCCACACCCGAGTTCAACGCGCGCGCGACGTTCTCCGCGTTGGCCGAAAGAAACAAATCCACGCCGAACGGCGCGATGTATTCGCTGGTCGCCTCACCCGAAGTGAACGCCGCGCGCGTGATCGCGAGGCCATGGTGCTGGATGGAATTGAAGATGCGCAGGCCGGTATCGCCGGAGTTGCGCGACAGCAACACCACTTCCACGTAGGGCGTATCGGGCGCGGGGCGATTCAGCGCCAGCAGCTTCTTCACCACGGGGAACGCGACCCCCGGCTGCAGCACGTCGTTCTCGTGCGCGATCTGGTAGGCGCGGTAGGCCTCCAGTCCCTCACGCTCGAACAACGCGTGCGATTCCGTCAGGTCGAACAACGCGCGTGATGAAATCGCGACGACCAGCTTGTCACTGCGGGGGATCGATTCGTTGGCAAGCGCGCTGGTCACGGAGCGAGTCTACCGCTCCCGGCTCAGGCCCAGAGCGGCCGCGACAGCTCCACCAGCACCCACGCCATCACCGCACTGATCGGCAAGGTCAGGATCCACGACCACACCATGCGTTCGACGACCGTCCAGCGCACCGCGTTGAAACGCTTGGACGCGCCGACGCCCATGATCGCGGACGAGACCACGTGCGTGGTCGAAACGGGCAGCCCGAAGATCGAGGCCACGATGATCACCGCGGCAGAGCTGGTCTCGGCGGCAAACCCGTTGATCGGGTGCAGCTTGACCATCTTGTGGCCGAGCGTCTTGATGATGCGCCAGCCTCCGCCCGCGGTGCCGGCCGCCATCACCAGCGCGCACAGCACTTTCACCCACACGGGAATCGGAAAATGACCGCCGACGTCCGATACCCGCAGGAAGTGCAGCCATGCCGGCAAGTGGTCGAAATTGTGCGCGGCGGTGGCGCTGGCCAATGCCAGCGCAATGATGCCCATGGTCTTCTGCGCGTCGTTCATGCCGTGCGACACGCCCATCGCCGCCGCCGAAACCAGTTGCGCCTTGCCGAAGAACAGGTTCACGAACGGCGTGCGCCCGTAACGGCGCAGCCAGCCCTTGCGATTGCTGAACCAGGCGAACAGTGCAAACAAGGCACCCATCACCACGATGCCCAGCACGAAACCCGCGATGGGCGAGGCAACCATCGGCACCAGCACTTTCGGGATCAAGCCGCCGCCGCGCCACCAATGATTGGGGTCGGTCGCCCAGATGATCGCGCGGAAATTGCCGTCGGACGCGGCGAACGCGGCGCCGCACAAACCGCCGATCAGTGCGTGCGACGAGGAGGACGGCAAACCCAGCCACCAGGTAATCAGGTTCCAGGCGATGGCGCCGAGCAGCGCGCAAACCAGCACCTCGGCGCCGACCTGAAGCACCCCTGCATCGATCAACCCCGTGGCAATCGTGGTGGCGACCGCGGTGCCCACCAGCGCGCCACCGAGGTTGGTGAACGCCGCCAGCAGCACCGCCTGGCCGGGTGTCATCACCTTGGTCGCGACCACGGTCGCGATGGAATTGGCAGTGTCGTGGAAACCGTTGATGTAGTTGAACACCAACGCGATCACGATGACGGCGGTAAGGAGGCCGAGGCTCATGTGGGGTCAGGGACTCGGAATTCGTGGGAGCCGATTGTTTTGATTCGTCATTCCAGGGCTGCTTCGCGGGTTTGATCCGGGAAGCAGAACCCGGACTGCGTTTGCAGGATTGCAAACGCGAACGCCGAAGACGGCCCGCAGGGCGAGCGCCAAGGATGGCGCGAGTAATCCATTTTGATTCTTGAAACAGCAAAGATGGATTCCGGCTTCCGCTGGAATGACATCGAGTGCGAGAGGCGCCGGGTCAACCCGAATCTCCAATCCCCAGTCCCGGTTCTCATGAATTCTTCAACACGATCGAGTAAATGACATTGCCCACGTCGCGGCAACGGTCGATGGCCTTTTCCAGCAGCTCGAACAGGTCCTTCGCCAGCATCATCCGGATCGGGTCATCGCTGCCGAGGTACAGCGTGCGGTAAGGCTCCAGCAGCAGGCGGTCGGCTTCCGACTCGGTCGCCTGCAGGCGATCCTGCAGCTTGCGCATGCGGCCGATGCTCATGCCGTTGCGCAGTTCGCTCACCATTTCCGCCACGCCGTCGGTCGCACTCATCAGCAGGCTCGCGCGGGACGCGAAATCGATGCCCTCGACGCGCTCGGCCACGATCACGTAGCGCTCGGCGAACTTCTCGATGGTCTTGGGAATGCGGTACAGCGCGGATGACATCGCCTCGATGTCCTCGCGATCCAGCGCGGTGACGAAGGTGTTGACCAGCGCCTCGCTGATCTGCGCCGCCAGTTCCTTCTCGCGCCGGCGCGCGGCGCGAAAACCATCCAGCAGCATCGGTTCGCCGTGTGCTTCGAGGAGCGCCTGCAAGGCCTTGGCCCCGTCGCGGGCGGCGCCGGCACTGGCCTCCAGCAGGGTGTAGAAACGGTCCCCTTTGCCGAACATGGTCTGCAACGAAAACATGGCGATCCATCCGGGTGCCTGATCCGGCAAATGGTACACGAGCGCGCCTCGGGTCCGAAGCACCCGCGCTTGCTAAACTCCCGCCATGACCCTTCATCCGCGGCCCCGATGCTGACCGAACTTGGCCTGGTGTTGGTGCTGGCGCTGGGCAACGCCTTCTTCGCGCTGGCCGAGATCGCACTGATCGCTGCACGCAAGAGCCGGTTGCGCTACATGGCCCGCACCAGCACGCGCGCGCAGGTGGCGCTGCGGCTGGCGCAGCGGCCCGACCGCTTCCTGTCCACGGTCCAGGTCGGCATCACCCTGATCACGCTGATCACCGGCGCCGCCACCGGCACTTCCATCAGCGACGCCATCCGCGGCTGGCTCGCCCACTCGGGCGTCCCGGCTGGCGAGCACGCGTCACTGGTGATCGGCTTGGTGTTGGGCTTCATATTGGTCACGACCATCAACATCATCGTGGGCGAACTGGTGCCCAAGCGCGCCGCCCTGGTTGCGCCCGAACGGATCGCGCAGATCGTCGCGTTTCCCATGCAAGTGATGTCGTGGCTGATGGCGCCGTTCGTGTGGTTCCTCGACATCATCACGAGCGGCGTGCTGCGGGTGCTGCGGCTGAACAAGGTCACGCGCGAGAAAGTGAGCGAAGAAGAAATCCGCCTGCTGGTCGCCGAAGGCGCCGAACAAGGCGTGCTGGATTCGGACGAACGCAACATGGTCAATCGCGTGCTGCGCTTGGGTGACCGCACGGTGGACAGCGTGATGACGCCGCGGCCCCGAATCGCGTGGCTGGATGCGGCCGCGCCGCTGGCCGAAAACCTGGCGGTGTTGCGTGCCACGCCCTACTCGCGTTATCCGGTCTATCGCGAAGGCGAGGAAGAAGTGCTCGGCGTGCTGGAAGTGAAACGCCTGCTGCAATCGCTGGCGCAGGACCCGGAGGC
>DATEKI010000230.1:0-17418 GCA_035277545.1 Rhodanobacteraceae bacterium | reverse complement strand
GCATGACGATGGAACTGCCGAAGCACCAGGACATCAGCGGCGCCTATTGCATCGGCCTGTTCGGCGACTCCATCACCACCGACCACATCTCGCCGGCCGGCGCGATCAAGAAGGATTCACCCGCCGGCAAGTACCTGATGGGGCGCGGTGTCGAACCGAAGGATTTCAACTCCTACGGCTCGCGACGCGGCAACGACGACGTGATGGTGCGCGGCACCTTCGCCAACATCCGCATCAAGAACAAATTGCTGGATGGCGTCGAGGGCGGCTTCACGCTGCACGTGCCGAGCGGCCAGCAGATGTCGATCTACGACGCCGCGATGAAGTACAAGCAGGAAAACACGCCGCTGGTCGTGATCGCCGGCAAGGAATACGGCACCGGTTCCTCGCGCGACTGGGCGGCCAAGGGCACCCTGCTGCTCGGCATCCAGGCCGTGATCGCGGAAAGCTTCGAACGCATCCACCGCTCGAACCTGGTCGGCATGGGCGTGTTGCCGCTGCAGTTCAAGGAAGGCGACAGCGCCGCGAAGTTCGGTCTCACCGGCAAGGAAACCTTCGCGATCACCGGGCTGAATGGTGGCGATTCGAAAACCGCGCACGTGGTCGCGACCTCGAAGGACGGCAAGAAAACGGAATTCGACGTGCACGTGATGCTGCTGACGCCCAAGGAACGCGACTTCTACAAGCACGGCGGCATCCTGCAGTACGTGCTGCGCGACCTGGCGAAGCAGGCGGCTTGATTCGGAACCGCCCAGCTTTGCTGGTCATTCCCGGACTCGGCGAACGGCCCTCTCTCCTGGTCATTCCGGGGCCGCCGCAGCTCCATCGCGGCGGAGCCCGGAATCGGTTTTGGTTCCGCGCACGAGGACCTTTACAAGCGCGCGCCATCGATTGCGCGCATCAATCGGTGGCACGGCGCGCACAAGTCCGCAACCGATTCCGGGTTCATCGCCGATGAAACCGGCGATGCCCCGGAATGACGAACGTGTTGGCGGCGGTCGCGAACGTAGCCCGCTCCGTCAACTACGGGTATGAGCTGGAAACCGGGGCGGAAGCAGAAGCCGGCGGTTTGGAGACGGTGTCGTACTGTTTCACCAGCGCCTGGAAGCGCGGATCGCCGTGCAGCGGCAGCCACATCGGATTGACGCTGAGATCGCTGCAGCCGACCGGAGTGGCAGCGCAAACCTGCGGCAGCAAATCCAGCGCCGTCTTTTTCTCGCCCAGCACGAGATCAAGCAGGGTCAGGTCTAACATTGAAGAGGGATCGAGGTCGGAGCGTCGGCGCAGCGCATCCACCGTGGCCAGCGCCTGCGCGCGCAGCTTAGGGTCCAGCACCGATTGATAGACCAGCCGGCCCGCGGCGACCATGGCTTTGCCGAGGCTGTTCTCCGGTTGCACAAGATCGAAGGCTTTCACCGCGTCTGCATCGCGGTGCAGCAGCGAATGGGTGAGCGCAAGCAGCATTGCACTGTCGGCGCTGTGCGGCGCGAGTTTCACCAGGGCCAAAGCCGGCGGCAGCGCCTGCGCGCATTCGCCAAGATCCAGATAGTCGTCCGCGAGATTGTTCTGTGCCGTCGCATTCTGCGGATCGAGCTGTACCGCTTCGAGTTCCTGCGCCAGCGACTGCTGCAGCGGCAACACCGTGCCGTAATCCAGATGCGCAACAGCGTCGCTGGGATCGATCGCCAAGGCGCGTTCGTATTCCGCCTTGGCCTGCGCGATCTTGCCTTCAAGTGAATCGGCGTTCGCGAGCTGCACCAGTGCCGCCACATTGCGCGGGTCCAGGGCCAGCGCCTTGTTGGCTTCGGTGCGCACCTTGGGCAGCGCGTCTTTCAGCGGCAACATCGAGTATTGGGTCAGGTTGATCCAGGCCTGCGCGAGTCCGGCGTGGGCGTCGGCGTAACCGGAGTCGAGCGCAATGGCTTGTTCCAGCAAGATGCGGGCCTGTTCGTAGGGCGCAGCGGTGCGGGCTTTCTCCATCGAAGCTCGCGCCTGCAACACCAGATCGTGCGCCTGCGGATTCACGGTGCGTGTCGTGCGCGCTGCGGCAAACTTCACCTTCAACGCATCCGCGATCGCGGCCGAAATCTTGTCTTGCACCTGGAAGATGTTGGAAAGCGAATCGTCGTAGTGATGCGACCACGCCTGGTAGCCGGTGCGGGCGTTCACCAGTTCCACGATCACCCGTACCGCGTTGCCCTGGCGCAGGATCTTGCCGGTCAGCACGTTGGCGACGTCCAGCGCCTTGGCGATGTCGGCGGCCGATTGCCTGCTGTCGCGGTATTTGGAAGCCGTGTCCCACGCGATCACGCGCAACGCGGTGTTCTGACCCAGCGCGTTGGTGAGTTCCTCGGTGATGCCGTCGCTGAAGTATTGCTGTTTGGGATCGCCGCTTTCGTTGGCGAACGGCAATACCACAAGGGTATCGGCGGGCGGGTTGAAGGCGGCGGGCGTGGCGGCTGCGGGATGGACGGCGGCCGTGGCTTCGGCATTGCCGGTCATTTGCGCCTGCGCCGCCGCAACGGGTTTGGGTGTCGTGCCTGCGCCTTGCCGCACGACCAGCAGCCGCCAGCCGAGCAGCGCCACGGCCAGCACCAGCACCGCGATGATGACCGTGTTGAGCTTGCGGCCGATCTGGCTGGACGCGGCTTCCGGACGCGCGTTGGGCGAACCGGCGGGCTCGGTGCGGCGGATGCCTTCGGGCGTGATCTCGAAAACCCAAGCGAACACCACCGCGACCGGGAAACCCAGCACCACCAGCAGCACCACGATCTGCGCGGTCCAGTCCGGCATGTGGAAGATCGGAAAGACCTGCGTCGCGACCTGCACCAGCAGCCAGCCGGCCACCGCGTAGGCGACGGCCACGCGCCACACATGGCGGCGCTTCAGTTCTGCGAGGAAACCGCGCTTGCCGGTCGGTTCGGTGGCGTCGGCCATCGGGTGCCCCAACTCCCACCGGCGACAGGCCGGTCTCCGGCGGCGAGTTTCGGGCTTCACTGTGCGCAGCGCAAGCGATGGGATTCAACGTGCTTGCAAGATCAAGCTCCCCTTGAAGGGAGGTAAAAGGCTCGCGTCAGTGTGTGCTGTCCGACCACTCGGCGCTGTAGCACCGCCAGCGGCCCCCTTCGCGCCGCCACGCCGTGGTCATCGCGTAGATCGCGGACTGTTCGGGCAGCAGGTCGCCCGGCTTGCCGCCGGTCAGCACCAGGTTGAACTTCGCAATGACGCGATCACCCTTGTGTTCGAACACAACCGGGCCGATCAACACGCCGGTCTTGTCCTGACGGAACGCACGCACCGCCAGCAACTGCCGCAGGCCGCGGCGATCGAGATCGCCGTTGTTGCCGGTGAAATCATCGCTCACGGTAGCCAGCACGCCGCTTGCATCATTTGTGCGTGCCGCACCCACCGCCGTTTCGATGGCCTGCGTGATTTGCCGCTCTGCGGGTGTACGGTGGCACGCGGCCAGTGCCAGCAGCACCGCGAACAGCCCGCACCACCACATGGAGGTGACGAATGGCGCGAAGGCGAAGGGCTTTGTCGATTGCATGTTGGACTCGGTCGAAGCCGCGTGTTGCGTCGCGGAGCATAGCCGAGCGGCCGCCATCGGATCAGACATCGGCGCAATGCCGCCGCAACGCACGGATTTGCGCAGGCAGCTCGCGGATTGCGGGCACGGGGCATGCTGGCTAACATGCAAACCGCCGCGTGGTTCGATGCATCGCACGCGGCCAGCGGGTGTTCACCCTTTCAGGGAACGCGCGTCCATGCCGGAACGTTCGCAAGCGGTTGCCCGCAAGGTCCATCCGACGGTGCGGATGAACTACGCGGTGCGTGGGCTCACGCTTCCGTTCGCCTTGTTGATGGTGTTCATTGCCCTGTACAGTGCCGGCCGCTTGTCTCCCGGGCTGTTGGTGTTGCTTGCGGTCTATGGACTGGTGTGGCCCCAGATCGCCTACTGGTGGGCATGCCGCAGCCACGATTCCAAACGCGCCGAACAGTTGAACCTCATCGCCGATTCGCTGTTCTTCGGGGCCTGGATCGCAGGCATGCAATACAGCCTGTGGCCGAGTTTCGTGCTTGGCTGTTCCATCTACCTTGCCAACCTGGCGATCGGCGGTGCCGGGCTGGCCTGGCGCGGCGTGCTGGCGATCGTGGTGGGCGCGGCGGGCACCAGCCTGTTGATCGGGTTCCAGCCGCATCTGGAGACCGCGCTGCTCCCCACAGCAGCCAGCATGGCCGCCTTCGCTGCCTACATTTCGGCATACGGCTATTCGCTCTACAGCCAGAGCAGGCTGTTGGTGCGCAGCCGCAGGGAGCTCCATGAAAAGAGCGCGGCGCTGGCGCAAGCGAAGGAAGATGCCGACAGCGCCAATCGCTCCAAGAGCGTGTTCCTGGCCAACATGAGCCACGAGCTGCGCACGCCGCTCAACGCCATCATCGGCTACAGCGAGCTGCTGGTCGAGGAAGCCGAGGACAGCGGTGATACGGCGAGCGTGCCCGACCTCGAGAAAATCCGCGGTGCCGGGAAGCATCTGCTGGGCCTGATCAACAGTGTCCTCGACCTCTCCAAGATCGAAGCCGGCAAGATGGAGCTGTCACTGGAAGAAATCGAAGTCGCGGAACTCCTTGCCGGCGTGCGCGCCACCCTTGCTCCACTGGTCAAGGAAAAAGGCAACACGCTGGTGGTGGAAGGCGAGGACCTGGGACGGATGCATGTCGACGTCACCAAATTGCGCCAGGTGTTGTTCAACCTGCTCGGCAACGCCAGCAAGTTCACCGA
This sequence comes from Rhodanobacteraceae bacterium, assembly GCA_035277545.1. GTDB lineage: Bacteria > Pseudomonadota > Gammaproteobacteria > Xanthomonadales > Rhodanobacteraceae > 66-474. The sequence goes on along the minus strand of DATEKI010000230.1, from coordinate 12,635 downwards.
GCATGGCATCATCAGCCTGCGCGCCCGCCGCGAGACGCGCCAGCCGGGAGACTGGCTGGTGTTCGAGGTCGTGGACACCGGGATCGGCATGACCCCGGAGCAGCAAGCCAGGGTATTCGAGCCCTTCGTGCAGGCCGATGCCTCCACTTCGCGCAAGTACGGCGGCACCGGTCTCGGGCTGTCGCTGAGCCGGCGTTTCGCCGAACTGATGGGCGGCGACATCACCATGACCAGCGAATCCGGTGTGGGCACTACCTTCACGGTCGGGCTTCCGGCCGAATGCGACGCAACGGTAAAACCCGTCACTGCGCCCGATGCAGCCTCGCAGCGGGCACGCGTCCTGATCATCGATGACAATGCCGCTGATCGTGACGTCCTCGCCCGCATGCTGGCGCGCGAAGGTTACCGCGCCGCCCTGGCGAGCGACGGCGTGGGCGGACTGAAGCTCGCACGCGAATTGCTGCCGGAACTTGTCCTGCTGGATGTGATGATGCCCACCGTCGATGGCTGGGCCGTGCTGAAGCAACTCAAGGCCGATCCGAAATTGGCCGCGATCCAGGTGGTAGTCATTTCCGTCATCGACGATCGCCAGCTCGGCGCCTCGCTAGGCGCCGTCGACCAGTTGGTGAAGCCCGTGGACCGACAGGTGCTGGCGCCATTGCTGCACAAATACCTGGACGGGCATGGCGGCAGTGTCGTCCTGGTCGTCGGCGACGATGCGGACTCGCGACGCCTGCTGCGGCGGCAGCTGGAGCACCATGGCTGGGACGTGGCCGAGGCGCGCGGCGGCGCGGACGCCCTGGAACGCCTGGGCCGCGTGCGCCCATCGGCGGTGCTGCTGGACCTCAAGACGCCTGAAGCGGGCGGCTTCGAATTTTTTGCCGCGCTGCGGGAACGCGGGATCGATGGACAAATTCCGATCGTGGTGGTGACGGCGCAACCGTTGTCGGTGGAAGAACGCAAGCAACTGGCGAGCCACACACAGGCGGTTCTCGAAAAGGGGCAATTCGACCGCGAGCAACTTGCAATGATGGTGCACCACGCCATGCGAGAAAGGTTGGCACGAGCATGAAAATATTGCTGGTCGAGGACAACGACTTGAACCGCGACATGCTCAGCCGCCGGCTGGGCCGGCGCGGTCACGAGGTGCTGGCCGCGACCGACGGCATCAGCGCGCTCGCCATGGTGCGTTCCGAGGCACCCGACGTGGTGTTGATGGACATGAGCCTGCCGGTGATGGACGGCTGGGAAGCCACCCGGCGCATGAAGGCCGACGCAGCCATCGCCGCCATCCCCGTCATTGCGCTCACTGCGCACGCCATGGCGGATGATCGCGAACGCGCGCTGGCGGCCGGCTGCGATGATTTCGACACCAAGCCCGTCGACATCGAGCGCCTGATCGCCAAGATCGACGTCGTGGCGGCAAGGTTCGCCCGTTGACCGGCGTGGACGACGCCAACGTGTTCACGGCATCGTCCGCGTCCGACCTGGATCGCCTGCAAGCCTTCATCGCCCGTGGATGCGACCGCGTTGGCGCCGATGCCGACGCGCGCTTTGCGGTGCGGCTGGCCGTGGAAGAATTGTTCACCAACATCATGCGGTACGGCTACGGCCCAAGCGGCGGTCCGGTGACAGTGACCTTGCGGCCCGGCGATCACCGCATCACCATCGAGATGCGCGACCGTGGACCGCCGTTCGATCCCACTCGCGTCCCCGCGCCGGTCCTCGATACCGACTGGCAACATCGCGAAACCGGTGGGCTCGGTGTGCACTTGGTCCGCCACATGATGGACGATGTAGCATACGTGCGCGATGTCGAAGGCGAAAATGTCCTGACACTGGTCAGGAACCTCTCCGGTCCCCGCAAGGAGGGATGACGGCGTGAACATCGAATTCCAACCACGCGGCAGGGTCTCCGTCGTCATCATCAACGGAAGCGTGGACAGCCAGACCGCTGAAATCGTGTTGTCCGAGTTGACCGCGCATGTGGACGCCGGGCACCTGCAGCTGGTCGCCGACCTCGATGGCGTGGACTACACCAGCAGTGCCGGCCTGCGCGCACTGCTGAGCACGGTCAAAGCCACCCGCCGTGGTGGCGGCGACCTGCGCCTCGCGCGGGTTCACCCCAATGTCCTCAAGGTGCTGGAGCTTAGTGGCTTCACCACCATCCTGAAGCTGTACGACGAACTCGACACTGCGGTTGCAAGCTTCGGATCCCCGGCGGCTGCCTGAAACACCGAGCCATGTGCGACAGCGGTTCCAACCAAGGAGTTGACCATCGTGCCCCAGGTCGCAGAGGCTTCTCAAGCGGGGCGGCGCAAGCGCGTGGCGCTGGTGGTGGGTGCCGGCAGCGTCAAGTGCGCGGCGGCGCTCGGGCTGTGGAAGGTACTCCAGCGCGAAGGTATCGAACTTGACCTGCTGGTAGGTTGCAGCGGCGGCAGCCTGTACACCGGCGTCATGGCACTGGGCTGGGATGTCGATACCTGCGAACGCCTGACCCGCGAACTGTGGACGCCGACCCTTACCCGCAAGCGCGATACGCGCTCGATCCTGGGTGCGATGCTGCCGCGCCTGTCCGGTTTTGATGGTCACTTCGGCATGGTTCACGGAGCACCAGTCCTGCAGGCACTCGAGGTGGCCTTCGGCGACAAGCGTTTTTCCGACGCGCGCATAACACTTCGCATCGTGGCGACCGACCTGCACACCGGCGAAAAGGTCACGCTCGAGGAAGGCCTGGTGCGCGACGCGGTGCGCGCCAGCATCGCGATTCCGTACGTGTGGAAACCGTGGCGCATCGGCGAGCGTTGGCTGATCGATGGTTGTGCATCGGACCCGATGCCGGTCGATGTGGCCATCCGCGAAGGCGCCGACATCATCCTCGCGATGGGATTCGAAAGCCCCTTCCCCAAACGCATTCGCTCGATCACGCGCTATGCCTTCCACATCAACAGCGTGTACACCAACAACCTGATGCGCGCGAATTATGCCTTCCACAACCTGGCACACCACGCGGAGATCATTCCCATCATTCCCGAATTCGATCGTTTGATACGGCTCTTCGACACAGATCAGATCCCGTACGTGATCGAACAGGGTGCGCGCGCGACCGAAGCACAAGTTGATTACATCAAGCGCATGCTCGAAGACCACCATGGCTGACACTAATCCGCCCCCGGATGCCTGCGCGCGCATCCTGGTCGTCGACGACACCGAAGGCAACCGCGACCTGCTGGTACGACGCTTGGAGCGCCTCGGACACCAAGCGGCAACGGCAGAGGACGGGCGCGTAGCACTTGACATGCTCGCGCAGGGGTCCTACGACCTGATGTTGCTCGACATCATGATGCCCGGGATGAACGGCTTCGAGGTACTCGAGCGCGTCAAGGCCGACGACGCCTTGCAGCACCTGCCCGTGATCCTGATTTCGGCACTCGACGACAGCGAGAACATGGCCCGGGGCATCGCGATGGGCGCGGACGATTACCTGCCCAAGCCCTTCAATCCACTCATCCTCAAGGCACGCGTCGGTGCCAGCCTCGCCAGGAAACGCCTGCACGACCGCGAACAGCTGCACGCAAAGGCGATGGCACGGGAACTCGAGATCGCCCGAAACATCCAGTTCGAATTCCTTCCGGACCACGTTCCAGCCATCGCTGGGCTGGAACTGGCCGCATGGCTGCAGCCGGCGCGCCACGTGGCCGGCGACTTTTACGACACCTTCTTGCTCGGCGGGGGCGGCCGGCGCGTTGCAGTGGTGGTCGCGGACGTTTGCGACAAGGGCGTGGGCGCGGCGCTGTTCATGGCGGTATGCCGCAGCCTGCTGCGTGCGCTGTCGGTGCGCATCGTGGTTGCCGGCGGCGATCCGATGGCGCAAGCGCGGGAACTGGTCAAGGCCATCAGCGACTACAGCGCCCGCACCCACGACCGCGCCAACATGTTCGCCACGCTGTTTTTCGGAATCCTTGACGCGGATAGCGGGAACCTCGTCTACGTCAACGGCGGCCACGAGCCGCCCCTGATCACGGGTCCGCGCGGCGTGCGTACAGAACTTGCGCCCACGGGCCCGGCGGTCGGCCTGCTTCCGGATCTCGAATTCGAGGCACGATCGGAAGTCATCGAACCCGGCGAAACACTCGTCATGTACACCGATGGGATCATCGACGCCCATGACGCGGATGGCGCGCGCTTTTCGCGGCAACGATTGCTGGAGATCGCATCCGGGCCTGCAGCGTCGGCGCAAACAATGGTGGCACGCATCCGCGACGCGGTGCAGGAACATGCCCGCGATGTTTCGCCGTTCGACGACATCACCTTGCTGGTGGCACACCGTTCCATATGACCCGCCCGGTCGTTTCGCGGTGCTGGCCAACCCAGGGCAGCATGGGCAAGTCGGCTTGCCGCGCCTCGGCGTATCGTGCTCCAATGCCAAGGTTGGCCGCATCCACGCACTGAAAAGAACGAGCAGAGCCATGACCGATCCACGCCCCTGGCTGAAGAGCTATCCGCCCGGCGTTCCCACCGAAATCGATCTCGGCAAATGTGAGTCGATCATCACGATGTTCGACGAGGCCTGTGCGCGCTATCCGCAACGTCCGGCGTATTCAAGTTTCGGCAAGTCGATCACTTATGCGGAACTTGATCGACAGAGCGCGGCATTCTCGGCATTCCTCGCCAACGAATGGAGGCTCGGGAAGGGCGACCGCCTCGCGATCATGATGCCGAACCTGTTGCAGTATCCCATCGCAATGTTCGGTGCGCTACGCGCCGGCCTCACCATCGTCAACGTGAATCCGCTGTACACCGCCCGTGAGTTGGAGCACCAGCTGGCCGACTCCGGCGCGAAGACCATCGTGGTGCTGGAAAACTTCGCGGCAACGCTCGCCGAGGCGCTCCCGAAAACCCCCATCGAACATGTTGTCGTCACATCGATCGGCGACATGCTTGGATTTCCGAAAGGCGCGTTGATCAGTTTCGCGGTCAAGCACATCAAGAAGATGGTGCCGGCGTGGTCGCTGCCCGGGCACCTGTGTTTCGGTGACCTGCTGCGTCGCGGGGCGGGAATGCAGAGACCCAAGGTGCAAGTTGGTCAGGACGACATCGCCTTCCTGCAATACACCGGCGGCACCACGGGCGTCGCCAAGGGCGCGATGCTGAGCCACGGCAACATGGTCGCGAACACCCTGCAGCTGGCGGCGTGGGTCGGCGACCTGTTCACTGGCGGCGAGGAGAAGATCATCACTGCGCTGCCGCTCTACCACATTTTCTCGCTGACGGTGAACGCGCTGTTCATGACTTACTTTGGCGGCGAGAACATCCTGATCACCAACCCGCGCGACATCCCTGCTTTCGTCAAGACGCTGAAGCACAACCGCTGGACCGCGATCACAGGCGTCAACACGCTGTACAACGCCCTGCTCAACCATCCCGGTTTCGCCTCTGTGGATTTCTCCCGCGTGAAATTCGCGCTGGCGGGCGGCATGGCGGTGCAGCGGGCGGTGGCGGAACGCTGGAAGCAGGCCACCGGAATCCCGCTGATCGAGGGGTACGGACTTTCGGAGGCTTCGCCGGTGGCAACCGCGAACCGGCTGGACATCAAGGACTACACCGGATCCATCGGGCTGCCCCTGCCCTCCACAGACATCCAGCTGCGTGACGATGCCGGCAACCTGGTGCCTCCCGGACAGCCGGGTGAGATTTGTGTCCATGGGCCACAAGTGATGCAGGGCTACTGGAACCGGCCCGAGGAAACCGCCAAGGTGCTGGACGCGAACCGCTGGGTCAGCACCGGCGACATCGCGCGCATGGACGACAAGGGATTCCTCTATATCGTCGATCGCAAGAAGGACATGATCCTGGTGTCGGGCTTCAACGTTTATCCGAATGAGATCGAGGACGTGGTCGCGCGTCATCCGGGTGTACTGGAAGTGGCCGCGATCGGCGTGCCCGACGAACACTCCGGTGAAGTGGTGAAGTTGTTCGTGGTGAAGAAGGATCCCGCGCTTACCGAGGCCGCGCTCAGGCAGTACTGCCACGACGAATTGACCGGCTACAAGCGTCCCAAGTACATCGAGTTCCGCAAGGAATTGCCCAAGAGCAACGTCGGCAAGATCCTCCGTCGCGCATTGCGTGACGAAGAAAGGAAAAAATCCCCGCCCGGCGCTTGAACCCTTCCGATCGGCGCCATTTCGCCCGTTCATCGACGTTTTCTTTCCGGGGGATGAATCGGTGCCCAATGCCGGCTAAATGGCGGACAACCGGCAATGCCGCAATCGTCAACAGCGGCAATAGCATCGCGTTCTAACGGTTGGGCCATTTCGGCCGATCAGGAGAAGTCACCGTGAAACGCATTGCGACAACGTTGCTCGTTGCAGGTCTCATGGCCGCGCCCATGCTGGCGCTGACGCCGGCCGCCCAGGCCGGGGTCAGCATCGGCATCGGTGTTTCGGTCGGCATTCCTCCACCGGCATTGCCCGTCTACGCGCAACCCGTCATACCGGGCCCGGGCTACATCTGGACACCGGGCTACTGGGCCTGGGATCCGGACTACGGCGATTACTACTGGGTGCCGGGCACTTGGGTGATGCCGCCGCAAATCGGCCTGCTGTGGACGCCGGGCTGGTGGGGCTGGTCGGACGGTTTCTATCGCTGGAACGCCGGTTATTGGGGTCCTCATGTTGGCTTCTACGGCGGTGTCAATTACGGCTACGGCTACTTCGGCAATGGCTACTCCGGGGGTGAGTGGCGCGGGCGCGACTTCTATTACAACCGCGCGGTGAACAACGTCAATGTCACCAACGTTCGCAACGTGTACGTCAACAGGACCGTCATCAACAACGTCAACGTGAACCGGGTCAGCTACAACGGCGGTCGCGGCGGCATCGCCGCACAACCCACTGCCCAGCAGCGGGCCTGGGCGAGCCAGCGCCGCATCCAGCCGACCTCGGTGCAGACGCGGCAGCGCGACGTGGCCATGCGCAACCCCGCGCAACGCTTCAAGGCCAACCAGGGACACCCGGCGGTGTTTGCCACCCAGCATGCGGGCAACTTCAAGGGGCCGCACGCCGTGCGCGCTCCGTCGCCTGCCAATAGCCGCATGATCGCGGCGCCGCAGCACGGGCGCCCGGCAGCAGCCGAACGAAACCATGGAATGGTGCAGGCACCCCATGATCGTGCAGCGACGCCGCAGCACCAGCCGATGAATGGCGGGCGCAATCGTCCCGAACGCGCTCCCATGATGGCGCCGCCACGCAACGAGCGCGTACGGGCCAACGCACAGCGCCCGGAAATGCAGCGTGCGGAGCCGAGGCCGCAGCCGCAGATGCAGCGTGAACCGCAGATGCAACGTGAACAGCGCCCGCGGCCGAACGCGATGCAACAGCCGCAGCCGCGCGGCGAGCGCGCCGCGCCGCGTCGCGAGCCGCCGCAAGGCCACGGGAGGCCTGGTGAAAGGCGGCCGCCGCCCAAGAGCAGCGGCGGGCATTGATGGACCAACACGGCAACAATGAAAGAGGCGGCCCACGGGCCGCCTCTTTCATGTCGGGTCGCCTTCCTCGTCCCAGGGCTCGAGCGTGTCGGCGTAACCCCCAAGCAGGGTCCACAGCGCCGCTTGCGTATCCTCGGGGATACGCGCAAAAGCGAGCGCAATGTGCGTATCCCCGACGCGCACCACTTCGGCCATCACGTGGACGTTGACGTCGTCGCCGAACAGCATGTCGAGCACCCAGACGTCACCCGGCTTGCCGTGCCATTCGGCGGGGCGCGCAAGCCGCACGCCCGTGGCCGAAATATCCTCGAGATCGGTTTGCCACACGTCGCCGCGCCGGCTCATCAGCACCGCGGTCTGCCGCATCATCCGTGCGTGCCGGACGTGCGCGTCGGCCGCCGGATCCGGTTTGTAGTCGTTCGCCACGTTCAACATTCCCCTGTCACCCCGCATCTCGCGCTCCGCCGCACGCGTGACGGCAGAATCCTCCGGAACTGCCCAAGTCGTGAAGCAAGTTACGGGCCAAGATTCGGCTGCAGGCACTGGACTTGGCAGCCTTTCGGCCTTACCCTAGCGTGCGTGGCCGGTGCAACCTACCGGCAGCGGCGGCGTCAGGCCGTCGCCAGCGACTGGCTCGGCGGTCGCGACTTTCTCGCTTGCGGATGGATTCAGGGGATTGCCCTTCCGGGGCATGCGAGGGGCTGGCGGCGCCGGCCATTTGATTTGCGGAAACACAGGCCCGGCAAGACGGATGGCGCGCCCGGTTGCAACCCGCTTGAAGCTGCCGCGCCCGTTTTTCTAAGCGGTGGAACCCCAGCGGAGCCATGCGTTGCCCACGGCAGCGTCGCGTCGCAAACGATGAACAAGCGATCCAGATTCCGGGGCGGCATCCATGTTGCCGCCGCCCCGCCCAAGACAAGTGCCGAATGAGCACCGAACCCCAATCCATCGAAACCGCGACCGTCGCACCGGAACCGCCCCGCGTGGACACCCCGCGCCAGGAAGAAATGCCGTTGGCCGTGGTGCACGGCCAGCCCGTGTTGCAGATCCCGCAGGACCTTTACATCCCGCCCGATGCGCTGGAAGTGATCCTCGAAGCGTTCGAGGGACCACTGGATTTGCTGCTGTACCTGATCCGCCGACAGAACCTCGACATCCTCGACATCCCCGTCGCGGAGATCACCCGCCAATACATGGACTACATCGACGTGATGCACGAGATGCGTCTCGAGCTCGCGGCCGAGTACCTGGTGATGGCGGCGATCCTGGCCGAGATCAAATCGCGCCTGCTGCTCCCGCGACCGCCGGAGGAAGAAGGCGTCGAGGGCGATCCACGCGCCGAACTGGTGCGTCGACTGCAGGAATACGAACGCTTCAAGAAGGCCGCCGAGGACATCGACACGATGCCGCGCATGGAGCGCGACCTCGACAACGCGCAGGCTTTCGTGCCCGATCGCAAGATCGTGCGCCTGCCGCCACCGGTGGATCTGCGCGAGATGCTGCTGGCGCTGCGCGACGTATTGCGCCGTGCGGAATTGTCCGGCCACCATGAAGTCGAGCGCGAGCCGCTGTCGGTGCGGCAACGCATGGGTGAGGTGTTGCGCAAGCTGGGCGACGGCGCCTTCCACCGCTTCGAAAGCCTCTTCGAGACATCCGAAGGCAAGCTCGGCGTGGTGGTGACCTTCCTGTCCTTGCTGGAGTTGGCCAAGGACAGGCTGGTCGAAATCATGCAGGATGCGCCGCTCGCGCCGATATACCTGAAAGCGCGGGCCGTCGCGGACGCCGCCGACTGACCGGGCCGGGAATTCTGCAGGACCGACGCAGGACCGCATTCCGCTTGACCACTTCGCCTTGGATGGCGATTCGTATCCGAAACTTCACGAGGCAGGCCCTCAACGTGGAACAACAAGACATCAACAACGTCGTCGAGGCCGCGTTGCTCGCGGCCCAGCAACCCCTCACGCTGCCGATGATTGCAGCCCTGTTCCAGGAAACCGACGACGTCAGCCACGAGGCGATCTCGCGGGCACTGGAAAGCCTCACCGGATCCTGCGAAGGCCGTGGGATCGAACTGGTCGAAGTCGCGTCGGGTTTCCGCTACCAGGTGCGCGAAGCGGTGCACCCGTGGGTGGCGCGGCTGTGGTCCGAACGCCAGACCAAATACTCCCGCGCACTGCTGGAAACCCTGGCGCTGATCGCCTACCGCCAGCCGATCACGCGCGGCGAAATCGAACAGGTGCGTGGCGTCGGAGTGTCGACCAGCATCATGCACACGCTGGAAGAACGCGAGTGGATCCGCGTGGTCGGTTACCGCGACGTGCCCGGCAAGCCGGCATTGTTCGGCACCACGCGCCAGTTCCTCGACTACTTCAACCTCAAGTCGCTGGACCAGCTTCCGACGCTGGCCGAAATCCGCGAAATAGCGGACCCGCAACTCGCATTGGCGCCCGAGGCATCCGCGATGCCGCAGGACGCGCAAGCGCAATCCGGAGAACAGGCGCAACCGGATGCGCAAACCGATCCCACGGATGCGGCTGCGTCCGATGAAGCCCCACGCACCACCGAGGACGCTGTATGAGTTCCACCTCCCGTTCCCTTTTGACCCTGAAACGGCCGGCCGTGCAGGAACATGGCGACGCGCTGGAAGAACGCCTGCACAAGGTACTCGCCAACGCCGGGCTGGGTTCGCGCCGGATGCTGGAGCAACGCATCGCGGGTGGTGAAATCAAGGTCAACGGCGCGGCGGCGGAGACCGGTTCCAGCGTACGCGCGGGCGATCGCGTCGAAGTGGACCGCAAGCAATTCGTGGTCGCGACCGACCAGCACGAACATGCGCAGGTGCTGATGTACCACAAGCCCGAAGGTGAACTCACCACGCGAGACGATCCCGAAGGCCGCCCGACCGTGTTCGAGAACCTGCCGCACTTGAATGGGTCGCGCTGGATTTCGGTGGGACGCCTGGACGTGAACACCACCGGCCTGCTGCTGCTCACGACCGACGGCGAACTCGCGAACGCGCTGATGCATCCCAGCCATGAACTGGAACGCGAATACCTCTGCCGGGTGCACGGCGAGGTGCCGGACGAGATGCTGGAAAAATTGAAAGCCGGCGTGGAACTGGAAGATGGCCCGGCGCGCTTCGACGAGATCCACGTGGTCAGCCGCGGCGGCAGCCATTGCTGGTTCCGCGTGGTCCTGCACGAAGGCCGCAACCGTGAAGTGCGCCGCCTGTGGGATTCGCAAGGCTTGCTGGTCAGCCGCCTGAAACGCATCCGCTACGGCAACGTCGAATTGCCGCGCGGGTTGCGCCAGGGCCAGAACCAGACGCTCGCGGAAGACGCGGTCAGGGACTTGCGCAACCTCGCCGGTGCGGGACCGGTGCAGCCGACGCTCACCCTGAAACCCGTGCTGCACCAGCGGCACACGACGCGTGGCGTCACCGAAGTCAAGCCCGCCAGCCAGGTGCCCCATGCGTGGACCGGCGTGCGCCACGACGAGGCGCGTGAGCTGACCGCGTTCGATCGCGTGCGTCCAGACGATTTCCAGAACCGCGGCAAGCGCCGGCGCGGTCCATCCCGCGGCGACGTCAATGGCAATGTATTGAAGCCCGACCAGCCGGCGCGCAAGAAGCGGCGCAAGGGCCGCGGCGTCGCACCTGGCCAGGAGCTGCCGTCAGTGCGCACCTGGTTCGCCGGCGACAAGCGTCCTGGCGGCGGCCAGGGCCGTGGCGGTCCCGCTGACGGGCAAAATCGGGGTGGCCAGAATCGCGGCGGTCCGGGTGGCCGTCCGAATCGAAACGGCCCCGGTGGTGGTCAAAGTCGCGGCGGTCCTGGCGGCAACCGAAGCGCGCGCGGTCCGCGCCGGGATGGCGGCGGAAACCGCGGTGGCGATGGTCGCGGCAGGGGCTGATGCCGGATCCGGGAAATGCACATGCCTGCAAACCACGTGGTCACCATCTGGCACAACCCGCGGTGCTCCAAGTCGCGCGGTACGCTGGAGTTGTTGCAGGAGCGCGGCATCGCGCCGGCGGTCGTCGATTACCAGAAGACCCCGCCGACAGCGGAAGATATCGAGCACGCGCTGAAACTGCTCGGGATGGATCCGCGCGGGCTGATGCGGTCGGGCGAGTCCGTTTACGCCGAACTCGCGCTCGATGATCCCAAGCTGTCGCGAAAGCAACTGGTCGACGCGATGGTCGCGCACCCGATCCTCATCGAACGCCCGATCGTGTTCGCCAATGGCAAGGCCGCCATCGGCCGGCCACCGGGAGCGGTGCTGGCGATCCTTTAGCTGGAGCCACCCACTCCTGCTCGTGTTCGCTCCGCTCTGCCCTTCGCAGGCGAAGGAGTTCGATGCGAAGCGTCAGGGGGGAAGTGCTGGTCGTCGGGCCGCGCACCGGCAAAGGCGGCGCTTTGCGCCGGCTCGCTCCTACAAAAGCTCGAAGGCGTCGGCATCCATCCACGCGGGGAATTTTTCGCGGAAGGCCCGCAGTGCCGCATGATCGAGCGCCACCGTGACGACCTGTTCCTGCGCGCCGAGGTCCGCCATTGCCTGGCCGAGGTAATCCAGCACCGCGCTGTCGCCCGAATACGGCAATTGGTTCCCGTCCACGCCGACACGGTTGACGCCGATGCAATAGCTCAAATTCTCGATCGCACGCGCGCGCAGAAGGGTGCGCCATGCGTGGGCGCGCGCGGAAGGCCAATTGGCGACGAACAACACGAGGTCGTAATCGAAACCGCGTTGCGCATCATGGCGGTTGCGCGAGAACACCGGGAAGCGCAGGTCATAGCAAACCAGCGGACAGATCTTCCATCCCTTCCATCCGACGACCAGCCGTTCGCCGCCCGCGGCATAGCGTTTGTGTTCGTCGGCGTAGCGGAACAGATGGCGCTTGTCGTAATACCGCACCTCGCCGTCTGGCGTCGCAAACAGCAGGCGGTTGAACACTCCCTGCCCTTCACGCAACTGGACGCTGCCCGTGATGGCGGCGTCGAGCGTGCGCGCCCGCTCGCGCAACCATGCGATGGTCGGGCCATCCATCGTTTCGGCGTTGTGGATGGCCTCGTTGGAAAACCCGCTGGTGAAGGTTTCCGGAAGCACCACGAGGTCGGTCCGGCCCGCGAGTGGCGCGATCAACGCGCCGTAGTAA
>DATEKI010000229.1:0-3596 GCA_035277545.1 Rhodanobacteraceae bacterium | reverse complement strand
CCCCCCGCGTGAAGTGGAAGGGCCACGGAACGTGGCTCGCCTTGCCGCGACGCGTTGCCGCGCGGCACGGACTTTCGTCAAGCAAGGAGGAATCCATGAAACGCCTGCCCCCGCTTTCCAGCCTCGCCGCGGCCGTCGCATTGGCCTGTGCCGCGCCGCTTGCATTGGCACAGACGCAGCTGCCACCGCCACCGCAGAACCAGCCGGGCGTCACCCACGCACCGCCTTTCAAGACCACCCCACAGGCCGAGGGCCAGCAGCAATTGCCGGCGCGCATTCCCAAGGCCAGTGCGTCCAGCAACGTCAAAGGCCAGCACGACATGGCGGGCACCGTGCAGTCGGTGGATCCGAACGGCATGGTCCAGGTCCAGACCGGTCTCGGCAATTTGACCGTGCATTTTCCCGCTGCCGCCCAGAACCTGAAGAAGGGCGACAAGATCATCGTGCACCTCAGTTACTCGATGGATGCCTCGGGGGCATCAGCCGCACCGCCTTCCTCGAAGTAGTGGACGGCCGCGTCGAGCCACCGTGCTGCCTGCGGTGGTTCCTCGTGTCGGGTCCAAGTCAACGTTATCGCGGCCTGAACGTTGCCCCGGGAGGGGCGGCGGATACTCGCTTTGCCCCGGCGGGTGTGCTACCAATGACGGCCTGACAAACGGCCCACGCGAGAGCTGGCGATGTCGGCAGTATTGCAGCACGGCAATGACCCCAACCGCATCGCCGCGGACGACGTGGAGGCGCGCGTTTGCGGGTTGCTGGTCGAACGCGGACGCCTGAAGGAAGAAGACCTTGCACGCGCCGAACGTCTGTTGGCCGAGGCGCCGGAAACGCGCCTGACAGCGTTGCTGGCGCGCCTGGGCCTGGTATCGGAGCGCGACCTCGCCGAGGCTTGGGCCGAGACCCTGCGGTTGCCGTTGCTGTCGGCCCGGAACGCGCCGGACACGCCGCCTGAAACGGGTCTGAGCGTGCGCTTCATGAAGCAGTACCACGCCGTGCCGGTGGCGGAACTGGATTCGGCGTTGCAACTTGCCACCGCCGACCCGGGAGATGCGTACGTCGCGCACGCGGTGCAACTCGCGTGCGGCCGGCCGGTGTCGCTGGTCGTCGCTGCGCGTTCGGACATCGATGACCTGATCGAACGCTGGTTCGGCGCGGGCCGCAGCGCGCTCGGCACCATCGTCGAGGGACTCGAAGGCGAAGGCAGCGAAGCGTCGGGCGACGACGACATCGAGCATTTGCGCGACCTCGCTTCCGAAGCCCCGGTCATCCGTCTCGTGAATCTCCTGATCCAGCGTGCGGTCGAACAGCGCGCTTCGGACATCCACATCGAACCGTTCGAGAACCGCCTCAAGGTGCGTTACCGCATCGACGGCGTGCTGCACGAAGTGGAAGCGCCACCGGCATCGAGTACCGCCGCGATGATCTCGCGCATCAAGATCATGGCGCGCATGAACATCGCCGAGCGGCGGCTGCCGCAGGACGGCCGCATCATGTTGCGGGTGCAGGGCAAGGAACTCGACCTGCGCGTCTCGTGCATCCCGACCAGCTTCGGCGAGTCGGTGGTGATGCGCATCCTCGATCGTGGCAAAGCGGTGCTGGACTTCAAGGCACTTGGATTCGACGACTCGACGCTGCCGCCGTTCCTGCGCGTGCTCGAACAGCCGCACGGAATCCTGCTGGTCACGGGCCCCACCGGTTCGGGCAAGACGACGACGCTTTATACCGCGCTGTCGAAGATCAACACGCCCGACCGCAAGATCATCACGGTCGAGGATCCGGTCGAGTACCAGATCGAAGGCATCAACCAGATGCAGGTGAAGCCGCAGATCGGACTGGATTTCGCGGGCGCGCTGCGGTCGATCGTGCGCCAGGATCCGGACGTGATCATGATCGGCGAAATGCGCGACCTGGAGACCTGCAGGATCGCGATCCAGTCGGCGCTCACCGGGCATCTCGTTCTTTCGACGCTGCATACCAATTCCGCCGCGGGCGGCTTGACGCGCCTGCTGGACATGGGTGTCGAGGATTACCTGTTGGCCTCGACGGTCAACGCGATCGTCGCGCAACGCCTGGTGCGCTGCCTCGTTCCCGATGCCGCCGAAGCCTACGAACCGCTGCCGGAACTGGTCGCCGAGCTGGGATTGGACAAGCTCACCGACGAGCGCCCGATCCGTTTGTACCGGCCCCGGCCGACCGCCGAGAACCCGAGCGGCTTCTATGGGCGGCTCGCGATCATCGAACAGTTGACGATGAACGACGCGCTGCGTCGCCTGCTGATGCAACACGCCGATGCGTCCGACATCGAGCGTGCCGCACGCGCCAGCGGCATGCGCACGATGTACGAGGATGGCCTGCGCAAGGCGCTGGCGGGGCTCACGACCGTGGAAGAGGTCCTGCGCGTGACGCAGGACGAATGAGATGGCATCGTTCCGCTACAAGGCCGTCACGCCCACCGGCGAGACCGTCGAAGGGCGGATGGATGCGGCGTCTGCCGACGACGTGGTCGCGCGCCTGCAGGAACAGGGCAACGTGCCGCTGGAAGCGACCGATGCGGCGGGTGGCGGCTCGTGGTTCGGGGGGCTGCGCAAGAAAACGTTGTCCGGCGCGGCGCTGGTCGAATTCACCGAACAGCTCGGCATCCTGCTGCATGCGGGCCTGCCGCTGGATCGCGCGCTGCAGATGCTGCTGGAATTGCCGGAAGGCGAACGCGCCCGCCACGTGGTGGAACGCATCCGCGACCGCGTGCGCGGCGGTGCGTCGTTGTCGCGCGCGATGGAGGAAGAACACGGCGTCTTCGGCAAGCTTTATCTCAGCATGGTGCGCGCGGGAGAGGCTGGCGGTGCGCTGGACGCCGCGCTGGCGCGCCTGGCCGATTACCTGGCGCGCGCGCGCAGGTTGCGCGAAAGCGTGATCGGCGCGTTGGTGTATCCCGCGTTCCTGCTGTTCGGCGTGCTGGGTTCGCTGATCCTGCTGCTGGCGTTCGTGCTGCCGCAGTTCGTACCTATCTTCCACGACATGAACGTGCAAATTCCGCTGATCACGCGCGTGCTGATGGCGTTCGGCAGTTTCCTGCACGGCTGGGGACTGCTGGTGCTGGCGGCGCTGGTGGTCGCCGGGCTGTACGCAGGCGCGCGCATGCGAGATCCCGCGGCGCGTCGTGAATTCGATGCGCGGCTGCTGCGCGTCAGGGTGTTCGGGCCGTTGCTGCTGAAGGTCGATACCGCGCGATTGATGCGTACGCTCGGCTCGATGCTGAAGAACGGCGTATCGCTGCTGGCCGCGCTGGGCATCGCGCGCCAGGTGGTGTCCAACCGCGAACTGTCGGCGCAGCTGGAGCCCGCCATCGAAGCCGTCAAGGGCGGCGATTCGCTGTCACACGCGTTGGCCGCGCACACCAGATTCCCGAAACTCGCGATCCAGATCACCACGGTGGGCGAAGAGTCGGGCACGCTGGACGACATGCTGCTGCGCGCCGCCGATACCTACGACGGCGAGGTGAAATCGGCGATCGACAAGATGCTGTCGGCGCTGGTGCCGATCCTGACCATCGTGATGGCGCTGCTGGTCGCCGGCATCATGATGTCCATCCTGCTGCC
>DATEKI010000228.1:0-10175 GCA_035277545.1 Rhodanobacteraceae bacterium | reverse complement strand
CAAGAAACTGGACGAGGAAGTCGCGCGCCTGCACCTGGAACAGATCGGTGTGAAACTCACGAAGCTTTCGAAGGACCAGGCCGACTACCTCGGCGTGCCGGTGGAAGGGCCGTACAAGGCCGACCACTACCGCTACTGATCGATTGGCCCTCGAGCATCGCAACGAAGGGCGCGGCGTGAACCGCGCCCTTCGTTTTTGATGATCAGTGCGTCCCCCGGACCGCGCCAGTTCAGGCACGCACGGCACGTAGTGCTACCAACACCGACCGACGTCTTGTAAACCGCCTGGCGCGCCTGCAACAGGCTTGCCGAGTGCGGCAGTCAAGGTCGTCCCGCTACGCGGAATTCCGACAATGAATACCGGGTCCGCGCGCAAGCACAACAATGGTCCGGAACGGCTGACCTTGCACACTTCGCGCATCACTTGCGCGGCAGCCGAGAAACGCCCTGGCTGCGCAACCCCTTCGCCGACAGCATCGCCGCATTCGCGGGAGGGGTGGCGCGCGCTTCGCGCACCGCATCGCCTTGGTCTGCACCACGTCATCGCGTTGCCACGACGCACGGGCAGCCGCGACGAGCGCGCCGTCGGTACTCGCGGAACAGCCGTCATTTCGGCATCCACGGCGATACGTTCCTTTATGATAATCAGTTGTCACCAAACGACTTGCCCGCATGAACTCCCAACCCGTCGGCTCCACCCTTCCCTTCCATCGCCGCTGGCTGGTTTCGGCATGAGCGTCCCTCGCCTCGCGGGCCTGGACAACGAGGCCGCACAACGCGTCGTTGCGGCCGCCCAGGCACTCGCCCTGGGGCGTGCCGACCAGGCCGCGGCACAACTCCGGCCTGCCCTTGCCGGATATCCGAACCATCCTGAAGTACTGCGCCTGCATGCCGGGATCCTCAACGTGCGGGGGGACCAATCCGCCGCGCGCAAGGCGATGGAGCAGGCCGTCGCGCTTCGTCCGATGGACGCGCTCTACCACAACACCTTCGGGACAGTGCTGGGTGCCGGAGGTGACCTTGATGGCGCGATCCGCGCACTACGCCGCGCCTGCGAGTTGGAACCCGGATTGGCGACCGCGTGGTACAACCTCGGCGTCATGCTGACCCGTTGCGTGCGCAACGACGAGGCCACCGAAGCGCTGAACCGCGCGGTCGAACTCGCCCCCGACAACATGGACGCACGTGCGCTGCTGGGCGACCTGCTGCGCATGCGGGGACGGATCGGGGAATCCACCGCCGAATACCGCAAAGTCCTGTCGGAAAAGCCGTGGGCGGGCATGGCCTGGTGGGGGCTAGCCGACCTGCGCAGCAACGCCTTGACCGCCGAAGACATCGAACACATGCGATCGGCGCTGAACGACAAGCGCGCCAGCGACGACGACCGTATCGCGATCGGATTCGCGCTGGCGAAGGCGCTGGACGAACAGGACCGCTATGACGATTCGCTGGACGCATTGAAGCGCGCCAATGCCATCGCCCGCTTGCGCCAACGTTGGAACGCGCCCGGATTTTCCGCTGCCGTCGACACAATCAACCAGGCGTTCACGCCACCGCCAGGCGGCGCGCCCGATCCGGAACTCGGCAGCGAAGTCGTTTTCATCGTCGGCCTGCCTCGTTCGGGCACTACGCTCGCGGAACAAATCCTCGCTTCCCATTCGCAGGTAGAAGGTGCGGGCGAACTTCCCGACCTGTCGCTGGTGCTGGCCGAGGAATCGCGCCAGCGCCGCAAGCCCTTTCCCAACTGGGTGACGGACGCGCAACCCGTCGATTGGCAGCGTCTCGGCGAACGCTACCTGGCGCGCACCTCGCACTGGCGCCGGCGCAAACCGATGTTCACCGACAAGCTGCCTGGCAACTGGATGTACATCGGAGCCATCCGGTCCATGCTGCCCGGCGCACACATCCTGGCCTGCCGGCGCGACGCGCTGGAAAACTGCTTCTCCTGCTACCGCCAGCATCTCTACAACAACGAATACACGCGCACTCCGGAAGACCTGGCCGCGTACTGGCGCGACTACGATCGCAGTGTGCGGCATTGGGCGTCGCTGCACCCCGTTCACGTGCACCAGCACGATTACGAATCACTGGTCGACGATGCCGAACCCGCCATCCGCAGACTGCTTGAATTCTGCGGCCTTCCCTTCGAGGAAGCGTGCCTGCGCTTCCACGAAACCCTCCGCGAGGTACGTTCCCCCAGTGCGACGCAGGTCCGGCAACCGTTGCAGGCGGGAACGGGGCGTGCGCAGCGCTACGGAAACCTGCTGGACCCGTTGCGCACTGCGCTCGGCTTGCCGCTGTCCGAGGTCTGATGAGCGCCACGCGCGCCGAACGGGTGTGGCTGGATGAAATCCGGGCACTCATCATGCGTGGCCAGTTGCCCGCAGCCCAAGCCTCGCTCACCCAGGCACTCGCCGAATATCCGTCATCGAGGGAACTGCGTCGCGCACAGGCAGGTGCTTTGCAAAAAGCAGGGCGCACCGGCGACGCCGAGTCGGTGCTACGCGCGCTGCTCGCAACCGATACCGGTGACGCTGCGACGGCCTTCGCCTTGGCGCGCAGTCTGGCGGATCACGGATGCACTTCCGCGGCTGCGGCCGCGGTGCGCAAATGTTTCGCCTGCGACGCGAACCTTCGCGATGCGGGACTCGCGATCGCCGCGATCGAGCTTCTTGATGATTGTGATCGCAAGCGCGACGCGGCCGAGATCGCTGAAGCCGCGACCGCACTGAATCCGGATGATGCGCGCCTGCACGCCTATGCCGGCATGTTGCGAATCCAGTTGGGCGAATTCGAACAGGCGCGGCGGCACTACCTTTTTGCGCTTGAGCACGACGGGCGTGCATGGGAATGGCACGTTCCGATCGGGCTATCCTCGACGCAACGCTACCACGACGCCACGCATGCCGACTTCGCGCTGTTCCAGCAAGGGCTGCGTCGGGAAGCATTGCCCGAGAAGGCGCGCGCCGAACTGCATTTCGCGCTGGGCAAGGCACACGACGACATCGGCGGCTATGGCGAGGCAGCCCAACATTTCCGGGAAGGCAACGCGATTGCGCACCGGCTGACGAAATGGTCGCGCAAGACTTGGCGGCGGGCAGTGGAAGCACGGCTGGCCTCCAAGCCGATCACCCGCCAGGCGGACCCGACCGAAGGCTTCATCCCCATCTTCATCGTCGGCATGCCGCGCTCGGGCACGACCCTCCTCGCGGAACTGCTGTCACACCGGCCGGACGTGTGCAATCGCGGCGAACTGTCGTGGCTCGCGAAACTCGCCGGGGAAGCCGTACTCGCGGGCAATCCGGATAGAGCCGAACTGCAGCGCGCGGCTTCCATTTACACGGCCCACGCGCACCGCGACGACGTCCGCGACGCACGCTGGTTCATCGACAAGCAGCCGCTGAATTTCCGGTATGTGGATCTCGCGCTCGCCATGTTTCCCGACGCGAAAATCGTGCACTGCCGGCGCAGCGCCCGTGACACCGCCTTGTCGCTCTGGATGCAGTGTTTCCTGGAAGACGTGCAGGGATACGCCTATGACTTCGACGATATTGCGCTGGTGATGCGTGATTGCGAGCGGCTGATGGCCCATTGGTACCGGCGATTTCCTGCCTCGATCCGCAACGTCCGTTACGAGGACCTGGTATCGGGCTCCGATGCCGTCATCGACGAGCTGGCCGGATGGCTGGGATTGCCTGCAGCAGAAGCCGGAATCCGCCCCCGCCCAACCCCGGCATCGGCAATCAGCACCGCCAGCCTGTGGCAGGCACGGCAACCGGTGAACACCCGGTCGATCGGCCGCTGGCAGCATTACGCGCCCCACGTGCCGGAACTCATGAAGTTGCCCGCGTCCTGAAGTACGGGATTCGAGAGCAGCGCTCCGCACAACGCTAGGAAGGGTTTGCGACCGCGTTCGGTTCAAGCTTGAATGCCAGCGTGAACCGGGGTGCGTAGCAGATGCGGTTCGGCGGCCGCCCGACGTGCGGAATCCTCCCATCGAAGATCACCAGCCGCCCCGGCCTCGGCGACACCACCACCTCCGCGTCCATCTTCGCGTTGTAGAACAACGTCTCGCCGCCCCATTCCACGTTCCATTCGGGGGCGATGTACCACAACGCAGTCAGATCGCTTTCTTCTGGCCTGCAATCGGTGTGCGTAAAAAGCATGTCCCCGTAAGCAGCGTAATTGCAATAACTTCGATAAATGCGATACCTCACCAGTGGGTCGAAGTCGTGCGCGGCGTCCATCGTCGCCTGGTGAACGGGGATTTGTTCGATGGTGTTGAGGGAAATTTCTGCAACCCAGTGCCGGTAGTTGCCGGTCTCGGGGCGGGCTACCTCGGTACGGGCAAATCCCGCCTTCTTGAAAACGGTCGTCAACTCCTGCACGACAGGCATCGCCACGAGGTCGTCGTAGACCCGGATATGGTGACCTTCGATTGATTGGTGGCGCGTCAATGGCACGACGAAACTCCTTGCATCTGGTGCAACGCTGAAGGCGGAAACAGGCGTCGCTAACGATCGGCAGAAGCGTCGCGCATCCGATTCACCGGCGTCAAGTTCAACGCGAGGCGCAGAGGATCGAGCAAGGCGCCATAGTGCGAGGCTTTGGCGGTATTTTTCTGTAGCGGTTGCCTGACCTGTCCGGCGCTGGCCGTGCGAACGCTTCGGCTCGACTTGTGGAAATGCAGGCACGCCTCCTCGAACGGCAGGCCGCAGAACGCCAACAGTTCGCCAATCTCCGTTCCGGGATTCTCCAGCAATGCCTCATAGCCCTGCTCGCGGATGTGCCCGGTCTCGCGATGCATCCAACCGGAAACGTTGCGGTCGAAGTCCCGCCAGTACGCCGCGACATCTTCCAGGCTGAACGAGAAGTCCCATCCGCCGTAAAAGTATTGCTTGTAGCAGGACCAGCAGTTCTCGAGGGGATCGCGCCGGCAAACGACGATTCTCGCGCCCGGCAACATGGCCCGGATCGCGCCGATGAACAGCCAGTTGCTTGGCATCTTGTCGGTGAATACCGGTCGCCGCCTGCGCCAGCGGCTGGTCGCATCAAGATAGCGCTGGCCCAGCCGGCGCCAATCATCGGGAGTGGCCCCGGTAACCCAGTCGGGGTACGGCTGCCTCAATCGCATGGATTCCTCGGTCAGGACCCGCCCCAGGTCCGGCAATTCATTGGCACCCTCGACCTTGGAGTGCGAGGCAATGATCTGTTCCGTCAGTGTGGTGCCGGAACGCGGCAGCCCGACGATGAAGATCACCTCGCTGCCGAATTTCGGGTCGTCAACCCCATTCGGCGGCGTTGCGAAAACCTGCTCCGCATGCCTGACCTGCTGGCTGAATTGCGCGGCGGACCAGCCGATCTGGCTTCGCTTCCTTCCATTGGCGTCCGCAAGGAGCGCGAACGCCTCACGGTAAGAGCCTGCATCTTCGCACGCTTTCGCAAGCGCGTATTCGATCAGCAGGCGGTCCGGATCCTTCACGTTGCCGTGCTGCAGCAGCCGTCGCATTTCCGTGATTTCCGATGCCACGAACGGCAGCGTCTTGATATTGGCGAGGCTGAACCAGGCGGCGCCAAAATCAGGATGCCGCGCCAGTACTTGTCGATACGCAGCCGCTCCCTCTTCGATGCGGCCGACGTAAACCAGCGCGCTGCCGAGCTTGAGAATTGCCGGCACGTAACCCGGTGCGAGTCTGGCCGCTTCCTCGAGTGCCACCACGGCTTGCTGCATGTCTTCGTAAACGAAGCAATGTTCGCCAAGGTCGAATTGCGCAAGCGCCGAATCCGGCAACTTCTCGGCGGCGAGCTTGCGCAGTTTGAACGCTTCCTCGATCGCTCCAGACTTTTCGAGTGCATCGGCGTATTGCCGGTACAGCAACGCATCGGCGTTGCCGCATTCCATGGCTTGCTCGAAATGCCTGCAGGCAGCCGCGTAGTCCTGTTCTTCGGAGCACACGAGTCCGGCCA
This sequence comes from Rhodanobacteraceae bacterium, assembly GCA_035277545.1. Lineage (GTDB taxonomy): Bacteria > Pseudomonadota > Gammaproteobacteria > Xanthomonadales > Rhodanobacteraceae > 66-474. The sequence continues at coordinate 4,208 of DATEKI010000228.1, read as the reverse complement.
TTCGAAGGACATCGGGCTCGCCAGGCGCTTGCGCCAAAGCCATCACCATCGCCATGCGGGCCAGGTCCGGGCGGTTGCCTATCAGCGCATCGCTGGCCCGCTGGACAAGCGCGGCGATTTGCGCCGGGAGCTTCGACAGCCGTCGTTCGGCTATTGCCGCATCGGCATCCGGCAGGTCAAAAACGCGCTCGTTCAAGGTATCGCGGTATCCAGAAAACGTGGGTTGGTACGCGGATCGAGTGTCGCAGCCAAGCTTCATGAGGATCGGCGGCTGGTGCGCCGCATGGCGCCACGCTCAATCCACAGTGTAGTTCCAGCGCTCGAGCATCGGGCGAAGGATCGGGAGGATCGGCTCGAAATACTCCCGGTAACTGTGCCAGCGGTTCATGCCCTTGCGGTTGATGGGCTCGATGACCTGCGTGTAGCTGGGGGTGGCGATATAACCCTTTTCCCGTGCGCGCGTGTCGAAATGCAGCATGGATTCGGGATCATCGAGTTCAAGGAATTCCGCGATGCGCCGCGTTTGCGCAGGCGTATCCGCGACCAAGTCCTCGTAACGCGATACGAACACGGCAGGCTTGATCAGGTCGACATGGTAGAGCCAGCACTCCATCGCCGCCACGTAAGCCTGTGCGAGGCGCTCCAGCGACGAGCAGGCAGCCGCCAACACCGCAGACCTGAAGTTCTGCATGTAACAGCTCAGGATCACGTCGCAGGGATGGCGCAACGCAAGGATGAACTTCCCTTCAGGGAACAGCCGGTGGATCATCGGCACCCACAGCATGTTCAATGGATTCTTGTCGACCAGTTGCGCATCCCATCGGCGCGGCACCTTCGAGCATGCGAGGATCAGGTAACCCTTGCGCAGCTCGTCGCAGTCGCTCTGGTTCAACCGTCCCAGGTCCTCGGGTATGCGTATGTTGAAGTTGTCCAGTTGGCTGGACAGGATATTGAAGAATGGCCGCTCGTCCATCGACTGCAGGCGCGGATGCGCGTCCAGCATCTGTTCCAGAAGCGTCGTGCCCGATCGCGGTAAACCGACGATGAAGATGGGAGATTGTTTTTTGTCCGGCGCCTTGAGTTGCGGCCAGCGCCGGAACTCCTCCTGCGTGACACGGCCGACCGCCGCGGGCAGCACCGGCACACCTGGTTCGACCCGATGCGGCGCGACGATCTTCAGCTCCTCGATTTGCCGCGCATGCGCGATGCGCAGCGCCTCCATCGCGGCAGCGGCGTCCCCCATCTTGTCGCAGGCGACCGCGAGCGAGCGGAAATGCACGTGGTCGATATCGGTGCGCGGTTCGGTGTGTTCCAGGATGGATCGCGCTTGCGCAAAATCGCCCTTGCGGAAGGCAAGTTGCGCACGCTGGTGCGCGATTTCGCGCCAAGCTCCCGCATTGAGATCGCTGCCGCCGGCAACGATGTCGTCGAGCAGTGCCTCGGCATCCGCCAGCCGATTGATGCGTTCGTAAACGTTTGCCAGAAGCAGTCGGGCAGGCAGATCGGCCCCTCCGCGCTGGACCAGGTCCTCGAGCAGCGCCAGCGCTGCCGGGGCATCGCCCGACTGGATCTTCAAGTCGGCCAATTCATATTGCAACGTCGGTTCCAGCGGAAGCCAATCGCGCCATGGCCGCGTCAGGTCGTCGGAGCGATAGTCCCTGCATTCGACACAAGCACGTGCCGCGTGGATGCGAATCTCGGGGGATTCCGGCGCCTTGCCGAACGCCCTCAGCAAAACATCCCGCGCACCCTGCGGATCGCTCCTCCGAAGCAGGACCATTCCAAGTTTGTCCAGCAAATCGGGATCGTCCGGCAACTCACGAAGTGCCTCCCGGCAGGCGTGCTCGGCGGATTCCGTGTCCCCGCTTGCCATCAGCGAATTGATGTAGTTGTTCCAGTGCAGGCTGCTGCCCGGGTTCAGCCTGGCCAATTGCGCGAAGGTTGCGATTGCTTCGCCGTGGCGCCCCATTTGCTGGCGCGCGAGGGCCAACAGCAAAAGCACGTCCGGGTCGTCCGTCCGGCGCTGCAACGCTTCGTTGCAAAGGCGCTCGGCCTCGGCAGGATCGCCGGCGCGCATGGCAGCGATGATGGCCTGTATCTCGGTTTCAGACATCGTGTTCATGAGAAAAGAGGGCCGCACGAGCAAGCTCGTGCGGCCCTTTGAGGTACAACTTGGTGAAACGTCAGCTCGATCAGAACTTGACCGTCACGCGACCCCAGTAGTAGCGGCCGATCGTGTCGAAATCGTTCGGATCGGTGTTGGCGTTCTGGCTGCGTGCCGCGGAGATGAACGGCGGCGTCTTGTCGAACACGTTGTCCACGCCGACTTCAACCCGCGTGTTGATCGGTTCGATGTTGTAGCCCACCGACACGTTGTTGTACACCGTGGCGCCGTAGTGTTGCACATACGGGTTGTTGGGTGAGAAGCCCGCGATGTAGCTGTAGTTCTCCGCGCGGTTCTCGGTACCCATCTGCCACGAGCCGATGTACTGCATGCGCCATGACGCGTCCCACGGACCCAACTGCCAGTTCAACGAACCCTGGCCGCGCACACGCGGGAAGAAGCACATTGCGCCGGCCGCGAACGGGCAGGATGCCGCCAGGCCCGAACCGACGCCGCCCATCTGCCCGACCGCATGGTAGGTGATGTTGGAGGCCAGGCCCGGTGCGGTCTGGATGTCGTACTTGGCCATGTAGGTGCCCTGCACCCCGATGGTGAACTGGCCGAACGAGAATTGCGGCAGCTTGTACGTCGCCGCAACGTCCAGGCCCCTGGCATCGATACGACCCAGGTTGCCGACCGGTTGCAACACCTGGGAGATTTGTCCAGGCTGGCTGGAAGCTGAACTGAAGCGCGTGATCAACGGGCAATACTTGAGCTCGCCATTGAAGCACAGGTTCAGGCTGGTCTGCGCACCAATGCGGGTGATCACGTTGGTGAGGTAAATCCTCCACAGGTCGGCCGACAGCGACAGGCCCGGCACGAAATGCGGCGAATACACGGCGCCGAAGTCGAAGGACTTGCCGCTTTCCGGCCCCAGCGGGAAGTTGGCGTAGGCGGAACCCGAGTTGATCGCCTTGATCTGCTGGCCCAGCGCCACGTCCTGGTCGATGAACGGACCGGTCGCCGGGACGCCCACGCAGGCGGGGTTGCCCGCGTTCGGATTGGCACCGGTACCCGAATAATCGCAGGGGTCGGAGGACAGCGACGGGGCGCTGCTTCCCGGGGCGCCGAACACGTTGCTGATGGTCGGCGCACGGAACACCGTGGACACGGTGCCGCGCAGCATCAGGTCGTCGATCGGACGGTACTCCACGCCCACCTTCCAGTTGTTGGTGCTGCCGAAGGTGCTGTACTTGGAATAGCGATCGCCCAGGGTCACGTTCAAGGCTTTCATGAACGGCAGATCCTTCAGGATCGGGATGTACAACTCGGCATAGGCCTCCTTGACGGTGTAGCCACCCTGGATCGGTGACGAACACTGGCTGCCCAAGGTGCAGGTGCCGGTAGTCGGATCGAGGATCAACACCGGGTCGACGAAGGCATGGGCGTATTCCTTGCGGTAATCCACGCCGGCGGCCAGCTGCATCGTTCCGCCCGGAAGGTCGAACAGGCCGCCGCTGATGTCCGCGTGCGAGGTGCGCTCGATGGAGTACGAGTTGTTGATGCCCGGCGACGCGATGCTTTGCAGGGTCGCGACCGACTGCGGGGTGAACAGGTTGAACGGATCGAACGGGGTGCAGCCGTTAATGGCCGTGCTGGCGTCGCCTGCAGTCTTCACGCAGGTCGGCACGCCATTGACCATCATGGACGGCCCCATCAGCTGATTCAGCTTGTCCACGTTCGGCAGGCCGAGCAGGACGTTGACGGTGGAAACGTGGCCATAGTTGTAGCCCACGTCCCACGTCCAGTTGCGGTCGAGGATATTGACGTTGCCACGCAGCCCGAACATCATCTGGTCGGTGGTGTTGTTGTTGCGGGCCGCGCGATTGCCGGCCGGAACCAGGCGCGCGCGATAGTCGTAGCCGGTGGTCTGGTTGAAGGGAACGTGGAAGATGTTGTACATGTTGTCGGCGGAAATCTTCGCGCCGTACACGGTGCCAAGCAGTGCCGGCGCCAACTGGAAGCCGGAGCTGGTCTTGTTGTGGTACACCGTCATGTACGCATCGACGTTGTCCGTCAAATGATACGTGCCCTTGAAGAACGC
>DATEKI010000227.1:0-6069 GCA_035277545.1 Rhodanobacteraceae bacterium | reverse complement strand
CGCCGACGTGGCCGTGGATTACGACGGCAAGAAACTGGCGATGGTGCAGGGCAACGGAAACGTGTATCGTATTGCGGTAATGGATCGTTCCACGGGCGGTCAGGAGATCTTCGTTTCGCCGGGCAATCTGGACGACTCCCCAAGCTGGGCACCCAACGCCAGCATGCTCCTCTACGCAGCCACCGAAGGTCCGCGCGGCGTCCTGTACTCCGTGTCGGCCGACGGGCGCGTACGCCAGCGGCTCGTGTTGAGCGACGGGGATGTCCGGGAACCGGCCTGGGGGCCCTACCGCAACCCTTGACGCCATTTTGATCGACAAACTGGTTCAATTCCACACGTTGTACCCCACCCACTCACCCACTCGTTCAAGAAAGGATGGATTCGCCATGAACGCAACCGTTCGCGTCTCCGTAGTTGCATTGTTCTGCCTGGCCGCAGCGGCCTGCGCAAAGAAACAGGAAGTCAAGCCCGCCCAGCCACCGGAAGCGACCACGCCCACCGCGCCGGCCACCACCGAAGGCGCGTTCACGCCTGCCGACCTGCAGACCAACGCCTGCCTGCGCACCCGCGTGATCTACTTCGACTTCGACAAGAGCGAGATCCAGTCGCAGTTCGACAACATCGTCGCCTGCCACGCCAAGTACCTGCGTGACCGTCCGATGGCGCGCATGACGATCGAAGGCAATACCGACGAACGCGGCACGCGTGAGTACAACCTCGGCCTCGGCGAGCGCCGCGGCAATGCGCTGGCATCCGCACTGGAAGCGGCCGGTGCTTCGTCCAGCCAGATCAAGGTCGTCAGCTACGGTGAAGAGCGCCCGGTGTGCCGCGAGCACAACGAAGGCTGCTGGCACCAGAACCGCCGCGACAACATCGTGTACACCGCAGAGTGACCTTGGTGCCACGGTTCGCGGACAGCCGCGGCCGCGTGCCGCGCAAGGCCCCACTGATCATGGCCGCTTCGGCGGCCATGATCGTTGCAGGGGCCTGTGTATCCGTTGCCTGGGCGCAGGACGCGGGCAGTGCCGCTTCGGCGCCACCGCCCCCCTCCAACAACAGCCTCTCGCTGCTCAACCAGGTCCAGGCGATGCGGGACCAGATGCAGCAGATGCAGGGCCAGATCGAGGTGCTGCAGCACCAGTTGGACGATCTGCAGCAAACCGGCAAGAAACAGTACGGCGACCTCGATTCGCGCCTCGGCAAACTGGAACACGCGCAGGGTGCGCCCGCGGCCCCGGCGCCGCCTTCTGCTTCGTCCGCTCCCGCCGCATCGGCGAAACCCGTGCCGGGCAAGAAGGAGCCCGCATCTTCATCCAGGCCCGCGTCCGCCGCCGACACGGCCGCCGCGCAGGCGGAATACGATGCGGCGTTCAAGTCCCTGCGGGCCGGCAATTACGTCGATTCGGCGCGCGGCTTCCGCGCGTTCATCGACAAGTACCCGGGCAGCCCGCTGGTTTCCAACGCCTGGTATTGGCTCGGCGGCTCGTACTACGTCACGCAGAATTACAAGATTGCGCTGGCGGCGTTCCAGACGCTGCTGCAGAAGTATCCGGACAGTCCGAAGGCACCGGAAGCGCAGCTTCGCATCGCCGACTGCCAGATCGGCATGAAGGACAACGCGGCGGCGCGTGCGACGTTGCAGGCCATCGTCAAGGCGCATCCGGGCACGCCGTTGGCCAAGCGCGCGCAGGAAAGATTGCAGGACATTCCCGCGCCTCCCGGCGCGAAGTGACGCGTGGGCCATGGCGTTGGTCGATTCTGCACCCAGGGCGGTCGTGCTGGTTTCCGGTGGCATGGATTCGGCGGTGACGCTGGCGATGGCGCGCACCCAAGGGTTCGCCTGTTACGCGTTGTCCGTCGCATACGGGCAGCGGCACGCTTCCGAGCTGGCCGCCTCCGGACGTGTCGCGGAGATGCTGGGCGCCGTGGAGCACAAGACCGTCGCGGTGGACCTGCGCAGCATCGGCGGCTCGGCGCTCACCGCCGACATCGCGGTGCCCGAGCATGTCGATGCACATGGCGGGGACGACATTCCCGTGACCTACGTGCCGGCGCGCAACACCATCATGCTGGCGATCGCGCTGGGCTGGGCCGAAACACTGGGTGCGAATGACCTGTTCTGCGGTGTCAACGCGGTCGATTATTCGGGCTACCCCGATTGCCGGCCCGCCTTCATCGAAGCCTTCGAACGGCTCGCGAATCTCGCGACGAAAGCCGGTGTCGAAGGCCACGCGCTGCGGGTGCATGCGCCGCTCTGCGCCATGAGCAAGGCCGACATCGTGCGCGAAGGCGTTCGCCTGGGCGTGGATTTCGCACAAACCGTATCGTGCTACTGCGCGGACGAAGCAGGCCGCGCCTGCGGCCACTGCGATGCCTGCGTCCTGCGCGCGCGCGGATTCGCCGATGCGGGCGTCACCGATCCGACACGCTACGTCAGTCCGGTTTGAGGGAGCCGTCATGGAATTGGCCATCGCAATCCTTGCGCTGTTCGTCTCGACGCTGATCGGGGTATGGACGTTGCGGCACACGCGCGAACAGGCACGGGCCGCGCGCCTGGCCACCGTCACCAACATCGTCAGCATAGAGCGCAGCCTTGCCGACGTGCCCACGGCGTTGCGGTTCCACGGCATTTCGCAGCAAGACCTGGAAGAGGCGGGGATCAGTGCTGCCGAGTTCGCGTACCTGGTTGCCAGTTGCAGCGCGACGAGCCTGTATCACAATTCGTCGGAAGAAAATCCGGGGAAACCGTTCGGGCCCGGCAATTACCGCCGGCGCATGTGCGAGTCGGAGGATTTCCGCAGGGTGTGGCCGTTGCTCAAGCGCATGATGAACGGGGGCACTTTCGTGTCGAGGATGGACGCGACCATTGCCGTGGTGGAAACGCGGCGATCGGCATGATTGCGATCGGCTTGCGGGCCCAATCATTCCTTGAAAGCGCCGCGCGCACATTTTAAGCTTTGCGGTTCTGTGCGGGCCGTTAGCTCAGCGGTAGAGCAGTGGACTTTTAATCCATTGGTCGATGGTTCGATCCCATCACGGCCCACCATTCTTTCAACTACAGGGTTGACACGTAATCGGCGAGCGCACGCATGTCCGCGGCGCTGAGGTTATGCGCGACGCCCCGCATCACCTTGTCATTGCTGGTGCCGACGCGGGTGCCGTCGTGATAGGCCTTCAACTGCGCCAGGACGTATTGGGCATTCTGGCCGGCGAGGACCGGGAACGTCGACCACGCCGGTTGTGGAGCGCTGCTCGCGTAGTCGGGATGCTGCCCCTTGCCGTCGGCGCCGTGGCAGCCCTGGCAGGGCGGCACGCCCTGCGCGGCATCGCCATCGTGAAACAGGGTGGAACCGCGGGAAGGCGCCTGAGCGGTGTGCGCCGCAGGCTTTCCGGGCAACGACGCGAAGTGCGCGGCAAGGTTGTGCATGTCCCGGTCGGTCAGCGTCTTCGCGAGTGGCTGCATCACCGCGTTGGCGCGCGCGCCGTCCTTGAACGCGCGCAACTGCACGTACAGGTAGGTTTGCGATTGTCCGGCAAGATTCGGGAACGTGGGCGCGACCGCAATACCCCTGGCGCCGTGACAAGCGGCACAGGCGGCAGCCTTGGCCTCGCCCGCCGCCGCGTCGCCGTGGATCGGTGCCTGCTTGCGCAAATCGTCGAAGGGTGCCGTCGCGGCCAGCGCCATGCCAACGGCCATCGCCGCCAAAGCGATCGAGAAAACGATTGCGACGCGTGTTGTGAAGGTCACGGCGCTGTCCTCACAGTTTCACGTTGAGCAGCACGCCGACCAGGTTGGCGCTGTAATGCGGCTGCGGCCCCAGATCGGTGTAGATCCGATGGTCGATCACCAGGTTGTCCTGCAGCCCGAGGTAGTGCCAGTCGGCAAAGCTGCCGGTCTCGAACAGGTCGAACACCCGCATCCCGAACGTGCGCGAGAAAGCGATGTCGAAGCCAAGCTGCAGGGTATTGATGTGGTAATGGTTGTCCGGGAAGGCATTGCCCACGGTATCGACGAAGGGTTGCTGCGTGATGGACAGCGCGCCGGGCGAAGCGAACACGTAACCGATCTTGCCGAGTGCGTAGGTGTAGGTGTAACCCAGGTCGGCGCGCACGCGACCGAAATCGTGGCGCAACGTGAGGCCAGCGTTGTAGTCGCGCTCGTGGTCGATGCTCTGCCACTGGTTGGCGAGCGGGAACAGCGGGCCGCCCAGTGAAGGATTGTTGCGGCCGGCCGCGCCCGTGATGTTTTCATCGTCGCCGACGTTCGAGAAATTCAGGTTCGAATCGGCGCGTCCGAGGTTGGCGCTCATGCTGGTCATCGGCGAGGGTTGCCAATCCCACGACAAATCGAAACCGCGGTTGCGCGTGGCCTGCCGGCCGATCGCGGCGCCGTAGTCGTCGCGCGTCGCGTAGGCGATGGCCGAGAGCGTGGTGGTATCGCCGATCGGGTAGATCAGCGTCGCGTGCAACTTGTGTTCGATGCGGTTGCCCAGGTCGTACTTGCGCATCGCGTCGGTGGTGAACGCGACATTGCCGGGCGGCGGCGTCACGAAGCCGGGAAGTGCCGTCGAATAGAACGGTTCGTAAGGGTTGTAGGTGTAGGGGCCGCCGTTGCGGTACGCGAATTCGTAGTCGAGGCGCAACGTGCCCTTGCCCAGCGCGCGGTCCGTCCACGCCAGCTTGATGCGTTGCTCGTTCACCAGTTTGCGCTCGCGGTATTTCGGCTGGTCGCGGTCGAAGCTCCAGGTCAAGTTGAAGGTGTTGTTTTCGCTGACGCGCCAATCGATGCCGGTGTCGAACACGGTGTCGGTGTAGCCGAACGGGATCGCCCGCACCTGGGTCACGTACGACGCGTACAGTGGATTGCGCGGATCGAAGATGCCGATCTGGCCGGGAATGATGCTGCCCTGCGAGCCGTTCTCCGCGATATAGCCGTACTGCCCGGTCAGCGGATTGAAGGCGAGATAGTTGGTCTTGTTGTCCTCGCGGTACCAGCGCAGGCCCGCGTGCCAACCGAGTTTCGGGGAAGGATGCAGCGTGATCTTCGCATCGAGCAGGCCGGTGTCGATGCGCGCATTCGCGGTCTGCTGCGACAGCGCCGCGGGGGTGTTCCAGTTGGCGCAGTTGAAGGTGTAGTCGGCCGACGGCGAGATGAAAATGCCGCCCGTGCCGGTGCAGGTGACCGGCGGCAGCAGCGGATCGTCCTGGCGCATCGTGCCCCACGCCGCCGCCAGCGAGAACTGGCCGTTCCACTTCAGGCTGCGCGAAAGTTCAGCACGCAGGTTGTGGTAGTCGTTGTCGGGTTCCAGCGAAAACTGACCCTGATAGATGTTGGCGACCTGCGGTACGCCGACCACATTCGTCAATGCGAATGGGCTCTGGTAGTTCAACGTGTCCTTGTGGTTGCGGAAGAACGAGCCCGTGTAGTTCAACTGGAATTGCCAGATCGTGCCGACGTCGCGCAGGCCCAGGCTGACGTCGGTGGTGGTGAAGTCGATCGGGCGCACCGTTTCCAGCGCGCCGCCGTTGTCGCGAAGGATGTAGTTCAGGTACATCGGACCGCCCCACAAGCGGTCGCCCGTGCGTTTCTCGTTGACGATCGACGCGTAGCCGGTCCAGTCGCGGTAGAAGTTGTCTTCGAAGCTGAGGCCCTCGCGTTGGCGCGTGAGACCGATCGTTTGTCGCGGACGCGTCCTGTCGACGGTCGCCACCTCGGCGGGCGTGCTGTCGCCGGGCACCAGCGGCGCGGGCAGCGTCAGGTTGGTGCTGCCGACGCCGTTCCACAGCGGGTAGGCGTTGGTGGTGACGTCGTGCGGAATGTCCCGGTAGAAACCTTGGAGTTTGTATTTACCGTATTGCCCGGCGCGCAGGCGGTAGTACTGGTCGTCGCCGCTCAACCTGCTGCCCCGGAATTCCACGTATTGGCCGGTTTTCGGATTGTCGGCGTACAGCGCGAACAGGCCGAGCGCGATGCCATTCCTCCAGCCTGCGTACTGGCGGAAGAATTCGGCATGGGTGTCGCCGCCCACGTGCAGGTAACCGAGTTGCAGAAAGCCCGAGTACACCCAG
>DATEKI010000226.1:0-7295 GCA_035277545.1 Rhodanobacteraceae bacterium | reverse complement strand
GTGCCGGCGAGGTTCGCGCGGTCCTGATGGATCCCGGCTGGACGGTCGATCCCGGCGTGGTGGGGCGGATGCAGGATTTGATCGGCTACCTCGATGGGCCAGTGGAGCTGGTACCGATGGACGTGCCCGCCGTCGGCGGCCTCGACCGCGCGCTGTTGGTCGACCTGTCGATGGAAGGCCTGCGCGCGGAACTGGACGAGTACGCCGACTTCTGCCGCTACCGCGCGGCCGAGGCGCAGCGGCTGGGTGTCACCACGGCGCTCGTGGACATCGATCGCGAACGCTGGATGCTCGAGCGCAGCGAAGAACTCCGCATGGAGAGGCTGGTCCGCCGCGGCGGCAGCGGCTACGCAAGGAACGGCCAGGCCGAAGTATTCCACGTGAGTTGAAGTGGCCGGGTCACGTCGCCGGAAACCTGCCGATGCAATGCTTTCGGAGGGCACGCCAGACATGCTTTGCAGAGGGGTTCTTTCGTGCATAATGCCGCCGCAACAGGCGCGCGCAGCGCGCCCGCCGGGTTCCTGAGGCGCAGTGGATGGGCCGGTTCGAGACTACGCGTTGGAGCGTGGTGTTGCGTGCCCGCGGCGAGGCCGGCGATGCGCGCGCGGCCCTTGAACAGCTGTGCCGCACCTATCGCCCACCCGTGCTGGCATTCGTGCGGTTTCGCGGGTATCCACCGGATGCCGCCGAGGACCTCACCCAGGCTTTTTTCACCCGCTTCCTGGAGCGCGCGTGGTACGCGTCCGCGGACCCCGGGCGTGGGCGTTTCCGCTCATTCCTGTTGACCGCGCTGAAACGTTTCCTGAGCGACGCCCGCGAGGAAGCGGCGACCCTGAAACGTGGCGGCGGCGTCCGTTTCGAGCCGCTGGACGATGCCGGTTGCGCGGGCGTTGGGGAAGAAACGCCGGACGCGGTGTTCGAACGCGAGTGGGCGCACGCGGTGTTGCGGGCCGCGTACGCGCGCCTGCGCTGCGAAGCGGAGCAGGCCGGGAGACTCGAACTGTTCCGCCGCCTGAGCGAATTCCTCGTCGAGCGTCCGGACGAGGCCGAGTATGCGCGCGCCGCCGAGGACCTGCATCTGCGCCGCAACACGCTCGCCGTCGCGGTGCACCGCATGCGCCATCGTTTGCGCGAACTGGTGCGCGAGGAACTGGCGGAGACCACGTCCAACCCGGCCGAATTGGAGGAGGAGATGCGGACCTTGCGCGGTTCGATGCATGCGCTCTCGCACTGACCGCTCCGTAATCGTTGGCATCGTTTCCAGAATGGAAGATCCCGGAACCATGAGCCCCGTCGAAGATCATTCCCTTGCGGATTTCACCCGGACGCGCTGGTCGATGGTGCGCGGTCTGCAGGGTACGCGCGCCGAAGCACGCGATGCGCTTGCCGAACTTGCCGTGCGCTACTGGTATCCGGTCTATGCGTACGTGCGCCGCTGCGGCCATCCGCAGGAAATCGCCCAGGACATCACGCAGTTGTTCCTGCGGCAGGCCACGGCCGATTTGCGCGACAGCCGCAGCGTGCCATCGGGCCGTTTTCGCGAATGGCTGCTGGTGCGGCTCAACGTGTTCCTCGCCGGTGAATGGCGGGAACTGACGGTCGCCGAAGGTTTGCCCGAAGCGCCGCCGCTGGCCGAGCTTGAAGCACGCAGCCGCAGCGAAATCGCGCCGGAGGATTCCCCGGAACAGGCGTACCGGCGCAGCTTCGCGCTGGAAGTGTTGTCGCGTGGCCTGAAGCGGCTGCGTGCCGAAGCCCGCCAGACCGGCCACGCCGACATGTGCGAAGCACTGGAACCCTTCCTTGCGCGGGAACCACTGCCCGGCCAGTACGACGAACTCGGACGCAAGTTGTCGATCCGGCCGCTGACGCTGTTGATGGCATTGAAGCGCCTGCGCCAGCGCTTCCGGGAACTGGTGCGCGACGAGCTTGCGGACACCGTGGTGTCGGCGGACGAACTGGCTGCCGAACGCCAGGTGCTGTTCGCCGCGCTGGACCGGAGCCAATGAGCGATGGCAACGAATCCGTCCGTGCCTGACGAATCACTGCCCGGTGGCGCACCGCTGGAACATGTGCAGGGCCTTGCGGAACTTGCCTTCGGAAGCTTCACGCAGACCGGCGACCTGACCCAGGCAAGGCACCTTGCATTGCTGCCCGCGGAATCGCTCGAGCTCGATTTGAATGATCCCGCGCAGCGCCAGTTCGGCGACTACGAATTGCTCGAACTCATCGGCGAGGGTGGCATGGGCGTGGTCTATCGCGCGCAGCAGGTGTCGCTTGATCGCGAAGTCGCGGTGAAGCTGCTGTCCGCGGGGCCGTGGGCATCGCGCGAATTCATCGCGCGCTTCGAGCGCGAGGCGCAGAATGCCGCGCAGATGCAACACCCGGCGATCGTCACGATCTACGAAGTCGGCAGTTTCGAAGGCATCCAGTTCTTCAGCATGCGGCTCGTGCGTGGCGAAAGCCTGTCCGCGCGCCTGAAGCGTGGCGAGAAATCCACGCCGCGCGAAGCCGCCGCATTGATGCGCACGGTCGCCGAGGCGGTCGGCTATGCGCACAGCCTGGGCGTGCTGCACCTCGACCTGAAGCCCGCGAACGTGCTGCTCGATGAGATCGGGCAACCGTACGTCGCGGATTTCGGTCTGGCACGGCGGCTGGAAAACGCGCTGGCGGTGGACAACGACGAGGTCTCCGGCACGCCCGCGTACATGGCGCCGGAACAGGCGGAGGTGCGCGCGAACAAGCTCACCGCTGCGACGGATATCTGGGGTCTCGGCGCCATTCTTTACCAACTGCTCACCGGACAACCACCGTTCCGGGCCGACACCGCGCAGGACACCGTGAAGCTGGTACTGCAAGGCCAGGTGCGCGCGCCGCGGCGATGGGCTCCCATGCTGCCACTGGATCTGCAGGCCATCGTGATGCGTTGCCTCGCGCGCGAACCGTGCGAGCGCTATCCATCGGCTCGTGCCCTGGCCGACGACCTGCAGCGTTTCATGGAAGGGAGGCCGGTACAGGCCCGGCCGCTGAACGCGGCGCAGAAGGCATGGCGCTGGGCGCGGCGCGAGCCGAAGCTTGCGGCAACGCTCGCCTGCGCGGTCGCCGCGCTGGTCATAGGTTTGATCGCCACGGGTTGGCAATGGCATCGCGCCAAACACAACGCGGTGCTCGCCGAGGCCAACGCGACCATTGCGCAGCAGACGTTGTGGCAATCACGCACCGCGACCGCGCAGCAACAGATGGTGCACGGCGATGCCTACACGGCGTTGGCCAATACCGTGGCCAACCTGCGGCAGATGGAGGCCCACGGCGACCGCGCCGACGCGGCTCTGGCGCGCCTTCGCATCGGGACCGTGCTCGCCAACGCGCCGCAACTCATCGATGTCATTCCGATGGGCAGCGAGCAGATCACGGACCTCGCGATCTCCCCGGATGCAAAGACCGTTGCCGTGACGCTCAGCGGACGCAAGGTGCATCTGGTCGACGTCGCCAGCGGCAGGCAGCTCTGGAGCCTGAAAGTCGGGGTGAATTCATTCGGCATGTCGGGCGGCGGTGCCAACCAGGGCGCGCTCGATCTTCATTTCTCCGGGGATGGGCAGCGTCTGGTCGGCTATGGCGGGACCGGCATCGATGAAGCCTTCGCTTCGGTGTTGTCGCCGCACCGCATCGACAGCGTGATGATCGACGCCGCCACCGGGACGCTCGTCGATCCGCCGCGGCAATTCCCCGGTTTCCTGGCCGCCAGTTTCAGCGACGACGGCCGTCATGCGCTGCTGTTCGACAAGCATGGCGATGTGCAGCGCTGGCGCACGCTGCCGTGGTCGCCGGATGGCGACAAGGTCGAGATCAAGGGTGACATCGACAACAAGGCCCTTGCCGGCCCGTTGCTCGGCGAGGCGTTGCTCAGCGATGACGGCGCGACGGCGGTTCTGGTCAGCGACGCCAACCTGGAGTTCCGGGCCTTCGATGCGCGCCGCGTGCGCCCGTTGCACACGTTGCTGCTCGAGGCGTCGCGCGGGCGCGCCACGGCCTGGGCCTTGCGCCACGACGGCCGGCAACTCGCCATCGGTACCATGTCCGGGCAGGTCGCGCTGTGGGATCCGGGCACCGGGGCCGTGGCATGGCTGCCGGCGCGGCTGAACGGCTGGATTGCGAATCTGCGTTTCAGCGCCGACGACACGCGCCTCGCCGCCGTCTCCGACGAACCCAGCGAGTTGCGCGTGTTCGACCCCCGCAGCCGGGAGCTTGTCGCGACGCCGGTCAGCCTCGACGACAGGATGAGCCCGAGCGCGCTGAACGACGTCGAATTCGGACCCGATGCCAGCACCGTGCTGACACGGCACTCCGCGACGCGTGCGATCCTCTGGCGGCTGCCCGAAGTGGGCTATCCCCCACAGGCTCCGGTTGCCGTCGCGCCGCCGATGGTCGCCAACCAGTCGCGCTTCGCGCTGGCGCATGATGGGCGTTCGCATCTGATGGCGACCAGCGACAATGGCCAACTGAAGCTGTGGCGCGTGCGCTGGTCGCCGTTGGTTGGCGGATCCGCGGCGCCCATGGTCGCTGACACCTTGCGTTTCGACGGACGGCACCTCGTGTCTGCAGAAGGCAATCGCGTCAGCGTGTTCGATGTCGCGACGGGCCGGACGGTGGGCAAGACCATCGCGCTGCCCGAAGCGCCGACCTTCGCCGGGCTTGACGGGAGCGGTACGCACCTGATTGCCATCGCCGGCCGTGGGATCTCGTGCTGGAATTGGCGCAGCGGCGTGCCGTGCTGGCCGGCAATCACGCTGCCGGATTCGCCGTTGCACCTGTGCCTGGCCGCGCACGCGCCGGTGCTGGCTGTTTCAACCGGCAGCAACAAGGACCGCAGGTTCTTCGAACAGGTGCGCCTGATCGACCTCACGACTGGCCGGCAACGCGGCGCGCCCATCGCCTTGCGCGGTCCGCTCGGCGCGCTGCGCCTGTCCGACGATGGCCGGCGTCTGCTCGCATTCGAGCACCGCGACACCATCACGGACGATTCCGATGTGCTGCGCGTGATCGACACCGATTCGGCGAAAATGGTGCAGAACCTGTTGCACGACGGCAAACCGCGCGCGCATGTCATCGACGCCCGTTTCGCCGACGACGGCAGCGTGTGGAGCCTGAGCGGGCCGCCCGCATGGGGCGGTGACCAGAAAATCTGGCTTCGGCACTGGGGTGCTAACGGCAAGCTGCTCGACAAGACCGAGCCCGGAGACGACGAATTCGACATTTGGCCGCTCCCGCACGGGCGTGGCGTCATCGAAACAGACTGGGCGACCGTGTTCGACAACGCCGGCATCGCGCGAAAAAAACTGACGGTGCCCAATGACACAAACCGCGTCAACGTGAGCGCGCTGAGCCCCGACGGCAAGCTGCTGGCGCTGGCGGATCTCGATGGCGTCAGCCTGTTCGTGATCGACCGCAACCAGCGGCTCGCGCCGGATTTCAAGCTGGCACTGCCCAATCACGACGCCATCCAACAACTCGCTTTTGCGCCGGATGGGTCGCGTCTGGTTGGCCGCACCTTGAGCGGGCACTGGTTCCAGTGGCGCATCGCGTCCGACACCCGGCCGGTTGCCGCCATCACGGAAGACCTGCGCCTGCGCAATTTCACGGACCTGGGATGGAGCGACAAGGGCGAGTCCGCGCCGCCGCTGCCTTCCGCTGAACGCCGCACGCTGCGTGCAGCAGACCCGGGGCCAACGCCGGGGCCATCGCGCGCGGCCGTGGTCAATGCGAATGTCACCGCGTCGGCTCCGGACGCGCGCTACGAACCGCTGGACCTCGACGCCATCGCCAACGTCGATCCGCGCGCGCCGATGAACCGGGCAACGCGCGTGCCGCCGCAACCACAAAGCCTGCCGACGCTGCCGCGCGGATTGCAGCGTTACGACGACGTGGATTTCCTGCTCGGACGCGCGGTGCAATTGTCCGGCGCGCCGCGCAACCGGCTCGACACCGCGTTTCCCGCGCGATCACCGCCGCTCTCCATCGCGCCCCAGTACATTGCCGCGGTCGATGCGCTGGTGTTCCAGTTCAATGGCGCCACCGGAGCAGTCGGCGCGGTGCGGCTGCATTACGCCGATGGCGGCGAGCGCGACCTGGCCATCCTGGACGACCGCGACACGTATTCAATGATGGATCTCCGCGCCATACAGCGTCCGGACAAGCCGCCCATCGGCTGGCTGGGCACCTACTCGACGGACCTTCGCGGCTGGGGCATGGGCGACAGTGGCGCCGCGGCGGCCGTGCCCACCAACGTGGTGCGATTGCAAAACCCCGAGCCGGGGCGTCGGGTCACGGCCATTTCCCTCGAAGCGCCGCCGAGTGCCAGCCCCGGCCTGCTGTTCCTCGGGCTGACCGTGGAACCGGTGCGGCCTGGTCGGGCCATCGCGAAAACGCCGCCATGAACCGCAGGACGCTCGTGCTTGTCGTCCTGGTGTGGGTGCCGTGTGCGAAGACGACGTGGGCGGCGCAGGCGGTCCAGCAGCCCGGGGACACAACGGCCCCGCCGCAAACACTGCAAACCATCGTCGTGACCGGCACGCACATCCGCGGCATCGAACTGGAAACCCAGCATCCGGTCTTCAAGCTCGACCGCGACCAGATCGCGCGACTCGGCTTCACCAGCATTTCCGACGTGGTGCAGACCATCGTGGCGAACGGCGAAACGCTCAACCGCAACATCAACAACGACGGCAACGGCGAGCAACTGGTCAACCTGCGCAGCCTCGGCCCCAACCGTACGCTGGTGCTGCTGAATGGCCAGCGCTTCGTCACCGACATCGACGGCGCGGTCGACCTTTCCGCGATCCCGCTCGCGCTGGTGGAACGCGTGGAAGTGCTGCTGGACGGCGCATCGGCGATCTACGGCTCGGATGCGATCGCAGGCGTGATCAACATCATCACGCGCAGCGATTTCGAAGGTGGCGAAGCGGGTGCCTATCTCGGACAGAACAGCCATGGCGACGGCACGCGCCGCGCCTTCGATGCGAGCTTCGGGCACAAGGCCGATCGCTGGAGCGTGGCCGGGGGCCTCGAGTACAGCCGCGACGATCCGATCTTCGCCGGCAGCCGCGCGATTTCGTCGGTGCCGATCGCGGGGTTGCCGGCGAGCCTGACCGGGAGTTTTTTCACGCCGTATTCGTGGCTGTTTCCGGCGTCCGGTTCGTTCGCCTGCGGCGGGCCGTGTTTCCTGCGCCTGATCGACGGCCGGCCCGGCACCTCCGTCAACGATTTTCGCTTGGTCGACCAGAACACCGACCTCTACAACT
>DATEKI010000225.1:0-4422 GCA_035277545.1 Rhodanobacteraceae bacterium | reverse complement strand
CGCAGCAGCGACAGCAGGCTGGCGAATGCGTGGGTGCTGTCCAGGCCACCGACCCAGAGCGTGCCCTTCCCGCTGGCAGCGGCCGTTTCCGCCGTACCCGCGGCCGCAGGCGACGCGGTGCCATTCGGAGTGGCTGTGCCCGTGGTTGCCGGCGCGCCAGCTTGCGCAACGAGGCGGCCGATCGCACCCGGATCGAAATCCACCTGCAATTCGAGACCGGCGCCGGAAGCGGCGCGCCGGTAGTGGTAGTTGCGCACGTAACCCGAAGCATTCGACAACATGTCGGCGCTGGGCGTGAATCCTGGCGAGTTTCGCTGCAACACCGCGGTCAGCGCCGCGGCGATCGCCGCACTGCGCTGGGCGTCGCTTGTGCCCGCCACCGGCACCGTGGCCGAGTAGGGACTGGATTGGGGCGCCTCGGGCGCACCTGCGGCCGGCGGCGGCGCGGTCTGTGCCCATGTGCCGCCCGCGACGCCCAGCACGCAAAGCAAGAACACCGAAATTCGCATCATGGCCGCGCACCTCCGATCGCACGTTTGCAAGTCTGCCCAATCACGGCGCCAGCGTCTATCATTGTGCATTCAGTCCATCCTTCCAGCCGAGCCGCGGCACCTGCCGCACGAATGCCGTGACTTCCAACGACGAAGCCCTCTCCTACCGCGCCGCGGGCGTGGACATCGACGCCGGCAACGCGGTGGTCGAGCGCATCAAGCCGCTGGTCGGCAAGACCTTCCGCCCCGAGGTGATGGGTGGGCTGGGCGGTTTCGGTGCGCTGTTCGACCTTTCGAAGAAATACCGGGAACCCGTACTGGTTTCGGGCACGGACGGCGTCGGCACCAAGCTGAAACTCGCGCAACGATTGAACCGCCACGACACCATCGGCATCGATCTCGTCGGCATGTGCGTCAACGACGTGCTGGTGCAAGGCGCGGAGCCGCTGTTCTTCCTCGACTACTTCGCGACCGGCAAGCTCGACGTCGACACCACCGTCGCGGTGGTCGGCGGCATCGCGAAAGGCTGCGAACTGGCCGGCTGTGCGCTGATCGGCGGCGAAACCGCCGAGATGCCCGACATGTACCCGCCGGGCGAATACGACCTCGCGGGCTTCAATGTCGGCGCGGTGGAAAAATCCGGGATCGTCGACGGCAGCGCGATCCGCGCCGGCGACGTGATCCTCGGCGTCGCGTCCAGCGGACCGCATTCGAACGGCTACTCGCTGATCCGCAAGATCGTCGAGCGCGCGGGGTCGCCGTTCGACCTCGATGTCGGCGGCGTGAAGCTGGCCGACGCGCTGCTGGCGCCGACCACCATCTACGTGAGACCGGTGCTCGCGCTGTTGCGCGAACGGCCCGGCACGGTCCACGGCATGGCGCACATCACCGGCGGCGGCCTGCAGGAAAACATCATCCGGGTGGTGCCGGATGGGCTTGGCCTTGCGATCGATGCGTCGAGCTGGAAGCTGCCCCCCGTGTTCGATTGGCTGCAACGCGAAGGCAAGGTGCCGCGCGAGGAAATGTGGCGCACCTTCAACTGCGGCATCGGGTTCACCGTGATCCTCGCGCCCGCCGACGTGGCCGGCGTCCAATCCGCGCTCGCGCAATCCGGCCTTGCAAGCACGCCCATCGGCGAAATCGTCACGGCCGCAGGCGACGCGCGCGTCCACATCGCATGAGCTTTCCCGTCGCGGTACTCGCCTCCGGCCGCGGCAGCAACCTTGCGGCCCTGATCGACGCACGCGATGCCGGAACGCTGCCGATCAAGCTGACGCTGGTCGCCGGCGACAAGGCCGACGCACCCGCGCTGCGCAACGCCGAAGCACACGGCATCCCGACATTCGCGCTCGATCCGAAAACGTTTGCATCACGCCACGAGTTCGACGAGGCCCTGTTCGCCAACGTCGCCGCCAGCGGTGCGCGACTGGTGGTGCTGGCAGGTTACATGCGCATCCTCGACGCTGCAGTCACCGCGCAATGGACGGGACGGATGATCAACATCCACCCCTCGCTGCTGCCGAGGTACCGCGGCCTGCACACCCATCGCCGCGTGCTGAAGGCGGGCGACCCCGAACACGGCGCCAGCGTGCATTTCGTCAGCGCCGAACTGGACGGCGGACCGGTGATCGCGCAGGCGCGCATCGCCATCCGCCCGGGCGATACCGAGGACGCACTCGCCGCGCGGCTGCTGCCGCACGAACACCAATTGCTGATTGCGTGCGTCGGCGCCATCGCGCGCGGCGAGGTGCACGAACGCGATGGGAAGGTCCTGTTTCAAGGCGTCCCGATCCCGGCGCCGCTGCGACTCGGCGAGGGCGGAAACCTGATCGCCGCATGAGGCCGGCGTTCAGCCGCGGCGCGGCAGGCTGCGTGTTGCTCTCCGACCTGTTCAAAGCCATGCCATTCCGTCGCGCTTTTGCCGCTTCGCTTGCCGTCGCCGCGCTGGCCGTGTTTTGCACGGCTGCCGTCGCCGCTCCGCCCGTGCCCGCGTTCACCGCGCACTACCGCGTGCTGCAGAACGGCTCGCCGATCGGCGAGGCCACGCTCACGCTTGCACCCGGCGCGAACGGCACGTGGACCTTCACGACCGCAAGCAAGGGCACGGCCGGCATCGCCTCCCTGCTCTCCGCCAGCACGCGTGAAGTTTCCACCTTCAAATGGGTGGGCGACTCGCCGCAGGGTGTCAGCTACGACTACACGATGAACTCGGCCCTCAAGCAAAAGCACCGCAGCGTGCGCTTCGACTGGTCGAGCCACAGCATCGACGTGGATGACAACGGCAACTTCCATTTCGCGACCCAGCCCGGGGCGCTGGAACGCCACACCATTCCGCTGGCGCTCGCCGCTGGTCTTGCCGACGGCAAGACCAGCTTCACGTTGCCGGTCGCCGTGCGCGACCGCATCGAAACCCAGCACTACGCCACGCAAGGCAAACAAAACGTGAGCGTGCCCGCCGGCAGCTTCGACGCCACCCGTGTGGGCCGCACCGACGGCGGCGACGCGTTCGAAGCGTGGTTCGCGCCAGCGGAGGTGCCCGCGCCGGTCAAGATCGACCAACGCGGCAAGAACGCGTTTTCGCTGGAACTCGAGAGCTGGCGATGACGGGTTTCGCTCGCGCGCCGCTGGGGCGAGTGAAGCCAAAACGAAAGCGCTCCGCACTCGCCAAGTCAAGAATGGATTCCGGCTTTCGCCGGAATGACGAACAAGCGCACCGTGTCAGTTCGGCAATCGTCGAATCTGCGCCCCGAGTCCGCTGAGCTTCTCTTCGATGTTCTCGTAACCGCGATCGATGTGGTAGATGCGGTCGACGACGGTATCGCCATCGGCGACGAGACCGGCCAGCACCAGCGATGCCGACGCGCGCAGGTCCGTCGCCATCAGCTGCGCACCAGACATGTGCGGCACGCCGCGCACGATCGCGGTGTTGCCCTCGACCTTGATGTCGGCGCCGAGGCGGTGCAGTTCCTGCACATGCATGAAGCGGTTCTCGAACACGGTTTCGGTGATGATGCCGGTGCCTTCGGCCACGCAGTTGAGTGCGGTGAACTGCGCCTGCATGTCGGTCGGGAACGCGGGATACGGCGCAGTGGTGACGTCCACGGCGCGCGGGCGATTGCCGCGCATGTCCAGTTCGATCGCGTCGTCTTCGCAGTTGATGTGCGCGCCGGCGTCTTCCAGTTTCGACAGCACCGACTTCAGGAGATCGGGCCGGGTGTGCTTGGCGCGCACGCGGCCGCTGGTGATGGCGCCGGCAACCAGAAACGTGCCGGTCTCGATGCGGTCCGGCAACACGTTGTACTCGGTGCCATGCAGCCGCTCGACGCCGTCGATCACGAGCTGGGTCGTGCCGATGCCGCCGATCTTCGCACCCATCGCATTGAGGCAATGCGCGAGGTCGCACACCTCGGGCTCCTCGGCGGCGTTCTCGATCACGGTGGTGCCTTCGGCCAGCGCCGCGGCCATCATGATGTTTTCGGTGCCGGTGACGGTCACCATGTCCATGGCGATGCGTGCGCCCTTGAGACGCTTCGCGCGCGCCTTGATGTAGCCGTTCTCGACCGTGATGTCGGCGCCGAGCGCGCGCAACCCCTTGATGTGCTGGTCGACCGGGCGCGAGCCGATCGCGCAACCGCCCGGCAGCGAAACCTCGGCTTGCCCGTATTTGGCGATCAGCGGGCCCAGCACCACGATCGCCGCGCGCATGGTCTTGACCAGCTCGTAGGGCGCGAAGAATCGACTCGTTGGACGCGGGTCGATGCGGATTTTCATGTGCTCGTCCACCGCCAGTTCGGCGCCCATCTGGCCGAGCAGTTCCATCGTGGTGGTGACGTCGTGCAGGTGCGGCACGTTGCCGATCGTGACGGGCTCGTCGGCGAGCAGGCAGGCCGCGAGGATCGGCAGCACCGCGTTCTTGGCGCCGGAAATCCAC
>DATEKI010000224.1:0-8306 GCA_035277545.1 Rhodanobacteraceae bacterium | reverse complement strand
GGCAAGCTGCGGTCGCGGCTGGGCGAATCACTGGGGTCGATCCAGAAGACCTCGATGCCGCTGCAGCAGATCACGACCGGCAACATGGATGCGTTGCGGGCTTTCAGCAAGGCCGAGGAGGTTTTTGGCCGGGGGAATATTCCGGATGCTGTGCATTTACTGCAGGAGTCGCTGCGGCTTGACCCTGATTTCGCACTGGCATGGGGCCGCCTGGCCACCATTCAAAACGCGTGGCTCAATGATCCGCGCGCCTCGTATGCCAGCCTGCAAAAGGCGGAGGCAAACCGCGACCGATTGAGTGCACGCGAGCGGTTCGCGATCGACGCGACGATCGGGCAATACCAGGATGCCGACAAATGGGTGGCGAATTGGCAGATGGCGACCCAGCTTTATCCCGATTACACCAGCGCGCAGCAGAACCTCGGGTTGGGATTGTGGTGGTACCAGCACAAGTTGAAGGAGTCGATTCCGCATCTCAAGGCGGTCGCCGAATCCCGCAATCCGCTGCGGGGCATCAGTTGGGTCAGTCTGGGTGCCGTCGAGACGGAGCTGGGCGATTACAAGGCTGCGAAAGCGGACATGCGGCAGGGTCTCAAGCTCATCGCTGTCCTGCCTCACTTCGAAGACGTCGCGCCCGATCTGGCGCAACGCGATTACGCGGCGGTTCGGGCGCGGCTGGATGCCGCACCCGCGGCTTTGCCGGCGTCTATCCAGGCAGAAAAAGAAGTGCGTTACGCGGCAGTGGCGGTCGACCAAGGCCAACTTGACGTGGCCAAGTCGTATCTCGACAAGGCTGCGGAGTATGCAAAGCAAGCCAGTTCAAAAGAGCAGCAGGCGCGCGTCGAGCTTGCGCGGGTGGCGCTGGCGTTGGCGCAGAACAGTGCCGAAGCTGGAACGCAGTTGAAGGCCTTGATCGACAGCGAAACCGAACGTCTGAAGGCCTCCGGCCAGGCACTGGATGGCAGCAGTCCAATCCACTTGGCGATCGCGGCAATGCTGGCCGCGCGCGACCGGCAGCCGCAGTGGGCGCGCGAAGCATTGGATGCGTCGCGCGGGGTGTCGCTGGATCATGGCTACTACGACCGCGCTGCGCTATGGCGCACCGCGGATTGCGAGACGCAGTACATCAGCGCGCCCAAGGATCAAATCGATTGCTTGGTCAAACTGGTCGATGGCCGCGAGTATTTCCAGACGCACGTGGCGCTGATGCTGGCCTATCGCGCCGATGGCGATGCGGCCGACGCGCGTGCGCAAGCAGAGTGGCTGGCCGCGCATCGCGGCCAAGCCATGGCCGAACTGGAAAACGAGCCGGGCCTGATTCCGAACCTGCTGGCGTTGCGGCAAGCGCAATAGCGGCGGAAACGGTCAGGCGATCCAGAATCGATCGGAAGCCGGGTCCACTCGACTCCCCGCGCCCGGCAGTGGTGCGTTACTTCAGCAAGAACACTGAAATGCAGACCTTCCCCATCGGGTCGTCGAAGTGTTCCTTGTGGATCGCCGCGACTTCCTGCATCGGCGGCAGTTTGCGCACCGCGGGAATCTGCGACGCGTCGACAGCGATGCCATGCGCCTTGAGCGCCGAAACCGGGTCGCCCAGCATCTGTTCGCGGAATTCGTGACTGGTCGCCAGAAGGTCCAGAACTTTGTGCAGCGCCTGCGGTGACGGATTGCCCTTGATCATCTCGGTAGCCCCTTGCTGGGATGGCGGGTGGGTGTGCGGATGCCGCGTGGTCGCGCGAAGCGGCGGTAGCATATCCGAATGCCGATCCGCGCGGCAGTGGCTGCCGGACGTGCCAGGGGAATGCCGAAATGCCGACGTCCAGGGTCCGCCGTTGCGCGCATCTGCAGTGCCGAGTGGAACAGCGCAAGACATTCGATTTTGCGGCCTTGCTGAGCGGGCAGGCGCGCGTGGAGGTGTGCAACGTGCACCTCGCGTTGGCCGCGCACCTCGCCCAGCCGGTGGAGGTCGACGCGGACGCCGTGCGGGCGCTGGGGCAGCTTGATCCGGAAGCCTGGTCGCCGCGCGACGACCTGGCGGCGACGCATGGAGCGGCGTGCATCGATGGTTTGCTGCAAGCGCGGTTGTTGCTGGCTGAAGACGACGATTCGCCCGCGGCGCGCCGCGACCGTGACCTGCGTGCCGCGCACTGGCACGGTGGTGCGGCCGTCGCGCACGCGATGTCGCGCTGGTCGCACAACGACAGCATCGCCGCACAGCGCGAGTCGCGCCTGCAATCGGTGGACGACATGGTCGCGGCGTTCGGCTCACCGCCGCCGCATTTTCATCGGCGCAAGGATGCCGTGGCGCGCGTGGCGCTGGACGCGCCCGCCCACACGCCGCTCGATGATTTGCTGGAGCGCCGCGCGACTTGCCGCAATTTCGATCTCTCGCAGCCCGTTGCCATGGCGCAACTGTCGGCGTTGCTGAAGCGCGTGTTCGGCGTGCACGGCATGGAAGAACTCGCGCCCGGAGCGGTGGCGCTGAAAAAGAACCACCCCTCCGGTGGCGGGCTGCATCCCACCGAGGCGTACCTGGTCGTGCAGCGGGTGGCGGGTTTGGCGCCGGGCTTGTACCACTACAACGTCGAAGCGCACGCGCTGGATTTGTTGCGCGCAATGCCGCCCAACGACGCGCACGCGTTCGCGATGACGGCGGTGGCGGGCCAGGAATACTTCGCCGATGCGCCGGTGCTGGTGGTCATGGCCGCGCGCTTCGCGCGTTCGATGTGGAAGTACCGCAACCACCCCAAGATCTACCGCGCGATCCTGCTGGAGATGGGCCACATCTCGCAAAACCTCTACCTCACCGCCACCGAAATGCACCTCGGCGCATTCATCACCGCCGCGATCAACGAAATCGAAATCGAACAGGCTTTCGGCCTCGATGCGATGGCCGAAGGCCCGTTGTGCGTATGCGGCTTCGGTGCCCGCGCGCGCGAAAAGGTGACCGTGGAATTCGACCCCGCGCACAAGGTGTGGGCGTAGGGCGGGATGCGCCGCTGCGCGGCTGCTCCCGCCCTACGAATGTGCGCGCCGATACTGCACCGCCTCGGCCAGGTGTTCGCGCGCGATGCGTTCGCTGCCGGCGAGGTCGGCGATGGTGCGCGCGACGCGCAGCACGCGGTGGTAGGCACGCGCGGACAGCGACAGTTTTTCCAGTGCACGTTCGAGCAGCGCGCGTTCGGCATCGCCCAGCTTGCAATCCCGTTCGATCTCGCGCGTGGCGAGCATGGCGTTGGGTTTACCTGCGCGTTGCATCGCGATGCCGCGGGCAGTGACAACGCGCGTGCGCACGCTGGCGGAATCCTCGTCGTGCGCGCCGCGTTTGGCGTTGAGTTCCGTCAACGGCATGCGCGGCACGTCGCTGATGATGTCGATGCGATCCAGCAATGGGCCGGAGATGCGTCCGCGATAGCGCGCGATCGCGTCGGGCGTGCAGTGGCAGCGGCCGTCGCTGTCGCCGGCGTAGCCGCACGGGCACGGATTCATCGCGGCGACAAGCTGGAAGCGGGCGGGGAATTCAGCCTGGCGCGCGGCGCGCGAAATGACGATGCGCCCGGACTCCATCGGTTCGCGCAGCACTTCCAGCACCCGGCGATCGAATTCCGGCAGTTCGTCGAGGAACAGCACGCCGTGGTGGGCGAGCGAAATCTCGCCCGGACGCGGATGCGAGCCGCCGCCCACCAGCGCGACGCCCGACGCGGTGTGGTGCGGCGCGCGATACGGGCGCTGGTGCCACTGCGCGACGTCAAAGGCTTCGTTGGCGACCGAGCGCACCGCGCAGGCTTCGATGGCTTCGGCGTCGGTCATCGGCGGCAGGATGCCGGGCAGGCGCTGCGCCAGCATGGACTTGCCGGTACCGGGCGGACCGACCATCAGCAGGTGATGGCCGCCGGACGCGGCGATTTCCAATGCGCGGCGCGCCTGCAACTGCCCCCGCACGTCGGCCAGATCCGGAAGGTTGAGATCAGCGGGATTCGCGGCGTCG
Organism: Rhodanobacteraceae bacterium; assembly: GCA_035277545.1. Lineage (GTDB taxonomy): Bacteria > Pseudomonadota > Gammaproteobacteria > Xanthomonadales > Rhodanobacteraceae > 66-474. The sequence goes on along the minus strand of DATEKI010000224.1, from coordinate 4,318 downwards.
GACGCAGGCGCAGGCAGCGCATCTACGCCGCGCAAATGCGCGCAGACTTCGGCCAGCGTGCGTGCGACGCGCACGTCCACGTCCCCGAGCAACGCGGCTTCGTGCGCGTTTCCCAACGGCACGATCACAAGGCGCTTGCCGTGGCGTGCCCGCAACAGGGCAGGCAACACGCCGGGCACGGGACGTAGTTCGCCGGAGAGCGCGAGTTCGCCCAGGAATTCGCACCCCTTGAGCGCCTCGCCCGGCACCTGTCCGCCTGCGGCGAGAATGCCCAGCGCGATCGCGAGATCGAAGCGCCCGCCGTCTTTCGGAAGTTCTGCCGGCGCGAGATTCACCGTGACACGGCGCGCGGGATATTCGAACTGGGTGTTCTGGATCGCGACCCGCACGCGGTCGCGTGCCTCGCGTACCGCGGCCTCCGGCAACCCGACGATGGAGGTGCCGGGCAGGCCGCCGGACAGATGCACTTCCACGGTGACCAGCGGCGCGGCGACGCCTTCGGAAGCTCTTGTGAGTGCGATGGCGAGTGACATGCGACGGATTCCTTCAGGGCCGCCTGTTTTTGTTCGTCATCCCGGAATCGCGAAGCGGGATCCGGGACCCAATGCCTTTGCTTTGATGGGTTGCAAAGTCACTGGGTTCCGGCTTGCGCCGGGATGACGCGTGCTGATCGGCAGGATGTCCGCTGGTATCCATCTGCGATTCCCCAAAACGAAAACGCCGACCCTGCGGCCGGCGTCATCGTCCCGATTGGCGGGAGACGATTAACCCTTCCGCGCCGTTTCCAGCTCGGTCACGCGCTTTTCCAGCTGCGTGACCTGTTCACGCGCCCGGTCCAGGACGGCGCGCTGGGCGTCGAACTCCTCGCGGGTGACAAGGTCGAGGCGGCGCAATCCGTGCGCCAGCACATCCCTGAAATTGGCTTCCATGTCGTCCCGCGCCTGCGCCAGGCCTGGAGGAACCAGGGTGGCCAGCCGATGCGCGAGTTGGTCTATGGAGTGCACGTCGATCATGTCGTTGCCTCGATGCGTCCACAGGTTAGGCCGGGTGGATCGGCCGGCCAATCGGTGAACGCCGCCGTGTGGTGTAGGAAAATTCCTACACAAGGATGGCGCGCGCATGGCGGTCTTGTAAACTCCGCCCATGAAACTGATCACCGCCATCATCAAGCCGTTCAAGCTGGACGACGTGCGCGAGGCGCTTTCTGACGTGGGCGTCAACGGCATCACCGTCACCGAGGTCAAGGGTTTCGGGCGCCAGAAGGGCCACACCGAGCTTTACCGCGGCGCGGAATACGTGGTGGATTTCCTGCCCAAGGTGAAACTCGAGATCGCGCTGCCCGACAACCTTGTCGAACGCGCGGTGGAGGCGATCAGCCACGCGGCGCGCACCGGCAAGATCGGCGACGGCAAGATCTTCATCTCGACGCTGGATCAGGTGATCCGCATCCGCACGGGTGAACTGGACGCCGACGCTTTGTAGTGCGATCGTCCGTGATCGCTGCCTCGATGCGGTTGCTCGCGACGGAAGATATTTTCGGACAACGAACACTACCTCGGGCATCCATGCCCTGACTTTTCACGAAAGCTGCTCGTCGCCCATTCAGGTGTTCGGGCCGGTGACCGTTGCCCGCACCCGCCGATGGTGCAGCAACAGCCCCGCGTAGTACGCGATGTAATACCCGATCAGCAGGCCGAAGATGGCCATGGTCAACGGGCTGCGTTGATAGGCTCCGTAACCGCCCGCGGCGCCATGCGTCATCTCCGGATACAGCACCATGAAGCGGTACAGCAGGCGGCCGAGGAACAGCGCGGTCAACGCCATGCCGATCCACGGGTTCGGAAAGTAGCAGTCGTTCTGGCCGTCGATCTCGAAGCGCGTGAGCTTGAACGCGAGCAGGCCCAGCGCGATGCCACCGGCCAATCCGAGGCCCAAGCCCGCCGCGAGGCGCGGATCGATGAAGCCTTGTGTCGCGACCAGCACCGCGACCGCCGCAAGAAAGCCGACGCGCGTCCACATGCGCCTGGGCTGGATTGGCTGGCGGCCGAAACTGCGGCGCGTGCGCGCGTACAGCCGCCACACGATCAGCGGCGCGGCAACGAGGGGAACGATGAGGTTGGGTGTCATGCGCAGGGTGCTTCTTCACGCGATGCGGTGCATTGTGCGGGAAACTCGATCCCTGGTGACATGTCGTCTGTCATGTGCTTTGCGTGACGGTCCCTCAGCGCTGACACTTGGGACACCAATACGTCATGCGCTGGCCGATGACTTCCGCCCGGATCGGCGTGCCGCAGACCTTGCATGGTTCCCCCCCGCGGCCGTACACGTTGAGCTCCTGCTCGAAATAACCGGGCGCGCCATCGGGTGCCAGGAAGTCGCGCAGCGTGGTGCCGCCGCGCGTGATTGCGTAATTCAATATGCGGCGGATTTCAGCAGCGATCCGCGCATAGCGCGCGCGCGATACAGCGCCCGCCGCACGCCTGGGATGCACGCCCGCCGCGAACAAGGCCTCGCTGGCGTAGATGTTGCCGACACCGACCACGATCGACTGGTCCATCAAGAAGGTTTTCACGGCCGCGCTGCGTCCGCGCGACGCGTTCCACAGCCAGTCGCCATTGAACGTGTCACCCAGCGGTTCGGGGCCGAGATCCTGCAGCAGCGGATGCGTCTCGCCGGGCTTTTGCCACAACAGGCAGCCGAAACGGCGCGGGTCGTTGAAGCGCAACGCCTGCCCCGAATCGAAGACCAGGTCGTAGTGGTCGTGCGTGCGCGGCGGCAGGTCCGGATCGGTGATGCGCAACGAACCGGACATGCCGAGGTGCAGCAGCGCACTGCCGACTTCGGTGTGCAGCAGCAGGTATTTCGCGCGGCGTTCGACGGCGTCGATGCGCTGGCCCGGCAAGTTCGTGGTAATGGCCCGCGGAATCGGCCAGCGCAAATCCCTGCGGCGCAGCAGCACACGCTCCACCACGCGTCCGGTCACGAACGGCGCGATACCGCGTTTGGTGGTTTCGACTTCGGGAAGTTCGGGCATCGGTGGGATGGGTGTTGACGAGTGTTGTAGGGCGGGTGCCAACCCGCCTTCGGGAAACCGGACGGCGGGATACGCTTCGCTACTCCCGCCCTACATCGCTTCGTTACTCACCTTCCGGTTTCGTAAGCATCATTTCCGGCGAATACTGCCGCGGCACCAGCGCGATCTTGTCGCCGACCTTCACGTAGCGCAGTTCGTCGATCGCGGTGAGGCCGCCGTATTCGAGGCGCACGCCGTTCACGAGCAAGGTTGCCGAAGGGTGATCCAGCCCGATCTTCGACAGGTCGATGCCGGATGTTTCCATCCAGCGCGACACTGGCGTCGCGGCGAGGTTGGCGAGGCGCTGCACGCGCGCATCGTCGGCGCGCGCTTCGGAAGGCTTGATGCGCCACCAGCCGCCGTGGCGCTTTTCGAACACCTGCGGCGCAACCGGTGGAATGTCCAATTCGACGCTCGTGACGGCAGCGGGATCGACTGATGTGACGGCGGGCGGGTCGCGCAGGTATTCGCGGCGGCCGACCCACAACACCAGCGCCACCAGCACGATGGCGATGGCTGCGAGCACCGCGAGGTTTCGATTCGCGCGGCTCACCGCCGGCGCCGCCGCCACGCGATCGCGAAGCCGACCAGGATCAGCAGGATCGGCAGCGCGATCAGGTAACCGAAGGTGAGCACGCCGAGCTGCGCGCGCGTCGGTTTCATCACGCTGTCCGGTGCCGGCTGCGCCACGCTGGCCAAGGCATCGTCGCCCAGCAGCCAGTCGAACACGCGCTGCCCGAACGCGCGGTTGCCGGCATCGCCGAGGAACGCGTTGGACAGGAAATCGCCGCCGCCGATCACCACCACGCGTTGCTGGTTCTTGTCGGGGCTGGGTGACAGGCGGCTCAGCGCGTAACCGAACGTGAGCGGACCCTTCAACCCGCCAGAATCCGGATCGAACGCCGCCTGCGCGGGATCGATCGGCGCGGTCTGGTTCCAGCTGCGCGTGCCCGATTGAAGGATCGGCTGCACGCTCCAGGCCGTGCCCGGCAACGCGGCCAGGGCCGCCACGCGCGGGAACACGGTGTTGATGTCGAAACCGTCCGTGATCGCTTGCGGTGGATAGTGCGACGCGACCAGCATCCGGGCGTCGCCAATCGCGGTCGCGCTTTGCGCATCGAACAGCCGGCCGGGCAGGCGCTTGATGCCCAGGGCCTGTGCCAGCGGCGCCAGGCCGAGATCGTCGCTGCCGGGTTCGCTGAGCCACAACAAGTTGCCGCCGTTCGCGACGTAGTTTTCGAGCTT
>DATEKI010000223.1:0-12627 GCA_035277545.1 Rhodanobacteraceae bacterium | reverse complement strand
CATCGAATGGCGGGATCGCGCGCAATTTTTTGCGCTGTCCGCACAGATCATGCGCCGTATCCTGGTGGATGCGGCGCGGGCACGCGGCGCGCACAAGCGCGGCGGCAATGCAACGCGGGTCACCCTCGATGACGAAGCGGTGGCTCCGGTCGAACCGGATCGCTCCATCCTTGCGCTGAACGATGCCCTGACCGCGTTTGCGCAAGTCGCTCCGCGACAGGCCAAGGTGGTCGAACTGCGCTACTTCGGGGGCCTCGGCGAGGACGAAATCGCCGCGGTGCTGGAAATCTCGCCACGCACCGTACGGCGGGACTGGGACATCGCCAGGGCGTGGCTGTTGCGGGAATTGAGTCCCGGCTAGGGAGCCACGACGCATGGCCAGCGAACGCTTCCAGCAGATCGCCGAGCTGTACCACGCGGCCCGCGAGGGCACCGCGGCAGAGCGCACGGCGTTGCTCGAGCGTGCCGATCCCGGACTGCGCCGTGAAGTGGAATCCCTGCTGGCGCAGCCGACCGACAGCGATTTCCTCGAGCAGCCTGCAATCCGGAACGCCGCCCGGTTGTTCGGGGATGCTGTGTCGGATGCGCTGACGCCGGGGACGGGTCTCGGTCCCTACCGCATCGAGGGCAAGCTCGGTGAAGGCGGCATGGGAGAAATCTATCGCGCGACCGACACACGCCTGGATCGTGCCGTCGCGATCAAGGTCGTGCACCAGCAATTCACCGCGCGCTTCCAGCGCGAGGCACGCGCGATTGCCGCGCTCAACCACCCGAACATCTGCGCGCTCCACGACATCGGCCCCGACTACATGGTGATGGAACTGGTGGAGGGCGACACGCTGGCCGCGCGCCTCAAGGGTGGCGCGCTTCCGGTCAAGACCGTGCTCGTGTACGCCTCGCAAATCCTTGCTGCACTCGCGGAAGCGCACGCGCATGGGATCGTGCATCGCGACCTCAAGCCCGCCAACATCATGGTTGCGGAATCCGGCATCAAGGTGCTGGACTTCGGACTGGCGAAATCCCCCGCGGATGAAACGCTGACGGTCGCGGGCAACGCGATGGGCACGCCCGCGTATGTCTCCCCGGAACAGAGGGAAGGCAAGGCGACCGATCCGCGTTCGGACATCTGGGCGTTCGGCTGCGTGCTGCATGAAATGCTGACCGGCGCGCGGGTGGGGCCGCGACGCAAACGTATCGCATCGCACAAGCTCGATGCCATCATCGAGCGCTGCCTGGAAGAAGATCCCACGCGCCGCTGGCAGACGGTCACTGCATTGCAGCGGGAACTGTCGACGGTCGTCGCCGGCAACGGATGGCGCGCTTTCACGGCCCTCGCAATCTCACGCGTCATGGACTCCCGTCGATCCCGCACCGTCGCGGTTGCCTGCATCCTTGCCATTGCCACTGCCATTGGCGCGGCGGGATGGCTCTGGTCCGCGAACCCCGCGCGCACACTGACCGACAAGGACACCATCGTGCTGGCCGATTTCGCCAATCGCACAGGCGATCCGGTGTTCGAGGGCACGCTTCGGCAGGGACTCTCGGTGCAACTCGAACAATCGCCGTTCCTGAGCATCGTTCCGGACGGCCTGGTGCGCCAGACATTGGCGTTGATGGGCCGCAAAGCCGATGCGGCGCTCACGCCCGAGATTGCAATGGACTTGTGCCAGCGGGCGGGCAGCGCGGCGATGGTCGAAGGTTCGATCGCGCAGGTCGGGGCGCCTTACCAGCTGGCAATCAGGGCCGTCGATTGCACGAGCGGCCGGACGCTCGCAAGCACCGAAGCCGAGGCACCGGACAAGAATCACGTGCTCGGCGCCTTGAGCCAGGCATCCTCGCGGATCCGCGCGAAGCTGGGCGAATCGCTGCGCACCGTCCAGAAGTTCAATACGCCGCTGGAACAGGCCACGACATCGTCGCTGGCGGCACTCAGGGCTTACAGCGACGGCGCTCGCATATTGTCGACTGGCAGCGACTCTCCTTCGGCCATCGTGCAGTTCAAGCGCGCCATCGAGCTCGATCCGCAATTCGCGATGGCTTACGGAGCCCTTACGCTCGCGTATACCAATGTTGGTGAATCGCGGCTTGCCGCCGACGCCGCCAAAAAGGCCTACGCATTACGCGACAAGGTCAGCGAGCCCGAGAAGTATTTCATCATCGCCCGTTACGGCAAATCGGGAAATGGCAACATCGACATGGCCGTCCAGGCGTGCCTTGCCTGGATCCAGGCGTATCCGCGCGCAGCACTTCCACGCGCCATGGTGGCTGGTTCGATCTATCCGGTAATTGGTGAATACGACAAGTCCGCGGCGCAGGCCATCGAGGCGATCCGCCTGATGCCCGGGATGCCCGTCACATACGCCTTCCTGATGGACGACTACATCGCGCTGAATCGCCTTGGCGACGCACAGGCGACCCATGAACAGGTTCGCAAGCTGAACCTGCATTCGGATTTCTTTGCGTTCAATCTTTACCAGCTCGCGTTTCTGCAGCGCGATCCGCCCGGCATGGCGCGACAGCTTGCCGCGTCCATGGGACAGCCGGGCCTCGAAGATCAGATGCTCGCCTACGAAGCCGAGACGGCGGCATACCACGGACATCTCGAAAAAGCCCGGGACCTCACGGATCGGGCCATGGCTTCGACGCAGCGCGCAGGCGGACACGATGCCGCGGCCTCCTATCTCGCGATGTCCGCGCTGCGCGAGGCACTGTTCGGCAATGCGGACGAAGCGGAACAGCGCGCCGCATCGGCGGTGCATCGCTCGCCCAGCCGGGACGTGCAGTTCGGCGCCGCATTGGCTTTCGCCTTCACAGGCAATGTTGCGCAGGCTGAAGCACTCGCGGAGAACCTGGCGAACGAGTTTCCGGAAGACACGCTCGCGCAATTCAACTACCTGCCGGCGCTGCGTGCCAGGCTCGCGATCGCGAAAGGCCATCCCGCCGCAGCCCTGGCTTTGTTGAAGACCGCCACGCCCTATGAATTCGGGATGACACGGTCCCGCGCCCTCGGCTGGACCTCGCTGTACCCCGTCTATGCGCGCGGCGAGGCCTATCTGGCCATGCACGAGGGCCGCAAGGCCGCGGCGGAGTTCCAGAAAATTCTGGATCACCCCGGACTCGCATTGAATTATCCGATCGGCCCGATGGCACGCCTGCAACTGGCGAGGGCGTTGTCGAGCACGGGCAATCGCGTCGAGGCCCGTGCGGCTTACGAGGGCTTGCTGGATCTGTGGAAGGACGCCGATGCGGATCTGCCGGTGCTGAAGCAGGCCAGGATCGAATTCGCCCACCTGGACTGATCACGCAGCACCCGCGGCAGCCCAGGCCCGCGCCGGCGGCAGCGCGACACTGCTGCTGCGGCGCCGGCTCGTCGCGTTCGTGCGCCGTCCGCCCAACCCGCCGTTGAACCCACGCCGGCGACAAGGCAAGCGGAATTTTTCCGGACATGTCCGGATTCGGCAGGTTTTTGCGCCTTCATGGGTGAGGCCGGCCGTGCCGGCCGTATCCCCGTTCACTACTTGAAGGTGCCCCATGAAACTGCAAAGAAGCCTGTTCGTGATCACGGCGGTCGTGCTCGCCAGCGCGTGCGCCAGTTCCCCCGGTCCGACTTTCGCCGCGTCGGGTCATGGGTCAACCCGGATTCCTGCAAAGCCCACGGCCACCGCTGGCATCCGCTACACCATCACCGACCTCGGCACCCTGCCGGGTGGTTCCTTCAGCACGGGTGCCGCCATCGCCATGACGGGACTGGTCGTCGGAGGCTCCAACGCCGCCGATGGCATCGAACACGCGGTGGCCTGGTCGCATGGCCAGCCCGTGAACATCGGACCCGCGGGCGTCAACAGTGACGCATACGGCGTGAACGTTCTCGGCCAGGTCTCGGGATTGACCGAGATCGAAGCCGAGGACCCGTACCACGAGAACTTCTGCGCCTACGGCACCGCCCGGCAGTGCCGACCGTTCGTGTGGCAAGCCGGCCGGATGAAATTGCTGCCGCTGCTGGGCGGCCACAACGCGACGGTCGGCGACAACGTGAACCTGTTCGGGATGATTCCCGGCGCGGCGGAAACCGGACAGGCCGATCCGGCCTGTCCGAAGGTCCCGGCCCCCAATGGCACCGGCCCGCAGGTACTCAGTTACAAGCCCGTACTGTGGAACGCGACCAAGGGCACGGTGCGTGAGCTGCGCCTGCCCGCCGGCGACACGGTCGGCATGGCGCATTGGGTCAACGACCTCGGCCAGGCGGTGGGCGCCTCGGGCACCTGCGCCAACTTCATTCCACCGCCGTTCGTCGCCGCGCCGCACGCCGTGATGTGGGAACGCGACGGCACGCCGGTGGTGATCGGCAACCTCGGCGGTGCCGGTGACTTCGCGACCGGCGCCGGCACCCACGCCACCTCGATCAACAACCGTGGACAGGTCGCCGGCATTTCCGTGCTCAGTGACAACATCCACCATCGTGGCTTCATCTGGACGCGCGGGACGAAAATGCGCGCCCTTGAGCCGCTGCCGGGCCATCCGGCCAGCGCGGCGCTGGCCATCAACGACTGGGGCGACGTGGTCGGTGCATCCGGCATCCTGCCGTTCGAGGATTCGAACGCCGTGATCTGGCGCGGAGGCGGTGCGGCCACGAAGCTGGACGAGCTGGTCGCCGGCCCGACGACACTCCACTTGCTGCTCGCCGTCAACATCGACGACGCGGGCGAAATCGTGGGCTTCGGCATCGACACCGGGTCGGGCGAAGTGCACGCATTCCGCGCCACGCCGGTGCACGGACGCTGATCATCGCGCAAAAGCAAAGGGCGGCCGCGTGGCCGCCCTTTGCCTCGACACGAATCTTTCGCTCAACCGAGCAGTTGCTCGACGCTTGCGCGCTCTTCGCGCAGTTCCTTTTCGGTGGCGTCCATGCGGGCACGCGAGAAATCGTTGATCGCGAGACCCTGCACGATTTCGTATTTGCCGTTCCTGCAGGTCACGGGATACCCGTAGATCACGCCGGGCTCGATGCCGTAGGAACCATCGGACGGAATGCCCATCGATACCCAATCGCCCTCGGCGGTGCCGAGTGCCCACGAGTGCATGTGGTCGATCGCGGCCGACGCGGCCGATGCGGCCGACGACGCGCCGCGCGCCTTGATGATCGCGGCGCCACGCTGCTGCACGGTCGGAATGAATTCCTTCTCGTACCACGCCTGGTCGACCAGCGACAACGCGGGCTTGCCCTTCACCGTCGCGTGGTGGATGTCGGGGTACTGGGTCGATGAGTGATTGCCCCAGATGATCATCTTCGCAACATCGGTGTTGTGCGCGCCGGTCCTGGCGGCGAGCTGGCCCTTGGCGCGGTTGTGGTCGAGGCGCACCATCGCGGTGAAGCACTTCGGATCGAGGTCGGGCGCGTTGGCTTGCGCGATCAGGGCGTTGGTGTTGGCCGGATTGCCGACGACGAGCACCTTCACGTTGCGCTTCGCGTGCGCATTCAGCGCCTTGCCCTGCGGGCCGAAGATCGCGCCGTTGGCGGACAGCAGGTCCTTGCGTTCCATGCCGGGGCCGCGCGGGCGCGCACCGACCAGCAGTGCGTAATCGACGTCCTTGAACGCGACGTTCGCATCGTCGGTCGCGACCACTCCCGCGAGCAGCGGGAACGCGCAGTCGTCGAGTTCCATCACCACGCCGTTCAACGCGGGCAGCGCGGGCGTGATTTCCAGAAGATGCAAGATCACCGGCTGGTCGGGGCCCAGCATGTCGCCGGCGGCGATGCGGAACAGCAGCGCGTAACCGATCTGGCCGGCGGCGCCGGTGACTGCAACGCGGACGGGGGCTTTCATCGATTCAACTCCTTGGTCAATCAGGCGCCATCACGCGACGGCATGGCAGGAAACAGGTCAGCTCAATTCGTCGAAGAATTGCTGGATGCGCGCCAGGCCCTTCTTCAGTTGGTCCGGCGCGCAGGTGTAGGAAATGCGCAGGGAACGCGGCTCGCCGAACGCCGATCCCGGCACGGTTGCAACGAACTTGTCTTCCAGCAGCGCCTTGCAAAAATCGATGTCGTTGCCGATCTTCCTGCCCTTGTGCGATTTGCCGAACGCAACCGAGATGTCCGGGAACGCGTAGAACGCGCCCTGCGGACGCGGGCACTTCACGCCCGGGATCTTGAGCAGCGCATTGACGACTTCGTCGCGGCGATTCGAGAAGTCCTCGCGCTTGGCGTTCGGTACGTCCTGCGAACCCGTCAACGCCGCGATCGCGGCGGCTTCGGTGATTTCCGGCAGGCAGGTGATGTGGTTGGAATTGAGCGTCACCAGCGCCTTCACGCCGGCTTCGGGCCCGGCCACGAAACCCACGCGCCAGCCGGGCATGCCGTAGGTCTTGGAAAGCGAATCCATGATGAAGGTGCGCTCGCGCAGTTCCGGCTTGAACTGCACGAAGTTGTGGTAGCCGATGCCGTCGAACACCAGGCGGTTGTAGATGTCGTCGGTGATGATCCAGGTTTCGGGATGCTTCACCAGCACGTCGGCGAGCGCAGCGATCTCGTCGCGGGTATACACCATGCCCGTGGGGTTGGATGGGTTGTTGAACAGGAATACCTTGGGGTTCGAGGCCAATGCCTTGTCGAGCTGCGCGGGCGTCAGCTTGTAGTGCTGCTCCGGCGGGCATGCCAGGATCGTCATCCTGGCGCCGAGGATCTCGGCGATGTCGACGTAGCTGGTCCAGTACGGCGCCGCGAACACGATCTCGTCGCCCTCGTCGAGCAGCGCCTCGCACAGGTTGTAAAGCACCTGCTTGGCTCCGATGCCCACGGTGACGTTGTTGCGCGAATAACCGTCCAGGCCGCTTTGCCTGTAATGCGCCACGATGGCATCGAGCAGCACGGGCGCGCCGCGGTTGCTGCCATAGCCACCGCTGTCGCGCGGCATCCACTCGCGCACCGCCTGGTACACGTGGTCGCCCGGCAGGAAGTTCGGCACGCCGATCGAGAAATTGACGACGTCCTTGCCTTCCGCCTTGAGCTGCTTCGCCTTGTCCGCGATCACCATGATCGCACTGGGCTTGGCGCGGCCGGTGCGCGCAGCGAGTTTCAACATGGGGCGCCTCGTCGAATGACTGCTGGAGTCAGCGTGCAATTCTACCACGCGCGCCGCGGGGCTCCCTGCAACGCCGGGCCGTTCGCCGGATATCGCGCCGACGTGCGGAAACGGTGCTAGGCTCCGCTGCGGTTCGCCTGGCAACGACGGGCCACGCAGTGATCCGACGACTCTCATCATCAACAAGCGGAGGTGTAGCTATGCACTGGCTTTGGATGATCATCATCGGCTTCATCATCGGCGTCATCGCCAAGTTCTTCGACCGCGATCATGCGCCGGCAGGGTGGATACTCACCATCATCATCGGCATCATCGGCTCGGTACTCGCCACGTGGGTCGGCGAGCAGATCGGCTGGTGGGGTCCGACCGGTTTCGTGCACTTCATCGCCTCGGTGGTCGGCGCGATCATCCTGCTGGCGATCTACACGGCGATCAAACGCAAGGGCAGAGGCGGCGTGGCCGCCTGAGCAGGCGTTTCATCAAACAGAAGCGGGCGGCTTCGGGCCGCCCGTTTTTTTGCAACGATGTGCAACTCAGCGGGCGTCGAGCACGGCGTTCCATTGCTGGACGCGGTCGCCCTGCGCGGCCAGCAGCGGCGCGGTGTCGCCCTCGATCGTGATCCTCTCGATCGTGTCGCCTTGCCTGATCGCATTCACGACTTTCTGGTCGTCCGCGGCGACGACTTCCCCGAACACGGTGTGCTTGCCGTCGAGCCACGGCGTCGCCACGTGCGTGATGAAGAACTGGCTGCCGTTGGTGCGCGGGCCGGCGTTGGCCATCGACAATTTGCCGGGTGCGTCGTGCTTCAGGTCGGTGCGGCACTCATCCTCGAACTTGTAGCCGGGGCCGCCGGTGCCGGTGCCGAGCGGGCAACCGCCCTGGATCATGAAATCGGCGATCACGCGATGGAAGTTCAGGCCGTCGTAGAACCCGCGCTGCGCGAGATTGACGAAGTTGGCGACGGTCACGGGCGCCTTGTCGTCGAACAGGCGCACGTGGATCGGGCCCTTGGAAGTCTGGAAGGTTGCGGTGAGGCTCATGTCGATTCCCGTTGCTCGGCGCCACGCGGCGCCGGACCGTCAAGGATAACGTGTCCGCGGCACCGAACCGCGGCAATGCCAACTGGCAAAAGCTTCACGCCGCGTCGCGGGCGCAGGTTTCGCCGAGGAAACTTTCGATGGCCGCGACGGCTTCGGGTTCGTCGAGCATGGGCGCATGACCGATGCCGGGCACGCTGACGCTGCGCATGCCGGGGTGGCGCCGGCCCATTTCCGCAAGCGTGGAAGCACCGAGGATATCCGAGTTCTCGCCGCGGATCGCCAGGATCGGCAAGGGCGCGAGCGCATCCCACATCGGCCACAGGTCGACGGGCACGGCGCTGGGATCGCTGCCCGCCAGCCCGGCCGCGATCGCCGGATCGTAGGCCAGCCGCGGCACGCCCTCGGCATCCTCGACGAACAGGCGGTGCGCGAACCGCAGCCAGTCCGCGTCGCGGTAGTCGGGAAACGCGGAGCCGTTGGTCAACCGGCAGTATTCCGCCGCGCTCGCCCAATCGGTGACCTCCGACGCCCCGCCGACGTAGCCGGCGATGCGCGCCAGGCCGACCGGTTCGACCACCGGTCCGACGTCGTTCAATACCAGGCCCCGGTAGTTCCGCGGCGCCATCGAGCCCATCACCATCGCCATCAGCCCGCCCATCGAGGTACCGAGCAACACCGGCCGGCCAAGGCCGAGGCGTGCGATCAACCCGAGCATGTCGCCGCAATAGGTGAGCGGGACGTAGTTGGCCGGGTTCGGGTCGTGTTGCGAACGGCCGCGCCCGCGCTGGTCCGGCACCACCACGCGGAACCGCCCGGCCAGGCGGCCGGCGAGATCATCGAAATCGGCCGCGTTGCGGGTGAGTCCGTGCATCAGCAACAGGCTTGGGCCCTCACCGGCGTAATCGCGCGCATAAAGCCGCAGCCGTCCATCGGCGCTCGGGAAAAACACGTCCTGATAACTCGGGGTCATTTCGTCTCCCGCGGATGCCGTGCGCCGGACCCGTATTTCCTTGCGCGCGTGCCGGCGTGACCGCCCGCAGCCAGCAGGCGCAGCGCGAATTCGGCGTAACCTTCGGCCACCTGTTCCGCGCTCAACTTGTAGGCCGGTGAAAACCAGTACGCCACGCGCAGGCCCATGCCGCCGATCGCGGCCACCGTGAGCCACGGATCGACCACGTCGAATGCCCCGCTTTGGGTGCCACGCTTGATGATTTCCTGCAGCAGGCCTTCGGATTCGCGCCGCAGCACGAAGGTCGCCGCACCGAGGTCCTCGCTCAGCACGTGCAATTCCGAATTCGACACCACCGCGAGCATCGGATAGGTGGTGTGGAAGGTCACGTGTGCGCGCACGTACGCCATGATCTGGTCGCGGGGATCGCCACCGCTTTCGAGCACCGCGGTGCGCACGCTGCGGTATTGCTCCTCGTGCCCGATCCGGCACAGCTCGGCGAGGATGTGTTCCTTGGACGGATAGTGCGCATAGAGCGTGGCCGGCTTGACGCCCGCGGCGGCCGCCACGTCACGCACCGACGCGCCCGCGTAGCCGCGTTCCGCGAACAGCTTGAGCGCCGCGCCCAACACCCGACCCGACCCTTCGGACTGGTTCAGCCCGGGCAGCAAACGCGCGGTGGTGGCAGCGAGGCGGCGGTTGATGGACATGGTCGGCAAAGACGGGTGGTCCGGGGCCAGTATGAACGATCGATCGGGTGCCCGCCATCGGATTGACAGCCAATCGCGCTGGCTGTACAAAGCTAACCGAACGATCGTTAGTTAGGCAAGCACCCCTTTCGCGGGTTCCGGCTGGACGCGATCGACGTTGACAACCGCACCATCATCATCGCTGTATCAGGAGGGGAACCCATGCGCAGCACGCACTCGCCGCTCACGCTCGGCCTGTTGTCGGCGTCCATCACGTTCGCACTGGCTGCCGCGGGCAATGCCCACGCGCAGGCCGCACAGGACAATGGCGCGCAACCGGCGCCGTCGAGGCAATCCGGCACCGAACACAAGCCCAAGGAACTTGAAACCATCGTCGTCACCGCCCGCCGCCGCAGCGAGGATCCCGAAAAGGTCCCGGTGGCGATCAGCGCCTTCAGCTCCGAAGACCTGAAGGACATGCAAGCCGTGGACATCTCCGGACTGCAGGGCTCGGTGCCCAACATGAACATCGTCCAGGGCCGCGGCTCGTCCAGCAACGTCAACATCTTCATCCGCGGCATCGGCCAGCCCGACGCACTGCAGACGTTCGACCCGGGCGTCGGCTTCTATGTCGACGACGTGTACTACTCGCGCATCAACGGCGCGCTGATGGACCTGTTCGACATCGACCATGTCGAGGTGCTGCGCGGGCCACAGGGCACGCTGTACGGCATGAACTCCACCGGCGGCGCGGTGAAGGTGGTCACGAAGAAGCCCGGTGATACGTTCGAGGGTTCGGTCGGCCTGACCGTGGGCGATTACGGCCGCGTCGACACCTCGGTGTACCTCAGCGGCCCCTTGAGCAAGACCTGGTCCGCGTCGATCGCCGCGGGCACCTTCAAGAACGACGGCTACGTCACCGACCCCGTCACCGGCCGGCATTTCAACGACGACGATACCCAGGCGATCCGCGGCAAGCTGGATTTCCATCCCTCGGAAAACTTCAACGCCATCCTCTCCGTCGACTACAGCCACCAGGACACCGCGCTGACCATGGGCCAGCCCACCGCGCCCTTGATGAGCACGGACCTGGCGCTCGGCACCCAGACCGTATTGCTGG
The DNA here is from genome assembly GCA_035277545.1 of Rhodanobacteraceae bacterium. Classification (GTDB taxonomy): domain Bacteria; phylum Pseudomonadota; class Gammaproteobacteria; order Xanthomonadales; family Rhodanobacteraceae; genus 66-474. The sequence goes on along the minus strand of DATEKI010000223.1, from coordinate 1,747 downwards.
AACCCACCCCGTGGGACTTCCACGCCCGGACATCGTTCGGACCCGACAAGGGCCAGAAGCTGGTGCAGAAAGGCGTGGCCCTGCACATGGACTGGCATCTCAACGACAACTGGGATTTCAAGAGCATCACCGCGTACCGCAAGCTCGACACCGCGGCCTACATCGACATCGACGCCTCGCAGGAGCAGCTCGGCGACGTGCTGGTGGCGCTGCGCCAACACCAGCTCAGCCAGGAATTCCAGTTGCAGTACAACAACCACGACAACCTGCACGCGGTGCTGGGCGCCTACTATCTCGACGAGCACGTGCCTTCGCACCAGGAAGCCTACGCCGACAGCTTCCTGACCTTCTTCGGCCTGCCGATCGATTTCCTGCGCACCATCGACGACAACCTCGACAACAAGAGTTACGCCGCCTTCGGCAACGCCACCTGGGATCTCGGCAATGGCTGGAGCGTGTCGGGCGGCGTGCGTTACACGCGTGAGAAAAAGGATTATTTCCGCACCACCACGGCGTTCTTCGGGCCGCCGCTGTCGGCGTTCGACAGCACCTTCGCGTTCACCGACGGCAAGACCTGGTCGGCGGTGACGCCGTCGGTCAGCCTGCAGAAACAGTTCAACCCGCAACTGATGTGGTACGTATCCGCCAACCGCGGCTTCAAGTCCGGCGGTTTCAACGGCCGTGCCAACGCGCCTTCCGATGTCAGTACCTTCGCGCCGGAATACGTGTGGACGTACGAATCGGGCCTGAAATTCCGCAGCGCCGATGGACGCGCGACGGCCAACGGCGACGTGTTCTACAGCAACTACAAGGATTTCCAGGCCCGCGTCTCCGACATCACCAATCCGGGCAGTCCGATTCCCAACTTCGGATTCCCGGTCTTGAACGCCGCCAAGCTGACCATGTATGGCGCCGAGTTCCAGGGCTCGACGCTGGTCGGCGACAACAACCAGCTGCAGGCGCAGGTCGGTTATCTCAACGCCAAATACGACGAGTTCAAGGATCCGCGCGTGCAACTCGATCCGTCGCTCGCTGGCCTGCACGCGCACGTCGCATTCACGCCCCACTGGACCGCGCGGGTGGCCGCGACCCACACCTTCAACCTCGGCGACGGCGGCGCGATCACCGTCGGCGGTGACGTTTCCTACCGCAGCACGATGTGGTTGAGCGTGGACAACCGTCCGGGGCTGGTGCAGCCGTCCTACATGCTGGTTGGATTGTTCGGCGTGTTCGATTCGGCCGATGGTCATTGGCAGGTTCGTGCCGGCGTCCGCAACCTGACCGACAAGACCTACAAGACCGACGCGCAGGAATTCTCCAGCGTGGGCAACATCCAGACGGCTTACTATGGATGGCCGCGCAATTACTACCTGAGCGCGCGCTACAACTTCTGAGGAACCGCCATGCCGAACATCCTGATCACCGGCGCGGGCAGCGGCATCGGCGCCGGCATAGCGACGGAACTCGCGCAAGCCGGGCACCGCATCGTCGCGACCGACATGGATGTCGCGGCGGCGCGCAAGGTCGCGGATGAAATCCGCGCTGCCGGCGGCAGCGCGGACGCCTTGGCGCTGGACGTCACTTCGGATGCAAGCGTTGCCGCACTGATGAAGGCATTGCCCTGCGACATCGACGTGCTGGTCAACAACGCCGGCCTGCAGTTCGTGTCGCGGCTCGAAGAGTTCCCGACCGAGAAATGGGCGCTGCTGGTGGACGTGATGCTGACCGGCGTCGCGCGATTGACCCG
>DATEKI010000222.1:0-12824 GCA_035277545.1 Rhodanobacteraceae bacterium | reverse complement strand
CATAGGCAATCGCCACGCGCCACACGTGGCGGCGCTTCAGCTCTTCGAGAAAGCCGCGACCGTCTGCCACCGTTGTGCGCCTCGCCGTTTCCGCCGGTTACTGGCCGGCCTCCGACGACGCGAGTGTACGCCGATCGGGGCACGTCACACGATCCGGCTAAACGCACTTCGCTGAAGGCGAACGCGCGTCACCGGGCGGTACCACGAGCATGACCATCGCCACGCGGACAGGCGCGCTCTGTTCTGCGATGATCGGGCACTGTTTTGCCGGGGAAGGTCTGCCGCATGAGCAACGAAAACGCAATCCGCCGCAACGTCGGCGCTTGGGCACTGATGTTCACGGGCCTCGGCTCGATCATCGGCTCGGGTTGGCTGTTCGGCGCGTGGCGCGCGGCGCAACTGGCCGGACCGGGCGCAATCTGGGCGTGGGTGATCGGCGCGGTGGTGATCCTGTTCATCGCAATCACCTACGCCGAACTCGGCGCGATGTTCCCGGAATCCGGAGGCATGGTGCGCTACGGCCAGTACTCGCACGGCACGCTGGTGGGTTTCATCGCGGCCTGGGCCAACTGGATCGCAATCGCATCGGTGATACCGGTCGAGGCCGAAGCCTCGGTGCAGTACATGGCCTCGTGGCCGTGGCAGTGGGCGCAGGATCTGTACCACGTCGCGCCGGGCGGCATGGGCGAGTTGAGTCCGACCGGCCTCGCGATTTCGGCGGCGCTGGTGATCGTGTATTTCCTGCTGAACTACTGGAGCGTGAACCTCTTCGCGAAGACCAACACCTGGATCACGCTGTACAAACTGATCGTGCCGGCGCTGACCGCGATCGCGCTGATGGCGACGTCGTTCCACCCCGAGAACTTCCATGTTGGCGCGCACGGCGGGCCGCATGCCTACAACGTTTCGGCGATCCTGACGGCGGTCGCGATCAGCGGCATCGTGTTCAGCTTCAACGGTTTCCAGAGCCCGGTGAATCTCGCGGGCGAGGCCAGGAATCCCGGCCGCAACGTGCCGTTCGGGGTGATCGGTTCGATCGTGCTGGCAACGATCGTTTACCTGTTGTTGCAGGTGGCGTTCCTCGGCGCGACCGAACCGGCGGCGCTCGCGAAGGGCGGCTGGGCCGCGATCGAACATTCCTCGCCGTTCGCGCAACTGGCCTTGGCGCTCAACCTGAACTGGCTGGCGCTGCTGTTGTATTCCGACGCGTTCATCAGTCCATCGGGAACCGGCGCAACCTACACCGCGACGACGGCGCGGATGATCTATGGCATGGAGCGCAACGGCACGCTGCCGAAGATTTTCGGGCGCGTGCATCCGCGCTTCGGCATCCCGCGCCCGGCGATGTGGCTGAACCTGGTGGTCGCTTTCATCTTCCTGTTCTTTTTCCGCGGCTGGGCGACGCTGGCGGAAGTGATTTCGGTCGCGACCATCATTTCGTATTTGACGGGACCAGTCAGTGTCTCGGTGCTCAGGCGCACCGCGCCGGAAATCCGACGGCCGCTGCGCATCCCGCTGCTGCCCGTCATCGCGGGATTGGCGTTCGTGTTCGCGACCGAACTCTTGTATTGGGCGCGCTGGCCGCGCACCGGCGAGATCATCCTGCTGATGGTGGTCGCGCTGCCCGTGTGGCTCTGGTACGCGGTACGGCGCGGCGGTACCGACCTGATGAAGCAGGTGCGCGGCGCGCTGTGGATGATCTTTTACCTGCCGGCGATCGCGCTGCTGTCGTGGGCCGGCAGCGCCAGGTTCGGCGGCCACGGTTACCTGCCCTACGGTTGGGACTTGCTGATCGTCGCGGTGGTCGCGGTCGGCTTCTTCGCATGGGGGCTCGCCTGCGGTTGGCGCACGCCGGACGTGGAGCAGGCCGCTGCGCACCACGGCATGATCGAAGGGTGATCAGCGAAACGCGAGATCTCGCCAAAGTGCATCGCGGCGCAATGGCAGACGCAGGATGAAATCCTCGCAACGCCTTCGCGCTACGGGGCGATGGCGGAAGCCGCGGCCATCGAGCTGCCGGAGGCAGGCGGAGAGACATGAGCGACGGCGGGTTTGTACCTGGCGTACTGCTTCAACAAGGCCTGAAAGCGCGCGTCGCTGCGGATCGAATCCCACCAAGGATCGAGCCACAGCATCACGGGCGAATAGCTTTGACCGATGCCGGGTTCGGCAAGCGCCCTGGCGAGCAGCGGCACCGCGAGATCGGGGCGTCCTGCCTGGGCGAAGACCTGAGCGTCGACCACCATGACGATCGGCCCGTAAACCTGATCCTTGCTGTCGGCGATGGCCTTCAGCGATTTTTCGATGGCAGCCAGCCCCTGCTCGTTCTGGCCGAGCCCGATTTCCACATTGGCCGCAGCCATCAGCACGAAGGCCAGATTGGAGCCCTGCGCCATCTTGAGCGGCTCCCGCAGCAAGGCCAGCGATTGCGCATACAGCGGACGGGCCCGCACCTTGTCGCCCATCAACCAGTACAGGTTGGCTTGCTGCTGCGGCTTGAACCCGCCACCGCCGATCGAGAAATTGTCCGGCGTATCCGGAATGCCGTCGAGCAACGCGAGCGCATCCTTGTAGTGGCGCTGATACGTCAGCAAAAAAACGCGCTGGATTTTCAATGCGGGATCGTCGCCCTGCGCCGCGGCCATGGCGCGGGCCATGTCGCCGCCGCTGTAAACGATGGTGTTGGAATAAGCTGCCTTGGCGTTGCGGTTTTCGGGATCCAGCGCCAGCGCCCGCTGGAAAGCCTGCCCGGCTTCGGCATAGCGGCTGGTCCCCATGTAGGTCAGACCCAGTTCGAAGGCCAGCGCGGAGTTGCGCGGATCGAGCGTCGACGCCTGCTGCAGCGAGGCGATCGCGGCATCGAAATTGCCCATGCGGCGCTGGACGTAGCCCTGCGCGGCCAACGCATCGGCATCGTTGGGCTTCAACTTCAGCGCCGCGGCAAAAGCTTTCAATGCGGCGTCGTAGTGTTGGCGACCCCAGTACTCGGTGAAACCGATCGCGAGCTGCGAAGCAGCGAGATCCGCCGCCAGCTTCAAGGCCTGTTCGGCATCGGCGCGCGCCTGCTGGTTCAGTTGCTTGACGTTCTGCCCGCCGCCGCCGAACCAGGCGAGCTGGCTTTCGTTGAACGACAAGCGCGCCCACGCCAGGGCGAAATCCGGATCGGCCTGGACCGCCTCGTGGTACAACGGGAGCGCCGCCTTCCAGCTTGCGGTGTCGTAATTGATCAGTCCTTTGTTGGCCTGATACTCGGCACGCAGGAACGCATCGTAGGCCGCCGGGTTCCGGGTGGGCACGGCGGTCAACTGCGCCGACTGGGCCGGCGAGAGTTTCGCGCTCAGGGTGCCGGCGATCTGCGCCGCCACGTCGCCCTCGACGCCGAAGATATTGTCCAGCGTTCGCGTGTAGGACTGCGCCCAGATGTGCCCATCGGTACGGGCGTTGATCAACTGCACGTTGATCAGCACCTCGTTGGCCGCCTTCTGCACGCTGCCCTCGAGGATGGTCGCAACGCCGAGCTGCTGCCCGATCTGCTTCAGGTTCTGGGGACGGCTGCCGTACTGCATCGTCGAGGTGCGCGAGATCACCTTCAGGTCACCGACGTCGGCGAGCTTGGTGAGGATCAGGTCCTGCATGCCATCGGCGAAATAGGCGTTGGTCTTGTCGGTCGAAAGATTTTCGAACGGCAGCACCGCGATGGATTTGGCGGGAATCGCTTGCGCCGGCTGCACGCCGGCGGTTCCCGGATTGCGCTGCGCTTCATCCGGGCTGCCCATTGCAGGCACGGCCGTCGCCGCGGCGTTGCTTTCGTGCCGCACGATGTACAAGCGCCAGCTGGTGACCGCGACCGCCAGCACCAGCACGGTGACGATGATTGCGTTGAGCTTCTGCCCGACCGAGCGATGTTCGTGCGCGGGGCGCGCTTCCGGCGAACCGGCCGGCTCGGTGCGGCGGATGCCCCCCGGCGTCACCTCGTACACCCACGCCAATGCAGCTACAACGGGGAATCCCAATACCAGCAGCAGCACGACGACGCGCACCACCCAATTGGGAATGTTGAAGAACGGGAAGACTTGCGTGGCGATCTGCACCAGCAGCCAGGCCGCGATCGCGTAAGCGACGGCCACCCGCCACACGTGACGCCGCTTCAGCTCTTCGAAAAGGCCGCGACCGTCCGCCACCTGGTGCCCCACGGGTCCCGCCGGCAACAGGCCGGCCTCCGACGGCGGCGAGTGTATCGCCGTTCAAGGCCACGGGGTGGATTCGGCGTGGCCGCCTGCGCAGCGCATCGAGGAACCGCCCCGCACGGTCAAGCCAATGCCAGGATGTCTCCCAACAGCGCCTGCGCCGTGACTTCCGGCCCCGCGCCCGCGCCCTGGATCACCAGCGGGCGTTGCGCGTAGCGCGACGTGGTGAAGGCGAACAGGTTGTCCGCACCCTGCAGGTGTGTCGCCGGGTGACCGGGCGGCACTTCGACCAGGCCGACGCGCGCGGTGCCGCCGGCGTCGAAGCGCGCGAGGTAGCGCAGCACGCAATCGCGCGAAACGGCAGCGGCATGGCGTGCCGCGATCGGCCCATCGAGTTCATCGAGGCGATCCAGGAATTCGGGCCGCGGTACGTCGCGCAATTTTTCCGGCACCAGGTTTTCGACTTCGACATCGCTGCGCTGCAACGGAATGCCCGCGGCGCGCGCGAGGATCAGCAGCTTGCGCGCGACGTCCTCGCCGGAAAGATCGGCACGCGGATCGGGTTCGGTGTAGCCGAGCGCGCACGCCTCGCGCAGCAGCGTCGAGAACGCCTGCCGCGCGTCGTAGTGGTTGAACAGGTACGAGAACGAACCCGAAAACACGCCCTCGATCCGTGTCAATGCGTCGCCGCAAAGTTGCAGCCGGCGCAAGGTGGCGAGCGCCGGCAAGCCCGCCCCGACGGTCGCGCTGTCGCCATAGTGGACGTCTTGCGCACACGCCTCCTGTAGTGCGTGCCAGCCATCGAGTTCTCCGCCGGCCAGCGCCTTGTTGGCGGTGACGACATGGCAGCCGCGTGCCAGCCATTCCGGGTGCAGTGCCGCGAGCTCGGCCGACGCGGTCGCATCGACGATCACCTTGCGCGATGCGTCATGCGCATTCAGCGCACGCAGCAATGCGGCATCGTCGCGTGCGTCGCCCGTGACATTCAGACGGTCGCGCAGGCGGCGCTCGGACAGCGCGGCGGGCTGCGTTTGTTGATGACGCGAGTTCGCCGCGCCGACCAGACGCAAATGGCAGCCCGCAGGCATGCGCAGCAGCTGCAGGAAAGCACCGCCGACGTTGCCGGTGCCGAACAGCACCACCGCGATATCGCGTTGCGCCGCGGCGCGGCGAACGAACGCCTCTTCCGCCAGTACCGCGCTCATGCCGGCAGCGCCACGCGTTTTCGCGACACCGCGTCCGCGCGCGCCAGCGCTGCGCGCAGGTGGCGCGAAAGATCCGCGATGTCTTCGATCCCGACCGAAAGGCGCAGCAGCGTGTCGGAAATGCCGGCCGCACGGCGCGCCTCGGGCGCCATCGCCGCGTGGGTCATGGTGGCCGGATGCGCGATGAGGCTTTCCACGCCGCCCAGCGATTCGGCCAGCGTGATGCACTGCAGGCCATCGAGGAACGCGCGCACCGCATCTTCGCCGCCCGCAAGTTCGAAACTCAGCATCGCGCCGAAGCCCGACTGCTGGCGCTTCGCCAACGCGTGCTGCGGATGTGAAACCAGGCCGGGATGGAACACGCGCGCCACCGCGGGATGCTGGTCCAGCAGATCGGCCAGCGCACTCGCGTTTTCCTGGTGCACGCGCAGGCGCGCCGACAACGTGCGCAAGCCACGCAACGTCAACCAGCTATCGAACGGCGCGCCGGTGAGGCCCAGGCAATTGCCCCACCACTTCAGCTTCTCGGTGATTTCCGGTTCGCGCGCGATCACCGCGCCTCCGACCACGTCGCTGTGGCCGTTGATGTACTTCGTCGTCGAGTGCACCACCACGTCGGCGCCCAATGTCAGCGGCTGCTGCAATGCGGGCGACAGGAAGGTGTTGTCCACCAGGCACAACGCACCCGCGGCGTGCGCGGCGAGCGCGACATGGCGGATATCGGTGATGCGCAGCAGCGGATTGGACGGCGTCTCCACCCACACCAGCGAAGGGTTTTCGGCCAGACCCGCGGCCAGCGCGGCGGGATCGGTAAGGTCGGCGAAGCGCACGCTGAAGCGACCCTTCTTCGCCCACGCATCCAGGAGCCGCCAGGTGCCACCATAGCAATCGTGCGCAGCCAGCACCTTGCCGCCCGCCGGCACCAGTTCCAGTGCCAGCGCGACCGCGGCCATGCCGCTGGCCGTGACCACCGTACCCACGCCCTGCTCGAGATCGCTCAGCGCTTCGGCCAGCAGGTCGCGGGTGGGATTGCCGCTGCGCGAATAATCGTATTCCCGTTTTTCGTTGAAGCCCGCGAACGAGTAATTGGTGGAAAGATGCAGCGGCGGCACTACCGCGCCGTGCTGTGCATCGGTCTCGATGCCGGCGCGCACCGCGCGCGTACAGGAAACGGCGTGGCTCATGGCGTGCTCCATGCGTTCAGGGCCTCGCGCAACAGCGGCGCGAGGCGTTCGTGTTCTTTCAGGAAGCCGTCGTGGCCGTATCGCGTCTCGACCACGTCGAGGCTGGCCGGGGCGGCGAGGCGCTGCTGCAACGCGCACAGGTCCGCGAGCGGCACCAGCCGGTCGCTGGCGAATCCGATCAACGAGGTCGGCACGCGCACGGCTTTCGGGTCGACGTCGTGCAAATCGATCGATTCCGACAACGCGAGGTAGCGGCGTGCATCGAAGCGCGCGGCAAATCGCCGGCCGTGGTGTTCGAGCCAGCCTTCGACGGGAAGCTGGAAGCGGTCACCGCGATATTCCGCACCACCGGCGAAACGGCGGCCGATTTCCTCGCCGCTGCGATACGTGGTCAGCGCCAGCTGGCGTGCCAATGACAAGGCTTCATCCACGCAGCCCCTGTCGAGGCCGAGCTTGACGATGCCGCGCTGGACCGCGCGCTGTGCCGTCGCATGCGGGTGCGGACGGTGGGCGCCGGCCAGCGCGACGAGTTTGCCCAGGCGATCGGCGTGGCGGGCGGCGAACGCCAGGCCGACCATCGCGCCGTACGATGCACCCACGAAGGCCTCGACGCGTGCAATCCCCAGCGCATCCAGCAACGCGGCCAGCGCGTCGGCCTGGTCCTCGCTGGACACCGAGGGCGACTCCAGGTCGCCCGCATCCAGCCAGTCGATTGCCAGCACGCGTACGTGCTCGATGTCGATCGCGCGGTTGCGGCCGACCAGCGCCTCCCACCAGCCGGGCGCGGCATGCTCGGCGGTGGCACAGACATCCCGATCGGCCGAAATGCCGCCCTGCACGATCAGGGTGGGCGCGCCCGGTGCGCCCGCCCAGAGGTAACGCACGGGGACCGTCACTTGGTGCCCGGCATAGCGCGGCGTGATCCGGATCGCGCGCGTGCCGCGCTGGCATGCGAAGGGTGCTTCCGCCCGGGGAGGGCGCGGTGCGGGCCGCGCGAAGGATTCGGTGGTTTCGGTTGCAACGGCAAGACTCATCACGGTTCTCCTTGCGATGCCCGGAATCGAGTCGTGCGGGGAACCGGAAATGGCCGTGCAATCCCGCGCATGGCGGGATCTCGCGGCTCATCTCTCGGGCGGCGCATCGCGCCTCCGCAGGAGTTGGCACCGTGCGGAACCTTGCGGTCCCGCGGGTTGCCCCGGCTTCCAAGGGCCTGTCCCTCAGCCGGTCTCGATGAGCAACGGCCGCAATCTAGCAACCATTGAATCGCCTGTCAACAGACGTATAGACGTCCATACCGCCATATGTCATTTCGCCATTCCACGATCCATGCGCCCGGATGGTTGGCGTCTTGTCTTCGGGCCAGCCGGCGCCATCGGAAACGCCATGCCCCGATCCGCTTGACAGGTCAATCAGGTGCATATACACATACATGGCATGCTGCCCGGTTCCGGCCTGTTCGAGACCACCCACTGCCTGTGCCTGGCCGCGCGGCGTGCGTCGCGCGCGATCACACGCGAGTTCGACCAGGCCCTGCGTCTGCACGGGCTGCGCGCCACCCAGTTCACGTTGCTGGCCGCGCTGCATCTCGGCGGCCCGCGATCCATCGGCGGTCTTGCCGAGCTGCTGTCCGCCGACCGCACCACGCTGACACGCAACCTCGCCGTCGCCGAACAGCACGGCTGGGTCACTTTGCGGACCGACGGCGATGATGCGCGTTCGCGGATCGCGGCGATCACGACCAAAGGTTCGCGCGTGCTGAAGGACGCACTTCCGGCATGGCGCGACACGCAGCAGCGCCTCGCCGAAGCGATCGGCGCGCAGGCTGCGGCAAGCCTGCGCAACCTCGCCGGCGGTCCGTGCCTGATGCCCGTTCCCGGCGGAACCCGCGCAAACCGCAAGGAGAAGACACGATGAAACTCTACTGGTTCGACACGGTGAATCCCCGCAAGGCCTGCGCGGTCGCGAAGTACCTGCGATCCCCGGTCGAGTTCGTGCACGTCGATCTCGGCCGCGGCGCGCACAGGCGGCCCGAATACCTGGCACTGAATCCCAACGGCAAGGTGCCCACGCTGGTCGACGGCGAGCGCACGTTGTGGGAGGCCAATGCGATCATGTGCCACCTGGCGGCGCGCGCAGACTCCGACCTGTGGCCACAGGACGATCGCCAGATCGAAGTGATCCGCTGGTTGAGCTGGGACCTCGCGCACTTCTATCGCAACGGCTCCAGCCTGTACTTCGAATACATCATCAAGCCGCGCTTCGACCTCGGCGATGTCGATCCGGGCGAGGTGAAACGGGCGACCGCGGAATGGCGCCGCCTGGCGGCAATCCTGGATGGCCACCTGCACGACCGCCGCTGGCTCGTGGGCCATGACATCACCATCGCCGACTTCGCGGTCGCCTCGGTGCTGCCCTACGCCGAACGCGCCTCCATCCCGCTGGATGAATTCCCCAACGTGCGGCGTTGGCACGACCGGCTCAACGAGCTGGACGCATGGCGCGAACCGTATCCCGCGTTGCCCGAAGCGGCCTGAACGCGCGCCGCGGGCATTTGTCGATTTCCGGCGGCGCCATTCGTCATGCAGCTGAACGTCCCGCAATCGCCATGAGGAAACCATCATGCAACTCGTCAGCTACCTGTTCTTCAACAACCAGGCCGCGGAAGCTTTCGATTTCTACGCCCAATGCCTGGGCGGCAAAGTGTCCATGAAAGTGACCTTCGGCGAAATGCCGGGCAGTGAAAGGATGCCGCCGGAAATGCGCAACCTGATCGCGCATGTGCGGCTCGACGTTGGTGACGCCCAGTTGATGGCGTCCGACTGGTGTCCGCCGAACGGCGAGCCGTATCCGGGCATCCACGGCAGCCGGGTATCGCTCCACGTCGACAAACCGGAAGAGGCCGAGCGCCTGTTCGCCGCCTTGAGCAAGGGCGGCAAGGTGGACATGCCGATCGCGGAAACCTCGTGGGCGCTGCGCTTCGGCATGTTCACCGACCGGTTCGGCGCAAGCTGGATGGTCAATTGCAACCGTCCGGCGTGAGGGGCCATGCCATGAACCTGCATCGGCGCGCAATCCGCCCTGGTTTCCTGACGGCACTGCCGCTGCTGGCGATGACCGCCGCTACGGCCGCACCGACCCACTTCACCGTCGACCCGGACCACACTTACCCGAGTTTCGCCGCCGACCACATGGGCCTGTCGACCTGGCGCGGCAAGTTCAACCACTCGTCCGGGAAGATCACGCTGGATCGTGCCAAGCAGACCGGCGCGCTGCACATCGTCACGCGCGTCGACAGCATCAACTTCGGCAACCCGCCACTGAAGCAGATGGTGCTGCGCGACGCGATCCCCGCGCCGCTGTGCAAGACCGAGTGCGCATTCTTCGATGCCGCGAAATATCCGACCGCGACCTACGACGGCGAACTCGCGGATTTCGTGGATGGCGCACCGACGCGCGTGGTTGGGAAACTGACGCTGCACGGCGTCACGCGTCCGCTGGACTTGAAGATCGAGCATTTCAAATGCATCCCGGACATGGTGGTGAAGCCGCGCGAGCGTTGCGGCGCGGAAGCCTCGGCCACTTTCAACCGCGCCGACTTCGGGATCGATGCCGGCAAGTCGTTCGGACTCGACATGAAGGTCAGCCTCCAGATCCAGGTCGAGGCGGTGCAGGACCCATCGTGACGTATTACCCGTGCGAACATCCCGATTAGACGATACCCTGAAGTCCTTTTGAGCCCGGGAGCATCGTCATGTCCATGCATCGCACGCTGGTGGCCGGCTGCCTGGCCCTGGCGCTGGCCTGTCCTTCGCTGGCCAGCGCCGAAACCACGCAGCAGGCCATGCCGGAAACGATGGCCATGCTGCGGCACGCCATCGCCGCGCAAACGGTGGAAGGCAAGGACCAGGTTCCCGCCTTCGCGCAGTATCTCGCCGGCAAACTCGAGTCGGCCGGCTTCGCCAAATCAGACATCGAGATCATCCCGGTCGAACACACCGCGGCGCTGGTGGTGCACTACCAGGGCAGCGACAAGAGCCTGAAGCCGATCCTGCTGTCGGCGCACATGGACGTGGTCGCCGCGAATCCGGCGGACTGGAAGCGCGATCCGTTCAAGCTGATCGAGGAGAACGGTTACCTGTACGGCCGAGGCGTGGCGGACATGAAGACCAACGTGATCGCGCTGGTCGAAACCTTCATGCGCTTCAAGCGCGAACACTACGTGCCCAAGCGCAGCATGATCATGGTGTTTTCGGGCGACGAGGAAACCGACATGGCTTCCACGCGTGAACTGGCCAAGCGTTACCACGACGCCGAATTCCTGCTCAACGCCGACGCGGGCGGCGGCACCTTGAACGCGCAGGGCAAGCCGGTGGTGTACGAAATCCAGGCCGCCGAAAAAACCTACGCCGATTTCAAGCTGACCGTGACCTCGGCCGGCGGCCATTCCAGCGAACCCGACGTACCGAAAAACGCGATCTACCGATTGGCGAAAGCGCTGGAGCGCGTGGCCGCATACCAGTTCCCGGTTCAGCACAGCGAGATCACGCTGGCGTCGCTGAAGGCGACGGGCGAGCACAACACCGGCCCGATCGCCGCGGCGATGCGCGCGTTCGCCGCGAATCCGGATGATGCCAAGGCCGCCGCAACACTCTCGGCCGACCCGGCCTACGTCGGCCAGATCCGCACCACCTGCGTTGCCACGATGCTGGACGGCGGCCACGCTCTGAATGCATTGCCGCAGCGCGCCGACGCCAACATCAACTGCCGCATCTTTCCGGGCACGCACGTCGCCGCCGTGCAGGCCACGCTCAAGAAGGTGATCAATGACCCGAGCGTCGAGATCACGGTGCGCCAGCCGCCGCCGGTGGAGAGTCCGGCGTCGCCGTTGCGCAAGGACGTGGTGGATGCCGTCAGCGCGGTGGTGCACCAGCGCTATCCAGGCCTCGATATCGTTCCGGGCATGTCGGCAGGCGCCTCGGACAGCATGTATTTCCGGAATGCCGGCGTGCCCAGCTACGGCGTCGACCCGAGCTTTTCCAAGCCCAACGACACGTTTGCGCACGGTCTCAACGAAAAGTTGCTGGCATCGAACGTGCCCTGGGCGCTGGAGTTCTGGGACAAGCTGTTGACGAAGCTCAGCCAGTGACGCGTCTTGGGCGTCTGGGCCATCGCCGCTAGAATGGCGGGTTTGCGCGTTTCGCAAACCCGCTTCCATGCCCGACCACGCCACCGAAACCAAGCGCCGCCGCACCTTCGCGATCATCTCGCACCCGGACGCGGGCAAGACCACGCTGACCGAAAAGCTGTTGCTGTTCGGCGGCGCGATCCAGATGGCGGGCGCGGTGAAGTCGCGCAAGTCCGCGCGCCACGCGACCTCCGACTGGATGGCGATGGAAAAGGAGCGCGGCATCTCGGTGACGTCCTCGGTGATGCAATTCCCCTATGAGGGCCGCATCGTCAACCTGCTGGACACGCCCGGCCACGCGGACTTTTCCGAAGACACGTACCGCGTCCTGACCGCAGTCGATTCCGCGCTGATGGTGATCGACTGCGCCAAGGGCGTCGAGGAACGCACGATCAAATTGATGGAGGTGTGCCGGCTGCGCACCACCCCGATCATGACCTTCATCAACAAGCTCGACCGCGAGGGCCGCTCGCCGATCGAACTGCTGGATGAAGTCGAATCGGTGCTGAAGATCCAGTGTGCACCGGTGACCTGGCCCATCGGCATGGGCAAGCGCCTCAAGGGCGTGTATCACCTGCTCGACGACGAAGTGCACCTGTACGAATCGGGACGCAACTTCACGCGCCAGGACTCGACGATCCTCAAAGGCCTTGACGACCCGGAACTCGAACAACGCATCGGCGCCGACGCGCTGGCCGAACTGCGCGAGGAACTGGAACTGGTGCAGGGCGCCTCGCATCCGTTCGATCTCGAAAGATACCTTGCCGGCGAACAGACGCCCGTGTTCTTCGGCTCCGGCATCAACAATTTCGGCGTGCAACCGCTGCTGGATTTCTTCGTCGAGCACGCGCCGTCGCCGCAGGCACGCGCCACTTCGACGCGCGAAGTGTCACCGGAAGAAGAAAAGCTCTCGGGTTTCGTCTTCAAGATCCAGGCCAACATGGACCCGGCGCACCGCGACCGCGTCGCGTTCCTGCGCGTGTGTTCGGGCCGCTACGCGTCCGGCATGAAGGCGCTGCAGGTGCGCACCGGCAAGGAAGTGAAGCTCGCCAACGCGTTGACC
>DATEKI010000221.1:0-5488 GCA_035277545.1 Rhodanobacteraceae bacterium | reverse complement strand
TTCGACTGGGACGGGACCGAGCCGCACACCCACGAGCACACGCACGCGCCACTGACCCACAGCCATCCCCACTACCCGGACATCCACCACCAGCACAAGCACCGGTGAGCGGCATGCACGCGGCAACCAGGCCATCACAGCGACCCCTCGCGCCGGCGAACTGCCTCTACGCCGCGCGCGCCCTGCGCGACTTCGGCGACAGCTTCGTCGCGATCCTGCTGCCGGCTTACCTGCTTGCCCTGGGATTTTCGCCGCTCGAAGTCGGCGTGCTGGCAACGGCGTCGCTGCTCGGTTCGGCCTGCCTGACGATCGCCGCAGGGTTGCTGGGCGCACGCTACGGGTACCGGCAACTCCTGCTGGTCGCCGCGGGCTTGATGATCCTCACTGGACTCGCGTTTGCCGCATTCCACCACTATGCGGTCCTGCTCGCGATCGCGTTCGCCGGAACGATCAACCCATCCGCCGGCAACGTCAGCGTGTTCGTGCCGTTGGAACATGCAGCGCTTGCGAATGAGGCCGTCGCCGTCGACCGCACCCGGATGTTCGCGCGTTACAGCCTCGCCGGCGCACTGGCTGGCGCAGTGGGCGCGCTGGCCGCGGGCGCACCCGGACTTCTGGTGACGCTCGGACTGGATCGACTGACGGCCCTGCAAGGCATGTTCGTTCTCTACGCCCTGCTGGGCGTGGCAGGACGCGTGCTCTACGCACGTCTTCCGAAGCGCATCATCGCACCGGACGCGCAACCCGCACCGGCGCTCGGGCCTTCGCGTGGGATCGTGTTGAAGCTCGCGGCGCTGTTCAGCCTCGACGCTTTCGCCGGCGGTTTCGTGGTGCAATCCCTGCTCGCACTCTGGCTGTTCCAGCGCTTCCACCTGTCGCTGGCCGAAGCGGGCGTATTCTTCTTCTGCACCGGGTTGCTTGCCGCCTTGTCCTACCCGGTCGCGGCGCGCCTGTCGCGGCGCATCGGCCTGATCAACACGATGGTGTTCACGCACATTCCCTCCAGCGTCGCGCTGATGCTCGCCGCGATTTCACCCACCCTCGTCCTCGCGTTGGCGCTGCTGCTGGTGCGCGCGGCGCTGTCGCAGATGGACGTGCCGACACGCTCGTCCTACGTGATGGCCGTGGTGACCGAAGCCGAGCGTCCGGCGGCGGCGAGCTTCACGTCCGTGCCGCGCAGCCTGGCTTCGGCGATGAGTCCGGCACTGACGGGCGCGCTGTTCGCCGTTTCGTATTTCGCCTTGCCGCTGCTTCTCTGCGGCGCCTTGAAGATCGTCTACGATCTCCTGCTGCTGGCGCAGTTCCGGCATGTCAGGCCGCCGGAAGAAGGCAGCACGTTCCGGAGCGGGAGGCTGCAATGAAGAACCCTGATTTCATCAATCGCTGTTCCGCGTTATTGCTCGTTGCGGTGTTGTCGATCGCGCCGCTGCCGGCCTGCAGCCGCAGCGCAGGCGACTTGCCGTTGAAAACGGTCGCGGACGTGCCCCTGCCGGGCCGGCCGACCCGTTGGGATTACGCAAGCCTCGACCCCGCACGCCATCTGCTGTTCCTCGCGCACCTCGGCGACAGCGCCGTGGTGGTGTTCGACACGCAAAACGGGAAAGTGGTCGCAACCATTCCCGGTGTCAGCCACGTGCACGGCGTGCTGGCGGTACCTGCCCTGGGCCGGGTGTACGCGTCGGCCACGGGCAGCAATGAGTTGGTGGCGATCGACGAGAGCACCCTGAAAGTGATCGCCCGCGCCCCGGCCGGCGTGTATCCGGATGGCATCGCCTACGCGCCCGGCGTCGACAAGTTGTTCGTCTCGGACGAACACGGCAAAACCGACACGGTCATCGACGCCTCAACGATGAAGCGCGTCGCCACGATTCCGCTCGGCGGCGACGTCGGCAACACCCAGTACGACCCCGTTTCAAGACACATCTTCGCCAACGTGCAGACGCGCGACGAGCTGGTGGAAATCGATCCTGTCTCGGCCAGGATCGTTGCGCGGTACGCGCTGCCGGGCGCGAAAGGCAATCACGGGCTGCTGATCAAGCCGGCCGATCGCCTGGCCTTCATCGCCTGCGAAGGCAACGACAAATTGCTGGTGTTCGACCTGCGAACAAAGCGCGTCATCGCGAACTTCGCGGTCGGCGGCGATCCCGACGTGCTGGCCTGGGACGATCAATCGAAATGGCTTTACGTCGCGAGCGAGAGCGGCGTCGTTTCGCTCTTCGGGGTACAAAGCCGTGAGGTGAAGAAGCTCGGTGAAGGATGGCTCGGACCCAACGCGCATTCGGTCGCCGTGGATGCGCAGACGCATCGCGCGTACTTTCCGCTGCGCGATGTGGACGGGAAATCTCTGCTGCGAATCACCGAGGTAAGCCGGTGACGCCGTGTGGCTGCCCGCAACAGGTTCCCCGGCGTTGCATCGGCGGGCACGGCACGTCGCCGTAGGAACAGAACACGCAGCAGTCACCCTGCTTCGGACGCAGCACCGCACCGCACCCCGCGCATTCGTGGAAGAACACGCAGGCGTTTTCGGGCATGGTTTCCATGCTGCGGTGCCCGCAATGCGGACAGGTCAAGGTGGATTGCAGGATCGTTGTGTCGTCGCGCATGGCCATCGCGTCGAGGTCGTCAGAACCATACCCGCACGCCGGCGACCAGACGTGAATCGAACGCAGGTTCGCCTTTCGAACGCGCGAGTGCGGCGGTCTCACCGAATCGCCGCTCGAACTCGACGCCGAGGTACGGCGCGAACCGGCGGGTGAATTCGTAGCGCAAACGCAGGCCGAGTGTTGCGTCCGACAAGCCGGAACCGGTGCCGCGCTGCGGATCGCCGCGGCCGTACAGGTTGGCCTCGAAGCGCGGCTGCAGGATCCATCGCTGCGTCAGCAGCAGCTCGTATTCCGACTCGAAGCGGAACGCCGTGCGCCTTGACGGGCCGACATAGACGGTGGCTTGCAGTTCGAACCAGTACGGCGCGAGGCCCTGGATTCCGAACGCTGCCCAGTTGCGAGCGGGGCCGATGCCGGCATCGTGGCGCACGCCCGCCTGCATGTCCCAGAACGCGCTGACCGGCCGATCCCACAACGCCTCGACACGCAAATCCTGCAGGCGCCCCGCCCCGGTTTCACCCTCGGCCTTCAGCCACAGCTTGTTCTTGTCGTTGCCGTACCACGCCTGCGCATCGAAGGCCGCGCCATGGCCGTCGCGGCCGTCGAAATACTCCAGCCGATCGAACAGCAGCATGCCGAGCGGTGCGTCGTCGCGCATGTCCATGCCGATCACGGTCCCGTAGCCGATACCGTCGGAGTAATCCGGACTCCGCGGAGGCGTCGGTGCGCCCGCATGTTGCATCGACTGCATATCCATGCCGTGCGTGGCTGGCGCGGCCGAAGCACTCGACGCAGGCGCGGGCGGCACCCCGGTTTTTCCGTGCGCCCCGTGGGGAAACTGTTTCGATTTCGGCTTGGGCTTCGGTGCAGACGTGCCTTGCATGGTCATGCCCTGCATGCCGTCTTGCGCCATGGTCGGTGATGCGACCGCCGCGGTGGCGGCGAAAGTCAGCGTGCATGCCACCACGGCCACGTTCCTTCTCGCGCTCACGACACCACCACTTCGCGGAACATGCCCGCTTCCATGTGGTACAGCAGGTGGCAATGGTAGGCCCAACGTCCCAATGCGTCGGCTTTCACGCGATAGGTGATGCGCTGCGCGGGCTGCACGCTGATGGTGTGCTTGCGGACCTGGAACGCCTGCCCAGGCGATTCCAGTTCGCTCCACATCCCGTGCAGGTGGATCGGGTGGGTCATCATCGTGTCGTTGACCAGCACCAGGCGCAGGTGCTCGCCGTAGCGAAAATGGACAGGCTTGGCTTGCGAGAACTTCAGGCCGTCGAAACCCCACGTGAAGCGGTGCATGTTGCCGGTCAGGTGCAGCTCGATCTCGCGCGTCGTCGGCTGCCCGGGATACAGCGAACCGCCTATCGTGTGGAGGTCGGCATAGGTCAGCACCCGGCGGCCGTTGTCGCGCAGGCCGACCCCGGGGTCATCGAGGTTGGTGCGCGGCGTGTCGACGCGCATGTCAACATCTGGATTGTCGTATTCACTGCGGGCGTGGTGCACTTCGGGCATTTCTCCCATGCCGTCGTGCCTGTCGTGACTGCCCATGTCCATGCCCGGCATCGATTCGTGATCGATGCCGCCCATCGCATGGGTGTCGTGGGTCATCGCACCCATCATGTCGGTCATCGACAACAACGGCAGCGGATCGAGCCGCGGCACTTCGGCTTCCATTCCCCGTCGCGGCGCCAGCGTGCCGCGCGCATAACCGTCGCGGCTCATCGATTGCGCGAAGATCGTGAAGGCGCGGTCTTCCTGCGGCCGCACGATCACGTCATAGACCTCCGCCGTCGCGATCCGGAACTCGTCCACCTCGACCGGCTCGACATCCTGCCCATCGGCCGCGACCACACTGAGCTTCAAGCCTGGAATCCGGACGTCGAAGAAGCTGTTCGAAGAGCCGTTGATGAAACGCAGGCGCACGCGCTCGCCAGGCTTGAACAGGCCGGTCCAGTTGCCGGCGGGCGTGGCGCCGTTCATGAGATAGGTGTAGGTGGCGCCGGTAACATCGACGAGATCACGCGGACTCATGCGCATCTCGTTCCACATCCTGCGCTCTGCCAGCGCCTGCTTCAGGCCGACGCGCGCGACGTCGGCAAAGAAGTCGCGCGCGGTCAATTCACCGCGGTTGTAGTAGTCGCTCTGCTTCTTGAGATGCGCGAACAAGGCGCGCGGATCCTCGTCGGTCCAGTCGTTGAGCATCACCACATAGTCCCGCCCGGCACGAATGCGGTCCGGTCGCGCCGGGTCGATCACCAGCGCGCCGTACAGTCCCGTCTGTTCCTCGAAGCCGGAATGTGCGTGATACCAGTAGGTGCCGCTCTGGCGTACCGGGAAGCGATAAACGAACGTTTCGCCCGGCGCGATGCCTGGAAAACTGATGCCCGGCACGCCATCCATGCCGAACGGCAAGAGAATGCCATGCCAGTGGATCGAGGTAGGCACGGGCAGCCGGTTGGTGACGCGCAAGGTGACCGCGGTGCCCTCGCGCCAACGCAGCAACGGCCCCGGCAGCGAACCATTGACCGTGGTCGCGTGGCGCGCCTTGCCGGTGAAGTTCACCTGCGTCTCGCCGACCTCCAGCGCAAAGTCGGTGCCGCCCAATACGCCCGGCTCGCCCAGGCTTTGCAAGGCCCACGCCGGTCTGACGAACCCGCCGAGGAACGCGGCGCTGCCGCCCAGCGCCAGCCCTTGCACGAAGCGGCGGCGCGACAGAACCGGCAATCCATCGCAACCATGGTTGAGTTTCCCGTTCATGCGGCATATCCGTGGTCTGGCACCGTCATCGCTCGTGCGACGCGCCTCTCGCATCACCGGCGCGTGTCCGGGCAGACTAGCCCTCGCCATCTACCCGCACAACTCTGGAGCAGGCTCCGCGC
>DATEKI010000220.1:0-23327 GCA_035277545.1 Rhodanobacteraceae bacterium | reverse complement strand
TGCTGCAGCAGTCGCGCGTGAACTCCGATTTGCAGGACGGCCTGATGCGCACGCGCATGGTGCCGTTCGAGTCCATGGTCCCGAACCTGCGCCGTACCTTGCGCGGCGCCGCCGACGAACTCGGAAAGCGCGCGCAACTGCGCGTGGAAGGCGCGCAGGGCGAAATGGACCGCAGCGTGCTGGAACGCATGAAGGCGCCGTTCGAGCACATGCTGCGCAACGCGTTGACCCATGGCATCGAGGCGCCGGCCGAACGCGTCGCACGCGGCAAGCCGATGGAAGGCACGGTCACCATCGAGGTCGGCCGCCAGGGCACCGAGGTGCTGGTGCGTGTCTCCGACGACGGCGCCGGCTTCGACCGCAATGCCATCCGTGCCAAGGCGATCGAGCGCGGCCTGTTGAAGCCGGACGTCCCGGTTTCCGACAGCGAACTGTTCGGCTTCGTATTGCAGACCGGTTTCTCCACCGCGGGCGAAGTCAGCCAGTTGGCCGGTCGCGGCGTCGGCATGGACGTGGTGGCCAACGAGATTCGCCAGCTCGGCGGATCGCTGGCGATCGAGTCCGAGCACGGCAGGGGCACCACGTTCAATATCCGGCTGCCCTTCACGTTGGCGGTCACGCAAGCCATCACCGTGCGCGCGGCGGAAACGACGTTCGCGATCCCGATGACTTCGGTGCAGGCGGTGTCGCGCATCCGCCGCCAGGAAATGGCGGACCGGCTTGCGTCCGGCGAACGCACCGTCGGTTATGCCGGCGAGGAATACGCACTGCACGATTTGTCGGAGCTGCTCGGCTTCGGTGCGGCGAGCATCCCCGAGGACGGCTCCGGGCAGCTGCCGTTGCTGATGGTGCGCGCGGGGGACCTCCGGGCCGCCGTCCGCATCGACACCGTGATCGGTTCGCGCGAAATCGTGGTGAAGCCGATCGGCCCGCAGATCAGCAACGTGCCCGGCATGTTCGGCGCCACCATCCTGGGCGATGGCTCGGTGATGCTCATCCTCGATCTCGCACCTCTCGTGCGCCATTTCGAGGCCAAGCAGGCGGCGGTCGCGGTTGCGAACGACGAAACCATGGCGGTGCCCGAAGTACCGGCGGCGACCATGCGCACGGAATCGGAGGGTCCACGCGTCGTGATGGTGGTGGACGATTCGATCACGATGCGCAAGGTGACGACCCGCGTGCTCGAACGCGAGCGGCTGGAGGTCATCACCGCGAAGGACGGCATGGATGCACTCGAGAAATTGCAGGAACGCGTACCCGACGTGATGTTGCTCGACATCGAAATGCCGCGCATGGACGGTTTCGAACTGGCCACCCACATGAAGAACGATTCGCGCTTCCGCCATGTTCCGATCATCATGATCACCTCGCGTACGGGCGAGAAACATCGCCAGCGTGCGTTCGAGATCGGCGTCGACCGCTACCTCGGCAAGCCTTACAGCGAGTCGGACCTGTTGCACAACGTCAGCGAGATCCTGGGGGCCCGCCGTGCTTGACCAGAAGATTCCGTCTCGGCCGCGCGTGGCGCTGGTGTTCGGCGATGCAGGTTCTGCACGGCATCTGCGCGACGCGGTGTCCGGTTGCGTGGAGATCGTCTACGAAGCCTCCACCGCGGAATTCGACGTAGCGCGCCTTGCCGTCTCGCAGGCAACCGCTGCGCTGGTGAATCTCGATGATTGCGAGTCGCTGGATGGTGTGGAAGCAGGGCTGGAGGAGACCGGCGTCGCGGTGGTTTTCAATGATCCCGAGATTTCCAGCAAGCTCGACGGCTGGGCACAGGCGCGCTGGTTGCGCCATCTGACCGCCAAGCTGAGCGGCAACAGTGATTTCGATCCGCCGCGGCCGGCGGCCGCGCAGACGGCGTCGATCGTCGCCACGGCCGCGCCGGACGCACAAGATCCGGTGCAAGCAGGATCGGCCGCCCCGCCCGGCGCGGAGGACGCGCCGCAGCTCGTGGAACGGCCCCTGTCGCAGGCAGAAATCGAATCGATGACGGCGGACTTCGTGGCCGTGCAAGAGCCGTCGGCGCATTCCATGGACTTCGATGGAACCGCGGCACCCTTGGCCGTCGATGCCGGCGGCACGGAATCCCCGACACCGGCCATCGAGGCGCCCGGGACGGAAACCCCGCCGCCTGCGCAAGCGGCCGATGCAACGCGCGCGGCCGGCACGGAAGCCGACCATGCCGACGCGCTCGATGTCGACACCGAGGCACTGTCGGCGATGATCGATGCCCGGTTGGCCGCGGCGGAAGGCGAACCCGTGCCGGAATCCCCCGAGGTCTGGCGTGTCATCGAAGGTGGCAGCGTTTCCGCGGTCGAGCTCCCGCCGATCGAGCCGGAACCGCTTGCGGTGGCGCCTTCGTCAGCGCCGCCGCAACCTGCAACGCCCGTCGACGACGCCGATGTATGGACGGCGTTGCCGCCGTTGGACGACTGGCAACTCGTCGATCCCGAGGCTCCCGCCGTGCCGGCTTCGGCTCCGAAGCGCGACGAGCATCCGGGGTTGACGATCGATTTCGGCGGCCTCGAGTTGGTGCCCATGGAAACGGTTGCGCGGGTGGAAACGGGCTCGGCATCGATCGAACAGTGGATGCATGCCGGCGAGTCCGTCGAGGCCGCGGGTTCGGCGGCGATGAAGCCGGTGGTGGGTGCCAAGGGAGGCCAGGCATGAGCGCGGTCCAGGCTTTGCCGCGCGAAATCCGCGGCGTCATGCTTCCCGTCACGGGCGGCCGCGTCCTCGTGCCCAATACCACCATGGCGGAGGTGATCACCTACGCGCAACCCACGGCGGTCGCGGATGCACCGCCCTGGCTGCTGGGTCGCCTCGCGTGGCGCGGATGGGGCCTTCCGGTGCTGGCGTTCTCGGTGTTGGCCGGTGTTGCGGAACATGAGCCTGCCGAAAACACCCGGGTCGCGATCCTCAAGGCCCTGAGCGGCCATGCGCGGCTGCCGTATTTCGGCGTCCTGTGCCAGGGCTTCCCGCGCCTGACGCTGATTTCGGAAGCGACACTGGTGCTGGACGACGCGTCATCCGGCGGCGTTCTCGCCGGCGTTCGAGAGCAGGTGCGCGTGCATGACGAGGCGGCGTGGATTCCGGATCTCGGCGCCATCGAGGATCTGGTCGTCGGCGCACTGGCGGCAGCAGCCTGACACCTTTTCCGGTCTGGTCAGAAGTCGCCGCAGACGGCTTGCAGTGCCGCCATCGCAGCCAGTCCGGCGGTTTCCGTGCGCAGGATGCGGGGACCCAATGCAAGGGCGTCAAAGCCCGCGCGGTGCAATGCGGCCACGTCCTTGTCGCTGAATCCACCTTCCGGTCCCACGGCCAGCGTCACGTCCGCCGGCGCGGAGGCGAGATGCCGCAAGCGTGCGTTGCCACCCGGATGCAGCATCCAGCGCACCTCCGCGCCTTTCTGCGGGTAGGCGGCAAGGCACGCTTCCAGCGAGTCGGGCGCGAGGATTCCCGGCACGACGTTGCGCCCGCACTGCTCGCAGGCGGCAATGGCAATCGCGCGCCAGTGGTCCAGCCGCTTTCCGCTGCGCGGGCCCTCCAGCCGCACCTCGCTGCGTTCGCTGGTGATCGGCAGGATCCGCACAGCGCCGAGTTCGGTGGCCTTCTGGATGATCCAGTCCATCTTTTCGCCGCGCGCCAGCGACTGGAGAAGCGTGATGCGCACGGGCGATTCGCGCACGGGCGTTTCCATGGCTTCGACATGAACGCTGGCTGCGCGCGGATCGGCGGCGACCAGCCGCGCCCGATACTGGCGCCCGTCGCCATTGAACAGGGTCACCGAATCGCCGGCCTTAAGGCGCAGCACCCGCAACGCATGCTGGGCGGCGTCCCGCGGCAACGACAGGTTCTTGCCGGGTTCCAGCGCTGCATCGACGAACAGCCGGATTTCACGCATGGGCCGGGGGAATCTTCCTGGGGAAACTGAGTCGAAAGTATGAATGATCTCTGTCGCACCGTCGGCGTTCGGTGATTCAGCGGCGTGCGGCAGGCGCAAAATGAATCACCCATCCCACCGAGGAGACCGGTCATGAACAAGCAACTTCTCGCCACGGCCCTGTTCGCGGTGTGCGGCGGTGCTGCGCTTGCACTGCCGGCGTTCGCGCAAACCAGTCCGGGCAACACCCAGGCTCAAACCCAGTCGGCTTCCGCCACGTCGAACCAGCAGGCGGCGACGTCGACCGGGAAAACGCGGGCGGTACCGCCGCTCGACTCGCGTTCGTGCATCCGCGACACCGGTAGCCACATTCCACCGCCCAAGGGACAGTGCCTGCCCGTGGCAGGCAGCAGTTACAGCCAGCAGGATCTCCAGCGCACCGGCGCCAACAACCTGGGCCAGGCGCTGCAGATGCTGGATCCGTCGGTGACGGCGCACGGCCACTGAAGGTCGATTGGGGGCCGGGGCACTCCCGGCGATCGGTTCGTGCACGTCGGGTGCACGGACCGATTGAAATACTGCCACCGCGATATTGACTCGCGCCGCGCGCCTGTCTAGCTTGCAGGCATGCGCAAGCGCAAGGCCAAATCAGACACGACCGAGGTGGCGCGGCCAGCGGCGGCCGGTGAAACCGCTGGCATTGACGCACTTGCCGCGCAACTGGCGGCTTATCTTCCCCCCGAGCAGATCGAACGCGTGCGCGGTGCCTATGCGGTAGGCGCGCGCGCCCACGCCAGCCAGCGGCGGAAAAGCGGAGAACCCTACATCACCCATCCGCTCGCGGTGGCCACGATCCTGGCGGGGTTGCGCCTGGATGCCGAGACCATCATCGCGGCGATCCTGCATGACACGCTCGAAGATACGGGCATGACCCGGGTGCAACTGGAAGCAAGCTTCGGCGCCACGGTCACCGAGCTGGTGGATGGCGTCACCAAACTGGAGCGGGTGGATTTCGCCAGCCGCGTGGAAGCCGACGCCGAAAGCTTCCGCAAGATGCTCCTGGCGATGGCGCGCGACCTGCGCGTAATCCTGATCAAGCTCGCCGATCGCCTGCACAACATGCGCACGCTGTCGGCGATGGCGCCGGATGCGCGCCGGCGGATCGCGCGCGAAACCCTGGACATCTATGCGCCGATCGCGGCGCGGCTCGGGATGAACGCGATCCGCGCCGAATTGCAGGACCTCGGCTTCCGCAGCCTTTATCCGGATCGCTACAAGATCATCGCCTCGCGCATCAACCGCACCCTCGGCAACCGCCGCGAGTCGATGATGAAAATCGAGCTCGCGCTGGCGGAACGCCTGGCGGCCGACGGCATCCCCGTGCGCATCATCAGCCGGGTGAAGGCGCCCTACAGCATCTGGTCGAAGATGAAGGTCGAGCACAAGACCTTCGACCAGTTGATGGACGTGTACGGCTTCCGCCTGATTACCGACAGCGTCGCGCATTGCTACCAGGCGCTCGGGTCCGCGCATTCGCTGTTCAAACCGGTGGAAGGGCGGTTCAAGGATTTCATCGCGATCCCGAAGGCCAATGGCTACCAGTCGCTGCACACGGTGCTGTTCGGCCCATTCGCCGCGCCCATCGAAATCCAGATCCGCACCGAGGAAATGGACACGGTCGCCGAGCGCGGGGTGGCGGCACACTGGTCGTACAAGCAGGAGGCGGTCCCCTCCAACAGCGCGCAATCGCGTGCGCGCCAGTGGGTCGCGGGGCTGGCCGATTCGCAGGCGGCGACGCCCTCGTCGCTGGAGTTCATCGAGAACGTCAAGGTGGACCTGTTTCCGGACGAGGTCTACCTGTTCACGCCCGCGGGCGACATCCAGGCGCTGCCGAAGAATGCGACCGCGCTGGATCTCGCTTTCGCGGTACACACCGACGTGGGCATGCACGCGGTCGCGGCGCGCATCGATGGCAAGCTTGCATCGTTGCGCGCGCAGCCGTCCTCGGGGCAGACGGTGGAGGTGATCACCGCGCCTTCCGCGGCGCCCAATCCGTCGTGGCTGGACTTCGCGGTGACCGGCAAGGCGCGCGCAGCGATCCGCCAGCACCTCAAGCACCTGCAGCACGAGGACGCGATCGACTTCGGCCACCGCATGCTGGAAAGCGCCCTGGACGCCGGCGGTTCGAGCCTGGATGCGGTTCCCCCGGAAGCGCTGGATCGCTACCTCGCCGACAACAACCTCCGCCGCCTTGAAGACCTGCTGTCGGACATCGCGATGGGCAACCGCATGCCCGACCAGGTTGCGGCGAAGCTGATCGCGCTGGGCGGATCGGTGATCGGCACGGCACAACACCGGGCCGAGAAAATCCGCATCAGTGGCGCCGAGCGCGGCATCCTCAGTTTCGGCAATTGCTGCCACCCCGTGCCGGGCGATGACATCGTCGGTTACCTCTCACCCGGCAAGGGCATCGTCGTGCATCGCGTCGAATGCCCCAACGTGGCCGAGTTGTTCAAGCTGCCCGAGCGCCGGGTCGAGATCGGCTGGGACAGCGAGGTGCAGGGCGACTACCGTGTCGAGTTGCGGGTGGAAGTGGTCAACCGGCCCGGCGTGCTGGCGACGGTTTCCGCCGCGATCGCGGAGGCCAATTCGAATATCGACGATGTCAAGTACATCGAGCGCGGCATCCAGGCCGCCACGTTGATTTTCACGATCGAAGTGAAGAACCGCAAACACCTCGCCGACGTGATGCGGCGGATCCGCAATACCAAGGTGGTGAACGGCGTCTATCGCTATCCGCTTTGATTGCGATCGTCCCTGATCGCTGCGTCGCGAACGTTTCGCTCAACGAGATGTCACGTGACTCCGTGGAGACCAGAACGGCCTTCCCTGGCCTGACTTTCCACAACCGCCGCTTCGCATGGAGGTGATATTCTGCCGTCCCTTCTTGATCGCGACGCGAGAGTGCCATGCCTCGTCAGCCCATCCATTCCGATTCCGCACCCAAGGCCATCGGTCCCTATTCGCAGGCAATCCGCAGTGGCAACACGCTGTACCTGTCTGGCCAGACGCCACTCGATCCCGCCACCGGCGAGATGGTGACCGGCGGCATCGAAGCGCAAGCCACGCGCGTGTTCGAAAACCTGAAGGCCGTGCTTGCGGCGGCCGGCGCCTCGTTCGACGACGTCGTGCGCGTGGCGATCTACATGACCGATCTCGGCAACTTCGGCACCGTCAACGAAGTCATGAAGAAATATTTCAGCGAGCCGTATCCCGCGCGTTCCACGATCGGCGTGGCGGCACTGCCGCGCGGTGCGGCAGTCGAGATCGACGTGATTGCGGCGAAGGGAGCCTGACCCGCCTGCGGGCACGCATCGTTGACTGGCGGCATCGGCTAACCTTGCGCGGGTGACGATGCCAGCCGATACACGCTTCATTCAGAACGACGAGCCCGGCCCCGCGGCGGCATCGACGTTGCCCGGGGTCGGTCCGGCGTTGGCGGAAACGCTGCGCAAGCTCGGCATCGAGCGCGTGCAGGATCTCTGGTTCCACCTGCCGCTGCGTTACGAGGATCGCACGCGCATCACGTCTATGCGTGATCTCGTCGCCGGCGAATCGGTGCAGGTCGAAGGCGTGGTCGAAGCGATCCAGACCGGCTTCCGTCCACGGCCGCAATTGCGCGTGGCGATCACCGATGCATCGCGCGAGACGCTGGTGTTGCGCTTCTTCCATTTCCGTCGCCAGCAGGCGCAGCAGTTCGTACCCGGCGTGCGGCTGCGATGTTACGGCGCGGTCCGCCACGGCCAGCACGGCTTGGAAATGGTGCACCCGCAGTATCGTGTGATGCGCGGCGAATCCGCGGTCGAAGACACCTTGACGCCGGTCTATCCCGTCACCGAAGGCCTGGGCCAGCAGCGTCTGCGTGGCGTGATCGAAAAGGCGCTGGCGCGCCTGCCCGATGCAGATGCGCTGGAATTGATTCCATCCGATCTGCTGGAATCGTTGGGCTTGATGCCGTTGCGCGATGCGCTGCTCGGCGTGCATCGGCCGACGCCGGATGCCGACGTGGCTGCATTGCTGGCGTGCACGCATCCGGCACAGCGACGATTGGCGTTCGAAGAACTGCTGGCACACCACATCAGCCTCAAGCGGATGCGCGCGCGGGTACGCAAACATCGCGCGCCAGCATTGCCGGCCGACGCCGGATTGCGGCAGCGCTTTCTCGAAGGCTTGCCTTTTGCGCTCACGCGCGCGCAGACGCGGGTCGCGCGGGAAGTCGGGCTTGATCTCGGGAAAAACGTGCCGATGCTGCGGCTGGTGCAGGGTGACGTCGGCTCGGGCAAGACGGTCGTCGCCGCGCTCGCCGCGCTGCACGCGACCGCGAACGGCCGGCAGACCGCGCTGATGGCGCCGACCGAACTCCTGGCCGAACAGCACCTGCGCAGTTTCCGCGCGTGGTTCGAACCACTGGGCATCGAAGTGGTGTGGCTTGCGGGCAAGGTGACGGGCCGTGCGCGCGCCAAGGCGCTGGCGCGACTCGCGGCGGGTGCGCCGATCGTGGTCGGCACCCACGCGCTGATGCAGGAAGGTGTCGAATTCTTGCGCCTCGGGCTCACGATCGTGGACGAGCAACACCGCTTCGGCGTGCAGCAACGGATGAACCTGCGCGACAAAGGCGCGGGTGGCGGCGAGATGCCGCACCAGCTCGTGCTGACCGCGACGCCGATCCCGCGCACGCTGGCGATGAGCGCCTACGCCGATCTCGATGTGTCGACGCTGGACGAGTTGCCTCCCGGGCGCACGCCGGTGCGCACCGTGGCCATCGCCAACACCCGCCGCGAAGAGGTGATCGAACGCATCCGCGCGGCCTGCGCGGAAGGCCGGCAGGCGTATTGGGTCTGCACCTTGATCGAAGACAGCGACGTGCTGCAGGCGCAGGCAGCCGAGGTCGCTTACGCGCAGTTGCACGCGGCATTGCCGGAACTCACGGTCGATCTGGTGCACGGACGCATGAAGCCATCGGTGAAACAGTCGGCGATGGACGCCTTCAAGGACGGCCGCACGGCGTTGCTGGTGGCGACCACCGTGGTCGAAGTGGGCGTCGATGTTCCCAATGCCAGCCTGATGGTCATCGAAAATGCCGAGCGCCTCGGTCTGGCGCAGTTGCACCAGTTGCGTGGGCGCGTGGGCCGTGGCAGCGTCGCGTCGACCTGCGTCCTCCTGTACCAGCCACCCTTGTCGGGATTGGCGAAACAGCGCCTGGAAACCCTGCGCGAGACCAACGATGGCTTCGTGATCGCGGAACGGGATTTGCGCTTGCGTGGCCCGGGCGAGTTGCTTGGCACCCGCCAGACCGGCGAGATGGGATTCCGGGTGGCCGACATCGTGCGCGATGCCGACCTGATGCCGGCGGTTCAGCGGGTCGGGACGGCGATGTTGCGTGGCCGTCCGGTTCTTGCGCGGCGCCTGGTGGAGCGGTGGGTCGGGGCGGCGGCGCGCTTTGCGGAGGCGTGAGCCCGATTTCAGTCCAGCTCGTCGAACAGGTAGTGCCGCACCACCGGCCCCAGCAAGGCCACGATGCGATCGGTGGACAGCTTCGCCAGCGGCGGGAATTTCAGGACGTAGCGCGCGTAGGCGAAGCCGAGGATCTGGCTGCTGATGAGGCAGGCACGCAGCGGTGCCGATTGCGCGTCGCCACATGCAGCAGCGATGGAGGGGATCACCTGCTTCGTGGCGATCGCGCGCATTCGTTCGGCCGCGCGTGCATGGGTCGTGGCCGTGCGCAGCAACGCGCGCAGGCTGTCGTCCTGCTCCCACGTCTTCACGAAATGCCGCACCAGCGTCCCCGCGATTTCCCCACGCGGTTGTCCACGCAGGTCGGGAAGGTGCAGGTCGAACTCGGCGGCGGCCACGAACAGGCCTTCCTTGTTCGTGAAATAGCGCATCACGAGGCTGGGATCGATGCCGGCCTCGACGGCGATCGCGCGGAGCGTCGTCCGCTCGTAGCCCTTGGCCGCGAAGTGCCGCCTGGCCACGGCAAGAATTCTTGCGCGCGTGTTCTGGCCGCGCTGGCTGCGGGTAAGCCCCTGGTTCTTCACGCATCCAGTATCACTCGGTCAACAACTGTTGACAAGTGCGATGCGCCGACCTAAGCTGCGCTTCCACGTCGGTCAACAAGTGTTGACTTTGAGGCGCGGCCGGGCCCGTCGGCCGGAAGCACTGGCGAGGAGGGCTTGCCGATGTCGAACGCCGTGGATACCGATGTGCTGATCGTGGGCGCGGGCCCGGTCGGATTGTTCCTTGCCAACGAATGCGCACGCCGCGGCCTGCGCTGGCGGTTGGTGGAAGCGCGCGCCGCGCAGTCGGAACATTCCAAGGCGCTCGCGATCTTCCCGCGGACGCTGGAAATCTTCGACATGGCCGGCGTCGCCGGTCCGTTCCTGGAACTGGCCAATCGCGTCACCGCCATTCGGGTGACGACGCGGGAACGCACGCTGGCGCGGATGCCGTTCGCGCCCGAAAACAGCCCCTATCCCTTCGTGGCCATGGTGCCCCAGGACGTCACCGAGCGCTTGCTGGTGGCGGCCTTGGCACGGAAGGGCCGAGCCGTGGAGTACCAGACGTCGTTCGTCGCAGCCGAACAGCGCGGGGATTCGGTCGGCGTCACGCTGGACACGCAGGGAGGCCGCGAGACGATTTCCGCGAGGTTCGTTGTCGGTTGCGACGGCGCGCACAGCACCGTGCGGAAAGCGCTGAACCTGCCGTTCGAAGGTGGCGAGTACAAGGCGCACTTCCTGCTCGCGGACATCCAGAGCAACGAAGCGTTGCCGGCCGGCGAAATGCAGTTGTGCCCCAACAGCGAGGGTCCCCTGGCGATTTTCCCGATGAGCGCGACGCGCCGCCGCATCGTGGCGATGATCGACCAGCCCGAAGGCGACGCACCTTCCCTGGAATTGGTGCGCAGGTTGCTCGCCGAGCGCGTGCCCGCCGGGATCGAGGCGCTGGCGCTGCATTGGGCCGGCTATTTCCACATCCACCATCGCCGCGTGACGCGCTTGCGCGAGGGCCGGGTGTTCGTGGCCGGCGACGCCGCGCACATCCACAGTCCGTTCGGCGGCCAGGGCATGAACACCGGCCTGCAGGATGCCTGGAATCTCGCGTGGAAGCTCGATCTTTGCCTGCGCGGGCACGGCAACGAGGTCCTGCTGGACAGCTACGGCGACGAGCGCATTCCGGTGGTCAAGGGCGTACTCGAAACCACGGATTTCCTGACTCGTGCGATGGGTACGCCGAACCGGTTGGCCGAGGCATTGCGCAATGTCGCGATACCGATCGTTTCGCGCCTGGCGCCCTTCCAGCATGCATTCGTGCAGCGGTTGTCCGAACTGGGCATCGCCTACCGGGGCAGCCCGATCGTGGAAGGCCCCGGTACGCGTTGCCTCGACGATTCGATGCGCGGCGGCTCGGGCATCGGCAGCCGTTACCTGCTGCTGCTGGGCGCGACGGTACCGGCATCGGTCGTGGATGCCGCCGGGCGGCTGGTCGAATCGTTCGCCACCGTGGTCGAAATGCGATCGACCGCACGGGCCGGCATCACGCTCGTGCGGCCCGACGGCTACATCGCGTGTTCGGGGGCCGGCGAGGACGCATTGGCATCCATGCGGGCACTGTTGCGTCTCCAGACCGCCGCTTGACGGCGTGATACCCCGCGCTTGCCACGGACCAGGCGGCCGCGGGCCCATGGGCGGAATGCCGATTGGGTTCCGGTTCGGACAACGGGGCGCCCGGGCATTGGGAAACAGCGGCTTGTCCGGAAGGCCAGGCCCGGGTTACAATTCCGCCCTTGCCCGCAGCAATCCAATCCAGGCGAACACCCATGAAAGCCGACATCCATCCCGATTACCACCCGGTGGTTTTCCAGGACGCCGCATCCGACTTCGCGTTCCTCACGCGTTCGACGATGACGAGCGACGAAACCGTTAAGTGGGAAGATGGCAACGAGTATCCCGTGATCAAGGTCGACATTTCCTCGGCCTCGCACCCGTTCTACACCGGCAAGCAGAAGGTGATGGACGCGGGTGGCCGCATCGACAAGTTCAAGCGTCGTTACGCGGCGGGCAAGGGCAAGCAGTAAAGCCCGTTTCCCGCATCGACCTGGCCCTTCCGGGACAGGTTCTCCGATCCGCCTTTCCGACGCCTTCCGTGCGCAAGCACGGAAGGCGTTTTCTTTGCGCGATGGCCGCTGCGTACCTGCGTACGCAGCCGTATCGTGCGATAATCGACCGATTCAATCGAGCGAAAACGCGCACGCAGCGCGTGCTTCCAAGGAGTCCCGCGTGTCCAACAAGAACGTCACCCTGACCGCCGCCGATCATTCCGTGTCCCTGCCGCTGGTGGAGGGCAGCCAGGGGCCGAGTTGCGTGGATATCGCTCCGCTTTATCGCGAGACAGGGCATTTCACTTTCGATCCGGGCTTTGCCGCCACCGCGGCGTGCAAGAGCGCGATCACCTTCATCGACGGCGAGAAGGGCGTGCTGTTGTATCGGGGTTATCCGATCGAACAGCTCGCCGAGCAATCGCGTTTCCTCGAGGTGGCCTACCTGTTGCTGGAAGGCGAGCTGCCGAGCGCGGAGCAGATGCACGCGTTCGAGGACCAGGTGACGCACCACACGATGATGCACGAGTCGGTCAAGAACTTCCTGCACGGTTTCCATTACGACGCGCACCCGATGGCGATGTTGTGCGCGTCGGTGGCGTCGCTGTCGGCGTTCTACCACGACACCACCGACAACGGGGATCCCGCGCAACGCAAGCTGGCCGCGATCCGGTTGATCGCGAAGATGCCGACCCTGGCCGCCGCCGCCTACCGCTATTCGATCGGCTGGCCGATCCGGTATCCGCGTAACAACCTCGAGTATGTCGATCGCTTCCTGCACATGATGTTCGAGGTGCCGAGCGAACCGTTGAAGATGAACCCGGTGGCCGCCAGGGCGCTTGACCTTCTGTTCATCCTGCACGCCGACCACGAGCAGAATGCCAGCACGTCCACCGTGCGGCTGGTGGGCTCGACCGGCGCCAATCCGTATGCGTCGGTCGCCGCGGGGATTGCGGCACTGTGGGGCCCGGCGCATGGTGGCGCCAACGAGGCCGTGCTGAAGATGCTCAACGAGATCGGCACGTCCGCGAATGTCGGCAAGGCTGTCGAGCGCGCCAAGGACAAGAACTCCGGTTTCCGCCTGATGGGTTTCGGCCATCGCGTGTACAAGAATTTCGATCCGCGCGCCAAGATCATCCGCGCGACCTGCCACGAGGTGCTCGACAAGCTGGGCGTCAACGACCCGTTGCTGGACATTGCGATGAAGCTGGAGGAAGTCGCGCTGAAGGACGACTACTTCATCGAGCACAAGCTGTACCCGAACGTCGATTTCTATTCCGGAATCATCTACAAGGCGCTGAAGATCCCCACCGAGATGTTCACGGTGATGTTCGCGATCGCGCGCACCGCCGGCTGGATCTCGCACTGGATCGAGCAGCACGAGATGCCGGGCGGCCGCATCGGGCGTCCGCGCCAGGTGTACGTCGGCGCGACGCCACGCGAATACAAGGCGATCGGGCAACGCTGAACGGGATCGCCCCTGCGCAGAACCGGACCGCCGAACGGAGTGCCGCGAACGTCCGGGTGTCAGTTGGCCGCGGCCGGAAGTTGCCGGAAAGTGGCCTTGGCCAGCAACGCGCCTGCCCAGACCTGCAACGGAAGCGACAGCAACACGGCAGCTTTGAACCAGGCCGGCTGCGTGGCAAGCAAGCTGGTGATCGCGAACACGTCGATTGCCAGCATCGCGACCAGGAAGATCCCCATGTTCAGCCACAATCGCTGACGCGCAATCGCGCCCATCGTGAAGCTTCCCGCCACGCCGGCCCCCATGCCCAGCAGCAGCATCTGGAAGCGGTGGCTGTCGTACTCCAGGTTGCCGCCATAGAGGGCGGGCAGCAGCAAGGCAGCCAGTTGGTGGAACACATTGATTGCCACGATTCCGATCGGAAGCGCGATCACGGTACGCAGCCAGGAAGGAACATGCCGCATGTCGATGCCTCCTTGGGGGATCGGTTCCGCAGAGCCGAAGGAGCGCAGCGCATCCCGCCATTCGCAAGGTTCAATCGCGGCGGGGTACGCTGTTGCGCGGCTGCTCCCGCCCTACGCGACCGTCTCTGCGAGCAAGGTTTCCACTTGCGCCAGTGATGCGCGTTGCTGCGGGCGCTCGTCGGTGCGGTCGAGCGGTGCCTGCCGCAACGCATCGCGCGGAAAAACGGTGACATCCACCGCCACGCCTTCGGCATCGAAGAGGAATACCGGGAATTCAGCGTTGCGCTGGCGATCCAGCCGGAACGTATGCGCGCGCGTCTCGAACGCGACCCCGTGGTCCAGCAGGTAGGTCGCCACGCGTTCCGGTGAATCATCGAATACGTGCAGGTTGACCGGCGAGTGGGTGTCGGCCGTGCCGCTCAGCACGGGACCGACCAGTCGAGGCTCGAAGATTTCCAGGAATCGCATCACGCCGCGCGCGGCCTCCCTGCGCGTGCGCAGCGCCTGCGTTTGTTCCTCGGCGCGGAACAGGCGCTGGTGCTCGCGCAACGCGTCCTCGATTTCGCTGTTGCGCGGCAGGTAGCCATCCTCGTCGACGCCGACGTGGCGCGCGGCCTTGCGCTTGGCCAACTGGTAATCGCGGATGCCGTGTTCGCTGATCAGGCGGGCGGCTTCGAGGGCAACCCGGCGGCGCAACTGGTGCGCGCGACCCTCGGCGTGGATGCGGTGGTAGCCGGCGGTCTTGTGCATGGTGCTGCGCCCTTCAGCCGCGTCGGGGCCAGTGTCGCAAAAAGTGGGGGAGAAAAGCAAAGGCTGACCGGACCACAGCCGCCGCGGCTCGCGTTCGCAGCGGCTGTGAACGCCGATGCGGAGCTGCTGTTGTGGAAAGTCAGGGCGAGGGCGGGCGCTTGCGTGATGCCGGCGGCACCGCGTGCCCGGTCGGGCGACCGGCCCGGCGCCATGGACGGCTGCTGGCCGAATGCGCCGTGATCGGTGCGTGCGTCATTGCGGCGATCACGCGCGGCCACGGGAAAAACGCGATCAGGGATGATCGCTAAAAAATGTCGTAGGCCGGCGCCTGGTTCTGCTGCTGCTTGGCTTGCTCGCGCAGCCGGTCCAGATCCTCGATCTTGAACATTTCGGTCGTCGTGTTGGTGTCGCCGGGAGGAGCCGGCAGCCCGGTGGTGCGGTCAATGGTCGCGGTGACGATGCCCGGCGGCATCGGCAGCGCCGCCTCCGGCTTGCCCTGCAATGCCGGGCCCATGAAGGCCATCCAGATCGGCAGTGCGGTTTGTGCGCCGAACTCCTTGTGACCGAGGGATTTGAAATCATCGAAGCCTACCCAGACGGTGGTCACCAGGTCGTTGTTGAAACCGTTGAACCAGCCGTCGCGATAATCGTTGGAAGTGCCTGTCTTGCCGGCGAGGTCGCTGCGCCCGAGTTTCTTCACGGCCGCGCCGGTGCCGAGGGGGCTGTCGATCACGCTGTGCATCAGCGAGGTGATCAGGAAATCGTTGCGCGGGTCGATGACGCGTGGCGCGAGCAACGGACCCGCCGGCGCGCCCGCGGAAAGCGCGTTGGCGGTGTTGCCGAGGGCGCCGGGGTCACCCGCTGCGGCGTCCGGTTGCGCCGGTGCCGCGGTGGTCTTGCCCTCGTCGAGCAGGCGCGCCTCGCAGTTGCGGCACGCCTGCACGGGATCGGCCTTGTAGATGGCCTTGCCGTCCCGGTTGTCGATCTCGGCGATGTAGTAGGGCGTCACCAGGAATCCGCCGTTGGCGAATACGGCGTAAGCGCGGGCCATGGCCATCGGCGACACCGATGCGGTACCCAGCGCCATCGAGAGATTGGGCGGAATCGCATCGAGGGGGAAACCGAAGCGCGTGACGTAGTCGCGCGCATAACGCACGCCCACCGCGTCCAGCAGGCGGATCGCGACCAGGTTGACCGATTGCGCGAGCGCTTCACGCAGGCGCATCGGCCCGCGGAATTTTCCATCATCATTCTGCGGCGTCCACAAGCCGCCCGGCTTGGATGGATCGGGCAATGCGATCGGCGCATCGTTGATGATCGACGCCGGTGTGTAGCCGCGGCTGAAGGCGGCGGAATAGATGAAGGGCTTGAAGCTGGAGCCGGGCTGGCGCGCGGTCTGCACCGCACGATTGAATTTGCTCAACTGGAAATTGAAGCCGCCCACCAGCGCCTTGACCGCGCCGTCGTCGGGCGACAGCGCCACCATCGCGGACTGCGCGGCCGGGATCTGCTCCAGCTCCCAGTGCCTTGCATCCCTGGCGACAACCTTCGCCGTTTTCGATGCGGGCGCGGCGGGTGCGGGCTGCGTGTCCTGGACTTCGCGCACGCGGATGATGTCGCCGGGCTGCAGGATCGAGGCCGCGCCCTTGCCGCCGATGCCGGCCTTGCGCGCATAACCAAGCGCCCACTTCATGTCGGCGACCGGCAGCTTGATCGATCCGTTGCCCTGGACATAGACCTCGGCCTCACCATCGCCGACCTTCGTGACGATCGCGGGCCACAGACCGCTGACGTCGTTGTAGTTCGACAACGCTTGTTCGAGTGCCGCAGGTGTCGCGGGCTCGGGCAGCGCAACGTGCGCTTCCGGGCCGCGGTATCCATGTCGATGATCGTAATCCTCGAGCCGGCTGCGCAGCGCATGATTCGCGAGCGCCTGCAGATGGCCGTCGATGGTGGTGCGGATCACGTAGCCGTCGGTGAGCGCCTGGCTGCCGAGTTTCTGCAATGCCTGCTGCCGCACCATTTCGGCCAGATACGGTGCATCCACCTGCACCGGTGGCTCGTGTGGCGCGGCGTCATCGGTCGCCGCGATGGCTTGTTCGTATTGCGCGCGATCGATGAAGCGATGCGCAAGCATCTGGCCGAGCACCCAGTTGCGACGCGCAATCAGGCGATCCTTGTGGTCGATCGGATTGACCACCGAAGGCGACTGGAAGCTCGATGCGATCGCCGCGCACTCGGCGATGCTGAGCTGGTCGATGGTCTTGCCGTAGTAGTACTGCGCGGCCGCCGCGACACCGTAGGTGCGGTGGCCCAGGAACATCTTGTTGAGGTAAAGCTGCAGGATCTGATCCTTGCTCAGTTCGCTCTCGATGCGGAACGAAGTGAGGATCTCGATGATCTTGCGCGTGTAGGTCTTCTGCGGGCTCAGGAAGAAATTGCGCGCGACCTGCTGGGTGATGGTCGAGCCGCCCTGCACCTTCTGGCCATGGTGCAGCGCGACTTCCATCGCCGCACGGAACGTCGAGACGATGTCGATGCCGGAGTGGTGGTAGAAGTCGGCGTCCTCCGCAGCGAGAACCGCGTGCTTGAGGTTGTCCGGCACGTTTGCGATCTGCACCGGGTTGCGGCGCATCTCGCCGTACTCGGCGATCAACTGCCCATCGGAACTCAGGATCCGCAGCGGCACCTGCATCTGCACGTCCTTCAACGATGCCACCGAAGGCACCCGCGGCTCCAGCAGCCACCATGCGATGCCGCCGGCAATTGCGCCCAGCAGGACCAGGGAGAGCAGCCCGACAAGGCACACCAGCAGCAATCGTTTGAGAAGTCTCATGCGCTTTCCGGAAAAGGTACGGCAGCCTGCGGGTGTTGCCGTGTGCAGACCCCGAACCGGGCTGCGTGTTCCGCAGCACGAACGATGGAACGACGGGAGGGCGGAATTATAAGGGCACGCTTCGTGCGCGCGTTCCGGCGACACCCCGGCTGTCATGCAGCGGGCGGAGCGAGGCTGTTGGAAATGGGGCGCAGCGTGTCGCGACGGACACCGCGAATCCGGCCCGAAGTTTCTCGAAGATTTGTGACGTACTTCCAGCCAAATTCGGTATTGAACAGCGATGATTTAATACAGAAAGTGCATGGACTTCATTGGCTTGCAGGTACTTTGCAAGGTTATTGATATTTCGTTAACTTTCGTATCTAATGCAGTCGCGCGGGTTTCCTGCGCATGCGGGCTCGGGGAAGGGGAATTCCAGTGGGATTACTGACAACCAATGCTGCGCCGCTGATCGGCGTCGATATCAGTTCGACCGCGGTCAAGTTGTTGCAGTTGAGCCAGGCCGGCTCGCGCTTCCGCGTCGAGCACTACGCGGTCGAGCCGCTGCCGCCCAATGCCGTGGTCGAGAAGAACATCGTCGAGGTCGAAGCCGTCGGCGATGCGATCCGCCGTGCGGTGCAGCGTTCGGGCGCGCGCACCAAATATGCCTCGGCCGCGGTCGCGGGGTCGGCGGTGATCACCAAGGTGATCCCGATGCCGGCCGACTTGTCCGAGGATGACCTTGAAGGGCAGGTGCAGGTCGAGGCCAACCAGTACATCCCGTACCCGATCGAGGAAGTCAGCCTCGACTTCGAAACCATCGGGCCGGTAAAAGACAATCCGGAGATGCAGCAGATCCTGCTGGCTGCGTCACGTACGGAAAACGTGGACATGCGGGTTGCCGCCCTCGATCTCGGCGGCCTCACCGCGCGGGTGATCGATGTCGAAGTGTTCGCGATGGAGAACGCCTTCCGCCTGATCGCCGACCAACTCTCGGTGCCGCGTGACGCACTGGTCGCGCTGGTCGACATCGGCGCGACGATGATCACGCTGTCGGTACTCAAGAACCAGCGCACCATCTATTCGCGCGAACAGGTTTTCGGTGGCAAGCAGCTTACCGATGAAGTGATGCGCCGCTACGGGATGTCCTACGAGGAAGCCGGGCTGGCCAAGCGCCAGGGCGGCTTGCCGGAGTCCTACGAAATCGAGGTGCTGGAACCGTTCAAGGAAGCGATGGTGCAACAGGTCAGCCGCCTGTTGCAGTTCTTCTTCGCGGGCAGTGAATTCGGCAAGGTCGACCAGGTCGTGCTGGCCGGAGGTTGTGCGTCGATCCCGGGTGTCGCCGACATGGTGGTGGAGCAGTTGGGCGTGCCGTGCGTGGTGGCCAATCCACTCGCCAGCATGTCGTTGTCGCCGCGGCTGCAGGCGCAGACGCTGGCGCAGGACGCGCCCGCGCTGATGATCGCCGCCGGGCTGGCCTTGAGGAGTTTTGACTAATGGCCAAGATCAACCTCCTCCCTTGGCGCGCGGAACGGCGCGAGCGCCGCAAGCGCGAATTCTTCACCCATCTCGGCATCGGGGCGATCGCCGCCATCGTGCTGGTGCTGTTGTGGGGCTTCTGGATGAGCCTGCGCATCGACAACCAGAACAATCGCAACGACTACCTGCAGGGCCAGATCACCCAGCTGGATTCCAAGATCACGGAGATCAACAGCCTGCAGA
This sequence comes from Rhodanobacteraceae bacterium, assembly GCA_035277545.1. Taxonomy (GTDB): domain Bacteria; phylum Pseudomonadota; class Gammaproteobacteria; order Xanthomonadales; family Rhodanobacteraceae; genus 66-474. Next base: position 4,070 of record DATEKI010000220.1, on the reverse strand, counting down.
AGGTCAAGGATCACCTGCTGGCGCGCAAGAAGATCGTCGAGAAACTGCAGTCCAGCCGCTCGCAGATGGTGCACCTGTTCGACCAGATCGTGGAAACGATCCCCGCGGGCGCGCGGCTGACGGGATTGAAGGAAGTCGAAAGCGGCGATACCGAAACGCTCACGCTGAACGGCGTGGCGCAATCGAACGCGACGGTCGCGGAATACATGCGCAACATCGAGGCGTCGCCATGGATGGGGCCGGCCCGGCTGGTCAAGACCGAAAACGTCCACTCCGATTCGAACGCGCCGTATGAATTCGAGTTGGTCGTGACGCTCGGCACGCCGAAGAGCGACGATGCCGGTTCCGGACCCGCGTCCGGTTCCAGTTCCGCCGCCGCGCCTGCCACGGCATCGAGCGCGGCGCCGGTCCCCGCGGTTGCCGGTACTTCCAAACCCGCATCGACGCCGGCGGCTTCCGCGGCAGCGCCGGTTGCACCGCCGGCTTCGGCGCCCGCGACGCTGCCCGCCTCCTCGTCCGTCCCGAAAGCGGCAGAGCCGGCCAAGCCGGCGCCCGTTGCGTCCACGAGCAAGGGAGGGGCCAGGCCATGAAATTCTTCGATGACCTGCGCAATCTCGATCGCAACAACATCGGCGGCTGGCCCACGTCGGTCAAGGGCTTCTTCATCGCCATCATCGTGATCGTGATCCTGTTCCTCGGCTGGTATTTCTATATCAGCGGACAGCAGGAGACGCTTGCGACAGGGCAGCAGAAGGAAGTCACGTTGCGCCACGAGTTCGAGGACAAGCAGGCCCAGGTGGTGAACCTGGATGCCCTGAAGGCCCAGCTTGCGCAAATGAACGAAATGCTGAGCCAGATGCTGCGCGAGCTGCCCAGCAAGACGGAAATGCCGGCGCTGCTGGTCAACATCTCGCAAACGGCGCAGGCCGCGGGCATCGAGACGGACCTGTTCCAGCCGAAGCCCGAAATCCCGGAAGAGTTCTACGCCATCCAGCCGATCGCGCTGAAGATGCAGGGCACGTACCACCAGTTCGGCACCTTCATCAGCGGCGTGGCATCCCTGCCGCGCGTGGTGATCCTCACCATGCATGACGTGTCGCTCAAGGCGGCCCAGTCGGGCGGTGCGAAGGATGCACCACCGCCAGGCGGCAAGTTGATGCTGGAAGGCACGGTGCAGACGTATCGCTACCTCGGTGACGAGGAACCGAAGGGCAAACAGCCGGCCAAGAAGGGAGGGAAGTGACCATGCGACCCACCCGTATTGCGATTGCGCTGGCAACCCTTGCCATGATGGCCGGTCTCGCTGCGTGCAGCGGCCAGGGCGACCTCCACGAATGGGTAGCGCAGGTCAAGGCGCGCAAGGGGGCGCCGCTGCCCGCGCTGCCGGTCGTCAAGACTTTTGAAACCTTCATCTACCAGGACCAGGACAAGCGCGATCCGTTCGAACCGGCGCCGCCGCAAGCGAACTCGGCGGATACCGCCGGTCCGCACCCCGACCAGAACCGCCCGCGCGAACCACTCGAAGCGTTCCCGCTCGACAGCCTGAAGATGGTGGGCACGATCGGTGCAAAGGGCAGTGTCGAGGGGCTGGTCAAGGATCCGCAGGGGGTGATCCACCAGGTCCACGTGGGCGACTACATGGGCCAGAACTACGGCCACGTCACCCAGGTGACGCCGGGCGAGATCGATCTGGTGGAATTGGTGCCGAACGGTTCGGGCGGCTGGATGGAACGCGACGCGACCGTCGCTCTGGGCGAAAAATGACGATTCATCGGGGGTTACGTTCATGATGACCAAACCTGCTCACTTCCTTGCCCGCAGCCATGGCGGCACAGCCCGATCCGGACGCGGATGGATGGCGTTGCTGGTGATGCCGGTGGTGGCGATATGTCTGCTGGTGGCCGGCCCGGCCTTGGCGGCCAACACCTTGCAGAGCGTCAGTGCATCGCCATTGCCGGGTGGCAAGGTCCAGCTGACCCTCAGCTTCTCCGGCCCCGCCGTCGCACCGCAGGCGTTCAGCACCAACACGCCGCCGCGCATCGCGATGGATTTCGCCGATACCGGTAACGGTCTCGCGCAGCGGTCCTACAACCTTGGACAAGGCACCGCCCAATCGGTCAGCGCAGTGGAAGCCAACGGCCGCACCCGCGTCGTGGTGAACCTGAGCCAGCCTTCACCGTACGTGACCCAGGTGCAGGGCAACCAGTTGCTGGTGACCATCGGCGACGGCATGGAGAACGCAACCGCATCCACCTCGGCCGACCCGCCGCAGGAACCTGCCCTGGCCCCGGTTCCGCCGCCGCCGCAATCGCAGCGGTCCCTGGCTGTGTCCACCGCGAATCCCGACAAGGCCGTCGCGATGGCCGGCAGCAATGTCATCACGGGCGTCGATTTCCAACGCGGTGATCACGGCGGCGGCAAGCTGGTGATCGACTTCAGCCAGGCCGGTGCGGCGACCAGCATGCACACCAACGGCGATACGACCACCATCGACGTGGCGGGCGCCAACCTGGCGGCGGCGCAGGCGCGTCGGCTGGATGTCACGAGCTATGCAACCCCGGTGCGCAGCGTCAACACCCATGCGGTGCCGGGCGGCGCACGCATCGACGTGGAAACGCGCGGCGTGGTGCAGACCGCGTCCTACCAGACCGGCAACCAGTACGTGGTCGAATTCTCGCGGCCGACTTCCAGCGAAACCACGGCGCTCGGCGCGCCCAAGCCGATCGTCTACAAGGGCAGCCGCGTCACCTTCAACTTCCAGGACATTCCGGTGCGCTCGGTGCTGCAGTTGCTCGCCGACGTGTCCAACCTCAACATCGTTGCATCCGACAGCGTGCAGGGCAACGTCACCCTGCGGCTGGTCAACGTGCCGTGGGACCAGGCGCTCGACGTGATCCTGCGCGCCAAGGGCCTGGCCAAGCGCCAGAACGGCAACGTGATCTGGGTGGCCCCGCAGACGGAGATCGCCAAGTACGAGGAAAACATCGCCGACGCGCGCCAGAAGCAGCTCAACAGCGCGGAGCTCGTCACCGACTACATTCCGATCAACTACGGGAATGCCAAGCAGATTGCGGATCTTTTGACCTCGGGTGCCAAGGCGGGCAATGTCGGCGGCGGCGGCGGAGCCAGCGGCAATTCCGAGCGCGGGTTCCTGTCGCCGCGCGGCAGCGTGTCCTACGACGAGCGCACCAACACCTTGCTGGTCAACGACACCCCGGAAAAGGTGCAGGAAATCCGGCAGCTGGTGTCGGTTCTCGATCGGCCCGTCAAGCAGGTGCTGATCGAATCGCGCCTGGTGATCGCGACCGACAACTTCACCCGTGAGCTGGGTGCCAAGCTGGGCGTTGGTGGCTTCCACCTCGGCCAGAACAGCAAGCACGCGCAGGTTTACGGCGGCGGCATCAATGGCGTCAACGGCACCGGCATCAGCGACTCGGAAACGAGCATCGCCAATTACTGGAACAGCTTCAGCGGCCAGTCGACCGGCAACAATACGGTGCAGATCCCGACGGGGTTGAACGTCAACCTGCCGTCGACGACCACCGGATCGAGCGGTTTCGCGATCGGTATCCTGGGTCGTGACTACCTGCTCAACCTCGAGTTGTCTGCCGCACAGCAGGAAGGCCGCAGCGAGACCATCTCGCAGCCGAAGGTGGTGACGGCCAACAACCAGGAAGCCACGATCCAGCAGGGCCAGCAGATCGGTTATTTGACCTTCCAGAACTCCGGCGCGGGCGGTGGCGCGGGTACGGCGACCGTGCAGTTCAAGAACGCCGTGCTGGAACTCGATGTCACCCCGACCATCACCTCCGACAACCGCGTGTTCATGAAACTCAAGGTGATCAAGGATGCGATCAGCGCCTTGGTACCGAACCCGGGTGGCGGTTTCGTGCCGCAGATCGACCATCGCGAAATCGACACTTCCGTATTGGTCGACAATGGACAAACGGTCGTGCTCGGTGGCGTCTACGAGTTCACCAACGAGCACGACGTGACCAAGGTGCCGTTCCTCGGCGACATCCCGATCCTCGGCGCGTTGTTCCGCGACAAGAAGGACATCAACAACAAGG
>DATEKI010000219.1:0-6251 GCA_035277545.1 Rhodanobacteraceae bacterium | reverse complement strand
TGGAGGTGTCTCATGTTGAGGGAATTGGCAAAACTCTCGGGCGGCATGCTGTTCCTGGGCGGCCACGTGACGGATGTGGATACGGTGCGTCTGCTGGCACGCGACGAAGCTTCGCCACCGACGGCGCGCACGCCGCGCGGCGGACGGCGGATAGAGACCGGTCATGGCCGCGATTGGCGCACTCCCGTGGAACTGCTGTTGCTCGCCGCGATCTGGGGCGGCTCGTTCCTGTTCCTCAGGATCGCCGCGCCGAAATTCGGCCCGACGCCGCTGGTGGACGTGCGCCTCGCGCTGGGCGCGCTGGTGCTGTCGCCGTTCCTGTGGCGCGCGCGCCGGCAACTCGCCGCGGCCGGCTGGCTGAAGATCGCCGCGATCGGTTTCGTCAACACGCTGCTGCCGTTCCTGCTGTTCGCGTGGAGCGCCGAGCGCGCCCCGGCCGGCGTCAGCGCGATCGTCAATAGCATGGCGGTACCGTTCGCGGCATTGGCAGCCTTCGCGATGTTCGGTGAACGCATCGGCGGGCCACGCCTCGCCGGTTTGGCGGCGGGCCTGGTGGGCGTCGTGGTGCTCGCGAGCGGTGACGTCGGCGGCGCGGGCCTCGGCCCGGCGGTCGCGGCCGGTACAGCAGCAGCCTTCCTTTACGGCGTGTCCGCGAATCTCGTCAAACGGTATTTCGCCGGACTGCCGCCGGCCGCAGTCGCCGCGGCCACCCTTGCGTGGGGTGCCGTGCTGCTGGCTCCGTTCGCGGCATGGCAATGGCCGTCCGCACACGTTCCGACGGAAGCATGGCTCAGCCTGGTCGCCCTCGGCGTCGTCTGCACCGGCATCGCCTATGCGGTTTATTACCGGCTGATCCAGCGCGTCGGTGCGCCACGCGCTACCACCGTGACCTATCTCGTGCCGATCTTCGGCGTGCTGTGGGCCTGGCTGGCTTTGGGCGAACCGCTGACAATCACCATGGCGATTGGCGGCGCGTTGATCCTGGGCGGCATGCTGTTTGCGCAAGGCAACCCGCGCGCGGCCACGGTGCCTCGGCGCGTCGCGCTGAACAAGACCTGCGCGGAGGGCGGCCATTGACGGACGGCGAGCGGGCGGGCGGGTACACTCGGCGAATGACCCGACCCGCCCTTTCGTCCAGGACTTCCCTTCCGGCCGTCTTTGCGCTCGCCGCCGTCATCGCAACGGCCGGCTGTTCGCAACAGGCGCCGGCGCCGCCCGCTGCACCATCCGCCTCGGCGCAGGCCGCCGCGAATGACGCCGCGGCCGCCAAGGAACTGAAGCTCTACCAGGACATGCTGGCCAGGAACGCCGAGGATCTTGCCGCACCCGTCGGTGAGGATATCGTCCAGAAATATCCGGGCACTCCTGCGGCCGCCGAGGTCCAGAAAACACTCGCGCAGGTCGAGGCGACGGCCAAGTCCAAGGCGGAGCACGCGCGGCTGGCTGGCCTTTGGTACTACCAGACGGCAAACGTCGATGGCGACCAATCGACCGCCAGCACCTATTCCGAGCCTCGCAGCGCCAACAGTACGCGCCTGGTCCTGCGCCGCCACGTGAAGTGGGGCCAGAGCGTTTACCTGTTCGCACCGGACGGCAGCAAGGGTTTCGTGTGCAAGGATCTGTGCAATGTCGTGACACGTTTCGACGGCAAGCGCGAAACATGGAAGGCCTACCTGCCCAAGACCGGCGAACCCGCGATGTTCATCAAGGACGACAAGCGTTTCATCGCTGCGATGCAGAAAGCCAGGGTGATCGAAATGGACGTGACGACCAGGGACCACGGCAAGCAGACCCTGAAGTTCGAAGTGGGTGGTTTCGATCCGTCGAAGTTCGCGCCGATGCCGAAAAAATGATTTGCTGAATCGCGCCGCTGCCGGGCGCACTGTTGCCACCATGGCCGGACGCCGCATCGCGTCCGGGGGAGCCGGGGATGGACGAGAGGATCTGCGTCTTCGAAGACGTCTACAACGACGTCTCGGCGCGCGCGCAGGCCGAGCACGAAAAAGCCGGCGCGTTCGGAATGCTTGCCCGCATGAAGTTGTGGGACCGGCCCAAGGAAACAGACATCGCGCTGGCCAACACCGAGAAACGCTACGAGCCGTTCTGGCTGGCCAAGGCCAGCCGTCGCACGCTGTACACGCGCCGGACCCGCTATCACGTCAAGATCGAACATCCGCACGTCACCGCGGTGGAACTGCTGGGGCAGAAACTCGCGGTCGATGCACGACGCGAACTGCAGCTTGCCGCGATCGAGGATTGCGAGAGCGTCACCGCGCTGGCGCACTACGTCGATGCATTGGGCCACGACACGCCCGAGAAAACGCTGGCCGACTATGCCGGCCGCCATGCATTCCACGAGATCACCAACAGCAGCGAGCCGCATTTCATCGTGCCGACCGTCACCGCCGCCTCGGTGCTGCAACAGGTGAAGTCGCGCCTGTCCGCCGCGGTCGAGGCCGATGCGATCGCCAGCGACGAGATCGACATCGAATCATTGACGTTGTTTTACCGCCCCGTGTACGCGTTCCAGTTCGCATGGAAGGACAAGCACGGCGTGATCGAGATCGACGGACTTACCGGACGCGTCAACAAGGAAGGCGACATGCTAGGCGGCGCGGTGCGCGCGCTCGGCAACCGCGATGCGCTGTTCGACCTCGGCGCCGATTTCGCGGGCATGGTGGTGCCGGGCGGCACCATCGTGGTGAAGCTGATCGACAAGCTGTCGAAGAAACATCCGGCCTGACGATCACCTGACCGGTCCGCGCAGGCACGATTCGAACAACGGCCGCAGTGGCTTCCCTGCCCCACGACCGATCGGGCCGATACGAAAGCCAGCTAGTGTTTGCGCCCCAGCGCGGCGTTGGCACTCGCCACGTCGGCATCGAGGCTGGCGACGGCCTTGCTTGCCTCGCCCACGAATTCATCCGCGACCTGCACCATCGCCGGCGTGGGCTGGACGAACTGCTCGCCGAGCGCGGTCGAGATGTACGACAACCAGGCGCGCAGGCGCGGCGGATAAACCAGCGCACCTTCACTCGACTGGATATTGAGGTTCACGAAGCGGTCGATGTCGCCGTCCAGCGCAGTCAACGCGGGCTGCGCCTGATTGCTCGCTACCTTCTTGTCCGCCATCGCCTTCTTCAACGCGCCGCGCGCGTCGATGGCCGCATTGAGGCTGGTGTTCAACTTGCCCATCGTGTCATGGACCCGCATCAGCAGGTCGAAACGCTGCTTGAGCCCCTCCGGCGTCGTGTCGAGCCGCGGATCGAGCTTGACCGTGAACGGTTGCCGCTGGGTGCGGCCGCCGTAGCTCAACACCGCGTAGTACTCGCCGGGAAGGATTTCCGGCCCGACCGGTTTGCTGGCGGCAAAACCGGAATGGAAGATGCCCTTCACGTCCGTCGCTTCGGGATAGCGCATGTCCCATTGGAAGTGGTTCATTCCCGCTTCGAGCTTCTCGGGTTTCTTGGGCTTCTCGCCGGATTCCGATTTGGTTTTCTCGGGCTTCAACGGCAGCGTGAAGCTTCTGATCAGTTTGCCGTTCGCATCGGTGAAGCTGAGCTTCACCGGCGTCTTGCCGTTGTAGTTCCTGGGCAGGTGGAAGAACACCGTGGCACCGGGCGGCAGATTCCCGGCGGAGTTGCCGGTGCGCGTGCGGGAACCGAAACCATCGACGCGACGCTTGACCAGCCAGGTCTGCTGCGGCTTGAACAGATAGGGCGAATTGCTCGCCACCTTCGCCGAGGCCAACTGTTCGAGGAACTGAACGTTGTCGAGTACCCAGTAGGCGCGACCGAAAGTGGAAATCACCAGCGCGTGCTGCGGCGGCTGGAAGTGGAGGTCTGTCACTTCCACCACCGGCAGGTTGAGCGTCAGCGGCTGCCAGTGGCTGCCGCCATCCAGGCTCATGTAGACCGTCGAGCGCGTGGCCACCACCAGCAGGTTGGCCTGCTCCGGATCCTGACGCACGCTGAGCAGGTACTGATCCGCGGGCAACCCCCCGGAAATATCGGTCCAGTGTTTGCCGTAATCGGTGGTCTTGTACACGTAGGGCTTGTGGTCGTCCCACATGTAGCGGCTGGCCGAAACGAATGCGGTGCCCGCGTCCTTGCTCGACGCATCGACCGCGGTGATGGTCGACCACGTCGGCAGTTCCGGTGGACGCACTTCGCTCCAGTGCGCCCCGCCATCGGTCGTCACGTTCACCAGGCCATCGTCGGAACCCACCCAGATCACGTTCTTGTCCAGCGGCGAAACCGCGATCGCGGAAATCGTGTCGTACATTTCCTCGCTGGTCACGTCCGCGCTGATCGGACCGCCGGGACGCTGCTGTTTGCTCTTGTCGTTGCGCGTCAGATCGGGACTCAATTCCTTCCAGTGGATGCCCTCGTCGCGGGTTTCCAGCAGCACGTTGGCGCCCAGCAGGTATTGCTTCGGATCCTGCGCCGAGAAGAAACCCATCGGGTAATGGATCCAGCCGAAGCGGTACTTCACGGCCTTGCCGGCCAGTCCGAATTTCCATTCGGGCCAGGGACTGACGTTGGTGGTGATGTCCTGGCGCCGGTTCTCGCGCCAGATCTTTCCGTAATAACTGGCGCCATAGCTGACCCACGGCCGGTCGGGTGTCGGCACCACCCAGGTTTCCTCCCCGCCCACGATTTCGTGCCATTCACCGGGAATGCCGCCGGCATCCACGGCGGTCGGCGATTCCACCGAACCGCGGTCCTGCTGCGCGCCGTAGATGTGGAACGGAAACTGGTCGTCCAGGTTCACGTGGTAGAACTGGCCGGTGGGCTGGTTGTCCTCGGTGCTCCAGCTTTTCCCGGCATTGAACGAAACGGTCGCGCCGCCATCGTTGCCCTCGATCAGCGTCTGCGGATTCGACGGGTTGATCCACAGCGCGTGATTGTCGCCATGCGGCGGATGCAGCTTGTCGAGCTTCTTGCCGCCGTCGTGCGAGACGTACAGGTTCACGTTGGGCAGGTAAATGGTGTCGGCGTCCTTTGGATCGGGATACACACGCATGTAATAGAACGCGCGCTGCGTGATCTCTTCGTCGTCATTCACCAGCTTCCAGGTATTGCCGGCGTCTTCCGAGCGGAACAACCCGCCCGGCTTGCCCTTGTAATCGGCCTGGATCAGGGCATACACGATCTTCGGATTGCTCGGCGCCACCGCGATGCCAACCTTGCCGAAGATGCCCGTGGGCAGGCCTTTGTTGTGGGTGATGTTGATCCAGTGCGCGCCGCCGTCCGTGGTCTTGTAGATGCCGCTGCCGGGACCGCCGCTGGAATACGTCCACGGGCGCCGGAAGGTTTCCCACATGGTCGCGTAAAGCACCTTCGGGTTCGACGGGTCCATCGCCATGGTGATCGCACCCGTGTCGTCGTTGACGAACAACACCTTTTCCCAATGCTTGCCTCCGTCGACGGTCTTGTACACGCCGCGTTCCGGATTGGGCGCCCACACGTGGCCAAGCGCCGCCGCGTACACGATGTCGGGGTTTTTCGGATCGATGATGATCCAGCTGATGATGCGCGTCTTTTCCAGCCCGATGTGGTCCCAGGTCTTGCCGCCATCGGTGGATTTGTACATGCCGTCACCGGTCAGGAAGGTGTTGCGGATGGCCGGGTCGCCCGTGCCCGCATAGATGACCTTGGCGTTGGAAGGCGCCACCGCGATCGCGCCGATGTTGCCGGTGGTGAAATGCTTGTCCGAGATCGGCTTCCAATGCACGCCGTAATCGGTGGTCTCCCAGACCCCGCCGCCCGCGTAGGCGGCGTAGAAGTGATGGGGCTCGCTGGCAACTCCGGCGACGCTGGTCACCCGTCCGCCGTAATACGGGCCGACGTTGCGCCAGTGCAAGGCGCCGACGAGTTGCGACGCAGGCACCGAAGCGCCGTATGCAGCCGGCGTCCCCAATGGCAGCCCGGCAGCCACGGCCAGCCCGACAGCCAACCCGAACTTCCACACCCGGCGCACCACATTCATCGCTGGCTCCTCCTCATGGCTTGCACGCAAACCCGACAACAACGAGCCATCGCACCCGCCGCCACGCCTGCGCGGACGCAAGCCCTCCGGCATGTCGTGCGGGCTCACAAGCGCGGCCCGCCGGCGACGCTAACACAGTGAAAACGTCTTCCGACAGATGACAAACGGCACAGAAGCAGCGAAACGTGATGCCTGATGCATGACCTGTGGCACACGGATGCCATTGAAGCGTGGCGCGCACTTGGCAGCCGCGATGCGCT
>DATEKI010000218.1:0-11763 GCA_035277545.1 Rhodanobacteraceae bacterium | reverse complement strand
CGATCCGTGCGTCGTGACGTTGCCATCGACGGTGATCGTGCCGACCGGTTTGCTTACCTGGATGCCGATCGAGCCGTCGCCGAAGGTCTCGATCGACTTGAAGCGGATGTTCTTCACGGTGCCGTCGTATTGGTTGAAGCCACGCGCCCCCAGGCCGTGGGTAACGATTTCGGCTTCAGCGAGAAAGTCTCCCACGGTGCCGAAGTTGACGAAGCCGATTCCGCTCGGTCCATACGACACCACCGGCGCGTGTGCGATCCAGGTGTCGACCGTGCCCCAGGTGTCCAGCACCATGTCGTTGACGCCGTAAGTGACGACCTCACCGAAGTGTTCGACGCGCTTGGCATGGACGCCGTACACGATGAAGACGCCGCCCGTAATCATGTCCGCCGTGCCATACGGCAACATTCCGGTGGAGTGGACCACGCCGGTCGTGAGGGTGTCCAGTTCAACCAGCCCGCTCTCATCACCGAGGCCGCTGACGAAGATGCCCGAGCCCAGCACTGGCGCGTTCTTGGCGCCAATGCTGATGTTGCTCAGTGACGCCTTGATCCGCGAGTTCGCGCTGCCGTTGAAGTTGTAGACGGTGAGCGCCCCCTGGTACACGTTGACGCCATACTTTTGCGGCTGCTCGCTGTAGCGGCGCGCATCGCAGGCCGCGATGTGCAACCCGTCCACCACGAGCTTCAACTTGTCGGTCCCGGCGTGGGTGATGATGGAGACTTGACCCGTCACGGCGAGGTCGTCGAGCGTGAGCGTGCCCATGTCGGCAATCCCGGCCTGGGTATAGATGGCGCGGGCGGCGGGCGCGGCGATCACGGTGAGGTTCGCAACGCGATTGTTCGCGGTCAGCCCGATGCCGTCACCATTGCCGAAGCTCAGGATGCAGCGATCCTTGTCCGCTCCGATCAGCGAAACGCCGGGCGGCAGGGTGATCGAATGCGGGCAGGCCAGCGAGGTTTGCAGTTCGAGCACGCATGGTTCCGCTCCAGACAGCGCGGACATCAGCTCCACGAGTGACGCGACAGGACGACTTGATGGACTCACGGGCATCTCCCTTGTCAGGTGGTGGGCAGCGCTGGGGCTGAAGCGGCCAGTGCTTTTGCCGCCATGCACACAATGCGACGTTGCTTTCTAAACCGACCGCCGTTTCATCGACGTGAAGGCAGGAGGCCCTCCACCTTGGGGTCGTGTGCAGTCGCCCGCAATGCCGAGGCCCGAACCAGCGTGGCGCACGCCCGTCATCGGAGAGCCCGGGCAGATCCCTCACAGCTCGAATTGTTCGTCCAGGATCCGCTGCGCGAGGCTGCGCTCGGGGTCGAACAGCAGGGTGATCGCGCGTTCGCGCGCTTCGCGGATCTGGATGTCCACCGCGTCGCGCACTTCGAGGAAATCGGCGGTGGCGCTGACCGGTCGATGTCCCGGTTCCAAAGTGCGCAGGCCGACGCGGGTCGCAACGGGCAGCAGCGCGCCGCGCCAGCGGCGCGGGCGGAACGGGCTGATCGGCGTCAGCGCCAGCACGTTCGCATCGAGTGGCAGGATCGGTCCGTGCGCAGACAGGTTGTAGGCGGTGGAACCGGCGGGCGTCGCGACCAGCAGGCCGTCGCAAATCAGGGTGGGCAATTTCACATGGCCGTTCAGCGCCACTTCGATGTGCGCGGCCTGGTTGGTTTGCCGCAGCAGGGAAATCTCGTTGAAGGCCAGCGCGGTGGCTTCCGTCCCTCCGCGCTGGGTGACGCGCATCTCCAGTGGATGCAGCACGGCGGGATGCGCCGCGGCAATGCGCGCCGGAAGCTCGTCGGGCTGGTAGAGATTCATCAGGAACCCGACGCGGCCCAGTTTCATGCCGTACACCGGCAGTCCATGCCCGAGTTGCGCGTGCAGCGTGCGCAACATGAAACCGTCGCCGCCCAGCGCGACGATCACGTCCGCATCATCGGGGGACACCGCGCCGTAGCGTTCCTGCAGCTCGCCGCACGCCGCGCGTGCCTTGTCCGACGCGGATGCGACGAACGCCAGTCGCGGCGGGGCGGAAACGGGGCGGGGTGCGACGGCCATGCGTGCAGTTTGCCGCGAAAGCGGCCATTAGGGAATCTGGAGCCGGAACATCCCCCGCGCGCCTCCGGCACGCGACCCCTTCGTTCCGAAGGGGTGAAGCGCAGTACGCCTTGGAATCCGGGGTCCCGCGTCAGGTCACGTAGCGCATCTCGGCCGACGGCGTCGCGAGGAAGTTGCCCTGTGCGAAGTTGACGCCGGCCGAGAACAGCATCGGCATGCTGGTCGCTTCCTCGATCCACTCGACCATCGTGCGCTTGCCGGCGGCGCGCGCCTGCGAACACAGCTCGCGCACCTTCTGCTCGTTTTCCGAATGATGGGCGAGGTCGTTGGTGAGCGCGCGGTCGATCTTCAGGTAATCGGCGTCGACGTGCTTGAGGGTCTGGAACGAATTGAGGCCGGAACCGAACTGCTCCAGCTCGAAACCGCCGCCGCCCTTGCGCCAGCGTTCGACGAATTCGCGCGCGGGTTTCAGGCAGGTCATCACCTTGGCCTCGGGCACTTCGAACACCAGTTGCGAAGCCTGGACGCCGGCCGCGGACAATTTCGCATCGACCCAGTCCGCCAGCGTTTCATCGTGCAGGGTGAGCGTCGAGAGCTTGACGAAAAGGGTGGCGGGCGCCGATTTGGCGGGACGCTTGCCGAGCGTGGCGATGGCATGTTCGATCACCCAGCGGTCGATGGCGAGCAGCCGGTCGTTGCGCTCGGCGATGGGCATGAAATGCGCGGGCAGTACTTCCTCGGTCGGGCCGCGCATCCTCAGCAGCACTTCGAAGAACTCGCCTTCCTCGCCCTGCAGGCTGACGATGGGCTGGTAATAGAGCACGAAGCCATCCTTGGCGAGCGCGGCGTCGATCAGCTCCAGCCATTGCTGTTCGCGCGCGGCCTCGGCCTTGTCGGCGGCGGCCGGATCATGGATGTCGATGCGGTTGCCACCTTGCCCGGCCGCGGCGCGCAGCGCGTCATCGGCCTGCGACAACAGCACTTGCGACTTCGCGTTCTTCTCGCCCAGCAGGCTGCCGCCGATGCTGATGGTGAGGCTGGTGGATTTGCCGCTCGCCTCGATGATCGCGGCCTCGATGCTGCTGCGCAGCGACTCGGCGGTTTTCTGCACTTCCGCCTGCGGGCTGTTGGACAGCAGGATGCCGAACGCGTGGTCGCCGATGCGGCCGGCGGTGTCGGTGGCGCGCAGGCGCTGCTTGATGGTGCCGGCCAGCTGGCGCAGCACGTCGTCGGCGCCGGTGATGCCGACGGTGTCGATGACGTGCCGGTAGTTGTCCGGTTCCAGCAGCAGCAGCGCCTGGTCGGTGGTGCCGCCGATCGCGCGCGCCACGGCCTCGTCGATGAGTTCGAGGAAGTGCGTGCGGTTGGAAAGGCCGGTGAGCGGATCCTGGGTCTTCAGGCGGCGCAGTTCTTCCTCCGCCTCGGGGCTGGAAGCCGGCAGCCGGAACACGATCTGCTGGCAGGGCTCGCCCTCGTACGTGGCGGGCGAAAATTCCATCACCGCGTCGAAGGCGCTGCCGTCGGCGCGCTGGGCGGTGAGGTCCAGCCGCGGCGGCGGTTTCTCGCCGCGCGCGAGGCGCTTCAGCAGGTCCTTGAAGTCGGCAGTGTGTTGCGGCGCGACCAGGTCGAGGATGGTCAGGCCTTCCACGTCCTCGAAACTTTCGAAGCCGAACATTTCGAGGTAGGCGTTGTTGGCGCGAACGTGGGTGCCTTCGTGGATGTACGCGATCGGGTCGCGCGAGGAATCCAGCAGCGAATCGCAACGCCGCTCCGATTCGCGCAGCGCGGCTTCGAGCCTGCGCACGTTGCGGCGCGTATCCAGTGCATCCAGTTCGCGGCGCACGACGGTCTGCAACTGGTCGTGTCGATTGCGCAAGGCGATGCCGCGGACGCTGCCCTGGGTGAGGATCTCGGCGACGAGGTCGTCGGTGAGGCGATCGGTGAGCGCGAGCAGCGCGACGTCCTTGCCGGTGGCGTCCAGCGCACGTGCGATCGTGTCCAGCGAAATTTCCTTGCACGCCGGGTTCGCAAGCACCATGTCCGGGATCAAAGATTCCAGCGTCGCCGCCAGTTCTTCCTCGGTCGAGACACGTTGCGGGCGCAGCGCGATGCCGCTGTTGCGCAGCACGCTGATGATCTGCTCGGCGTCCTCGGCCTGATCCTCGGCGATGATCAGCTTGGTAATCGGTTCAGGCAACATTGCAGCCTCTGGGTTGCGGGAACCGCGGGATGGCGCCCCACGCCCGTGGATGCGGGCCGGCCGCCTCGTTCATGATTTCCATGCCGGCAGTTGTACCCGATCAGGATGGGCGGCGCCAGCCGCCGCATCAAATCGGGGTTTTCGCGCCTTCGCCGGGCAGTTCGCGGACCAGGCGCGGAACCAGGTAGCCGGGCAGGCGTGCACGCAAGGAATCCACGAGTTCGCGGGCGCGTGCATCCGGCACTTCGAAATGCGCGGTGCCGCGCACGCGGTCGAGCTGGTGCAGGTAGTAGGGCAGCACGCCGCAGGCGAACAGGCGCTCCGAGAGTTCGCCCAGCGCTTCGACATCGTCATTGACGCCGCGCAGCAGCACCGATTGGTTGAGCAGTGTCGCGCCGGTTTCGCGCAGGCGTATGCACGCCGCTTCGACGCCGGCGTCGAGTTCGTTCGGATGGTTGGCGTGCAGCACCATCACGCGTTGCAGCGGCAACGTGGACAGCCAAGCGCAAAAAGCATCGTCGATGCGCTCCGGCAGCACCACCGGCAGGCGCGAATGGATGCGCAGGCGGATCACGTGGGGCAGGCCGCTCAGGCCATCGGTCAAGGCTTCCAGCTTCCCGGTCGAGAGGACCAGCGGATCGCCGCCGGACAGGATCACCTCGCGAATCGAGGTGTCCCTGGACAGGCAGTCGATCGCCTCGCGCCAGG
The DNA here is from genome assembly GCA_035277545.1 of Rhodanobacteraceae bacterium. Lineage (GTDB taxonomy): Bacteria > Pseudomonadota > Gammaproteobacteria > Xanthomonadales > Rhodanobacteraceae > 66-474. The sequence goes on along the minus strand of DATEKI010000218.1, from coordinate 6,797 downwards.
TGTTGGCGGCGGCCAATTCCTCGGCGTAGGGAAAGTGCCGGCGGAAGCAGTAGCGGCAGTTCACTGCGCAGGAACCGGCCGCGATCAGCAGGGCGCGGCCGTCGTATTTGTGCAGCACGCCGTGCGCGGCGACGGCGTCGAGATCGCCGACGGCATCGTTGGTGAAGCCCGGCGCCTCGTCAAGTTCCGCCAGTTGCGGCAGCACCTGCAGCAATAGCGGGTCGTCCGGATCGTCGTGGCGCATGCGCGCGACGAAACCGCGCGGCACCTTCAGCGCAAAACCGGCGTCGCCGGTCGGCAGGCTTTCGGCCAGCCGCGACAACCCCACCAATGCCAGCAGTTCGCGCGGATCGGTCACGGCGTTGCGCAGTGCCTGGCGCCAGTCGGGCAGCGGTTCCGGCTGCTTGGAAGCGCCGATTGCGGTTATCATGGTGGGCCTTGTGCCCGGGCCACGCCGGCCCGGTAAACCCGTCATTTTAGGTCAGTCGTCCGGTCAGGGCCATCGCGGCACGGGCGGCGCCATGCATCCACGGAGCAAGCAACATGGCCAGTTATGGTCTGAACGATGTCAAGAACGGTTTGAAGATCATCGTCGACGGCGACCCCTACGTGATCGTCGGCGCGGACTTCATCAAGCCCGGCAAGGGCCAGGCGTTCACGCGCATCAAGATCCGCAATCTCAAGAACGGCCGCACCACGGAGAAGACCATGAAGGCGACCGACTCGGTCGAGGGCGCCGACGTGGTCGATACCGACATGCAGTACCTCTACAACGACGGCGAATTCTGGCACTTCATGGACCCGGCGAGCTACGAACAGCACACCGCGGACAAGAGCGCCGTGGGCGATGCCGCGCAGTGGCTGAAGGGCGAGGAGGAGTGCATCGTCACGTTCTGGAACGGCATCCCGCTGTCGGTGGCGCCGCCCAATTTCGTGGAGCTGAAGATCGTCGAGACCGATCCTGGCCTGCGCGGCGACACCTCGGGCGGCGGCGGCAAGCCGGCCAAGCTCGAAACCGGCGCGACCGTGCGCGTACCGCTGTTCGTCAACCAGGACGAAGTGATCCGCGTGGATACCCGGACCGGCGAGTATGTCAGCCGCGTAAAGTGACGCATTGGCCCGCGAGCGCAACGCGCGAGCGGCTTTGCCGATGCGTCATCCCAGCCAGGGAGTGGCCGGGATCCAGTGCCATGGATGGCAAAGGAGCTGGGTTCCGGCTTTCGCCGGACTGCGGACGCAGGGCGCCGAAGCGAACGTCGGCGAAGCCGACGGCCCGTCCTTGCAGACTGCAGGATTCAGTCTGCAAGGACGCCAAAAATAATCTGGCGCAATGAACGAAGCGGGACCGCAATCGATCGACCTCCTGATCTCCGCCCGCTGGATCGTTCCGGTCGAGCCGGATCGCGTGGTGCTGGAAGGATACGCGGCAGCAATCGATGAAGGTGCGATCGTCGATGTGTTGCCGGTTGCCGATGCCCGGACGAAATACGCGCCGCGCGCGCGAGTGGAACTCCCGCAACACGCGCTGATCCCGGGCCTGGTCAACGCGCACACCCACAATCCGATGACGCTGCTGCGGGGATTGGCCGACGACCTGCCGTTGATGCAGTGGCTGCAGGAACACATCTGGCCGGTCGAAGCCAGGGTGATGGGGCCGGAATTCGTGCGTGACGGCGTGGAACTCGCGATCGCCGAGATGCTGCGCGGCGGCACGACCTGCTGCAACGAAAACTATTTCTTTCCCGATGCGCAAGCGGCGGCGTACAAGGCGCACGGCTTCCGCGCGATGGTCGGCTTGCCGATCATCGAATTTCCAAGTGCGTGGGCGAAAGGTCGCGACGAGTATTTCGAACGCGCGCTGGCCGTGCACGACGCCTGGCGTGGCGATGCGCTGATCGGCACGACATTCGCGCCGCACGCGCCCTACACGGTGGCTGACGAATCCTTTGCCCGCATCCGCACGCTGTCCGACCAGCTCGACCGTCCGGTGCACCTGCACCTGATGGAAACCGCGCGGGAAGTCGAAGACAGCAGACGCGAGCATGGCCTGCGTCCGCTCCAGCGCCTGCAGAAGCTTGGCCTGGTCAACGACCGGCTGATCGCGGTGCACATGACGCAGGTGAGCGATGCCGAAATTGCGACCTGCGCGGAGGCCGGCGTGTCGGTGGTGCATTGCCCCGAATCCAACCTGAAGTTGGCATCGGGTTTCTGCCCCGCGGAGAAGCTGCGTCGCGGCGGCGTCAATCTCGCGCTCGGCACCGATGGATGCGCGTCGAACAACGACCTCGACATGTTCGGGGAGCTGCGCACCGCGGCGCTGCTGGCGAAAGCGGTCGCGTCCGACGCGGCCGCGTTCGACGATGCATTCGCGTTGCGCGCGGCCACGTTGGATGGCGCCAGGGCGTTGCAGCTCGATGCGAAGATCGGTTCGATCGAGCCTGGAAAACGCGCCGATCTCGTCGCCGTGCGGATGGACGAAGTGGAAACGCAACCGCTCTACAATGTGGTTTCGCATCTCGCCTACGCGGTATCGCGCCGACAGGTCAGCGATGTCTGGATCGAAGGCGCGCGCAAGCTCGATGGCGGCGCGCTGGTCGATTTCGACCTTGCCGGCGTGCTGGAAAAGGCCCGCCGCTGGCGCGAACGGATCGCGGCGCTTTGACGATCACGGAAACACGATGAAGTTCTATCTGGTCTTGACCATGCGTACGCCGCGGTTCGATCCTGCGGTGCTCCCCGCGCATTACGCGCATCTCGATGCACTGGAGGCGAGCGGGCAGCTCGAAGCATTCGGTCCGTTCACCGACCGGTCCGGTGGCGCCTATCTGATGCGAGCCGGATCGTTGCAGGACGCGCAGGCGCTTGCCTTCGCCGATCCGGTGCACCTGACGGGTTCGTCCGAGGTTACGGTGCGCGAATGGAACGTCACGCAGGCGGAAACGAAGAAGTGAATGGCGCCGCCCACAATGCCGACCCGGAAGAACTTGCCCGCTTCGGCAAGCTGGCGAGCCGGTGGTGGGATCCCGATGGCGAATCCCGTCCGCTGCACGACCTCAATCCGGTGCGGCTCGGTTTCGTGGCGTCACGCGTCGCATTGCGCGGCGCACGGGTGGCGGACGTCGGTTGCGGCGGCGGCCTGCTCAGCGAAGCGCTGGCGAAGGCGGGTGCGAATGTCACCGCGATCGACCTCGCGCCCGAGGTCATCGAGGTGGCGAAACTGCATCAGCACGAAACCAACGCCGGGTTGTCATCGCCCCTCGCGATCGATTACCGGTTGTGCTCGTCGCGTGATCTGGCCGCTGCCGAACCCGCCGCGTTCGACGCGGTGTGCTGCATGGAACTGATCGAGCACGTGCCCGATCCGGCAGCGCTGGTCGGCGATCTGGCAATGCTGCTGAAACCGGGCGGCAAGCTGTTCCTGTCCACCCTGAACCGCACGCCAGCGAGTTTCGCGACCGCCATCGTAGGTGCCGAATACGTCGCCCGGCTGTTGCCGCGCGGCACCCACGATTACCGGCAATTCCTGAAGCCTTCGGAGCTGGCGGCGCTGCTGCGTGGGGCGGGAATGGGCCTCGACGAAATCTCTGGGATTGCCTACAACCCGCTGAATCGCAAGGTGTGGCTGACGCGCCACACGGCGGTCAATTACCTGGTCTGCGCCAGCAAGCCCGCATGAAATCCCTGCCGCAACCGCTTGCCGGGGTGTTCTTCGACCTCGATGGCACGCTGGTGGATTCCGCGCGCGACATGCATGACGCGCTGACGGCGCTCTGCCGTGAACGCGGCCTCGCGGTGCCGTCCTTCGAAGTCGTGCGCGAAACCGTATCGCGTGGCGCGCGCGCGGTGTTGCGTTGCGCGGTCGGCAATGATGAAGCCGCGGTCGACGCGGTGTTGTCGCGATTCCTCGAACTCTACGTCGCCACCGGCATGGCGAACACGCACGCGTTCGCCGGCATTGATGATCTGCTTGACGCGCTCGAGGCACGCGGCGTGCGCTGGGGCGTGGTCAGCAACAAGTCGGTGGGCCTCGTCGCGCTGGTGCTGGCGAAACTCGGCTATGACCGGCGTGCCGCGGCGGTGGTCGGTGGCGACACACTCCCGCAGCGCAAGCCCGATCCGGCGCCGGTGCGGCACGCCTGTGCGCTCGCCGGCGTCGCGGTCGACCAATCGGTATACGTGGGCGACGATCCGCGCGACATCCTCGCCGGCCGCGCGGCGGGTCTTTACACGGTCGCCGCGGCCTGGGGCTATCTCGACGGCGCCGATCCGCGCGACTGGCAGCCCGACGCGATCACCGCCACCCCCGGCCAGTTGGCCACATTGCTGGAACGGGCGTGAGCGAAACCGCGTTCGATGATTACCTGGCGCAGTGGCGTGGCGCCAGCCCGGAGCGCGCGATCGCGTGGCTGTTCCTGCGGCCGGGCGAACGCGTGTGCTTCGGTGCGCTCGCCGCGCTGGAGCACGAATGGCTGAAAGTCGTGCGCGAGGCGCGGGAGCCGCAGGTGGCGGCGGCCCGGCTCGGCTGGTGGCGCGAGGAAATGCAGCGCGCGACGCAAGGGCAGGCGCGCCATCCCCTGACGCAGGGATTGTTCGCGGTGCCTCGCGCGGGCACGGTTCCCGTCGCGTACTGGACGGCACCGGTGGAAGCTGCGATGGCGTTGCTGATGGCGCCGCCGCCCGCGGATTTCGCGGCGCAGTGCAAGGCCGCGGCTCCCCTCGCGGACGCGCTCGCGGACCTGGAAACGCGCGTGTGGTTTGGTGGGGTCGTGGCGAGCCCGCACGCGGCGAAGGCCACCTTGCTGGCACAGCTCTTGGCCAATCTGCGCGGACTCGGGGCTATGGCCGAACGTGGGCGCTCGCCGCTTCCGATGAACCTGTTGGCGCGGCATGGGCTGACCATCGATGTCATGGGCAGCGACAGCCCGGCGCGACGAGCCGCCGTGCGCGATTACCTGGCGGATCTGCAGCGCGAACTGGCCGCCGCTAGAATGCAGGGCCCGTTGACCTTGTTCCGCGCAATCGGTTTGCAGCATGACCAGGATGCGCTGGGTCGCGCGACGCGAGCCGACGAGCCGCTCGCGGCGCTGCGATCCCCCGCATTCGGCCTGCGCGGCCTGTTGAAAACCTGGCGCGCGGCCCGCACGTGGCGAAGCATGCCGTCGATCGAGTCCCATCCATGAGCACCGTTCCCGACAACGCACGCTTGCCCGACGTGGCCACCGGCGCCGAGCCGGTCGCGGGCGGCGCGCTGGACTGGGTCGGCATGCACGGCATCGACCTGCCGGTGCGTTGCGCGGATGGACAGGGCGGAACGGTGATGGCTCCCGCGCGCGTTTCGGTGCAGGTGAACCTGGCCGACCCCGCCGCGCGTGGCATCCACATGTCGCGGCTGTATCTTGCACTGGAAAAATCCCTGGGCGAGCAGGCGCTGACCCCGGCCGGCCTGTGCAGCCTGATGCACGCGCTGGTCGCGTCGCACGCGGACCTGTCCACGCGTGCACGCCTGCGCATCGACTATTCGCAATTGCTGAAGCGCCGCGCACTGGTCAGCGACAACGCCGGCTGGCGCGCGTATCCCGTCACGGTCGAGGCGCAGTTGCTGGACGAGCATTTCAGCGTGCAACTCGGCTGCGAGGTGACGTATTCCTCGACGTGCCCCGCTTCGGCCGCGTTGTCGCGGCAGCTCAACCAGCAACGATTCGACGAAGACTTTGCCGATGCCGTGCCGTCACAGCGTGCGGTGCGCGAGTGGCTGGGCTCCGGGCGCGGCATGGCCGCGACACCGCATGCGCAGCGCAGTACCGCGAGCGTCATGGTGCGGCTCACGCCCGGTTTCGACCTGCCGGTGTCGGATTTGATCGACACGATCGAAGCCGCGCTGGCGACGCCCGTGCAGACCGCGGTCAAGCGCGAGGACGAACAGGCCTTCGCGAAGTTGAATGCCGAAAACCTGATGTTCTGCGAAGACGCCGCACGCCGCATCCGCGCCGCGCTGGATGCCGACCCACGCGTCGCCGGCTACCGCATCCGCGCCGCGCACCACGAAAGCCTGCACCCGCACGACGCGGTGGCCGAGGTCGCGAAGAACTTTGGTTGATTGCAGCCGCTTTCAACGATCGAACCGCAATCGCATTCCCGGCTGCACATCCAGTATCTTCCCGTCGCGCGCCGCAAGGTTCCCGTTGACGAACGTCGCGGCGATCGAAGCGCGGAAGGTGTCACCCTCGAACGGTGACCAGCCGCATTTCGACAGCACCTGATCCTTGCGGACGGTCTGCGGTTTGTTTGGGTCGACGAGCGCCAGGTCGGCGAAATGGCCTTCGCGCAGGTAGCCGCGACCATCGATCGCGAACAGCGTCGCGGGCGCATGGGCGTAGGCTTCGACCAGTCGTTCCAGGGTCATGTGTTTGTTGAACACGGACTCCAGCGCCGATTGCAGTGCGAACTGGATCAGCGGAATGCCGGACGGACAACTCGTGTAGGGGTGGGCCTTTTCCGAAGCCAGGTGCGGTGCGTGGTCGGTGGCGAGGATGTCGATGCGGGTGTCGGCAAGCGCGTGTGTCAGCGCCGTACGATCCGACGCCGCCTTGATCGCGGGATTGCACTTGATCCTGCCGCCCAGCGTCGCGTAGTCGGCGTCGCTGTAGCGCAGGAAATGCACGCAGGTTTCGGCCGTGATCTTTTTCCCGGTAATCGGGCCTGGCTCGAACATCGCCAGTTCATCCGCGGTGGAAACGTGCAGCACGTGCAGGCGCGTGCCGTGGCGGCGTGCGGTTTCCACGGCCCATTTCGTGGAT
>DATEKI010000217.1:0-11294 GCA_035277545.1 Rhodanobacteraceae bacterium | reverse complement strand
TCTGACACAATGTGTCGATGCGCTTGTGGAGCCTGCATCCGCGATATCTCGATTCGAAGGGCCTGACGGCCGCCTGGCGCGAGGCACTGCTGGCGCGCGCGGTGATGGCCGGGCAGACGCGCGGCTATCGCGCGCATCCGCAGCTGATCCGGTTCAAATGCTGCGCCGCCCCCCTGGCGGCCATCGACAGCTACCTGCAGGGCCTGCTGGCGGAAGCCCAAGCGCGCGGATTCAAGTTCGACTCCAGCAAAGCGCCTGGAGTTTGCTCGCGCCGGCGACTGACCGTCACGCGCGGGCAGCTCGCTTTCGAATGGCGCCACTTGCGAGCCAAGCTGCAAGTGCGCGACCCCGAACGCTTGCGCCTGCTGCCACGCGCCATCGCGGCAGTCGAGGCACATCCTCTGTTCCGCATCGTTCCCGGACCGGTCGCGGCGTGGGAGCGTGGCGACGTGCACGGCTGAGCGTTCGCGTGCATTCCTCAAGTTTGCCGGACGGAACGCGCGTCGTGGTCAAGCAGCAGCGCGATGTGCCCGCCGATTTCTTTCGCGCCGAGGCGCGCGGATTGGCGGCCCTGCGCCATGCGCGGGCACTGCGCGTGCCCGAAGTGCTCGAAGTGGCAGACGACCGGATCGTGCTGGAGGATCTCGGCGAAGGCCAGCGCGTGCGGGATTACTGGCAGCGCGCGGGCGCAGGACTCGCGCGGCAGCATTGCGTCATCGGCCCGCATTTCGGATTCGAGGACGCAGGATTCTGCGGCGATTCGCCTCAGGACAACACACCCAATGGCGATGGCTGGCGCTTCTTCGCCGAACGCCGCCTGTTGCCGCAGATGCGCCGCGCGCACGAGGGCGGCCTGATCAACACGCGTGACGTGTTGGCGATCGAATCGCTGTGCCTGCGCTTGCGCGAGCGCATACCCCGCATGCCGCCGGTGCTGCTGCACGGCGACTTGTGGTCGGGCAACCTGCATGTGTGCGGCGATGGCAGTCCGGCGTTGATCGACGCGGGCGCGGTGCATTACGGCTGGGCGGAAGCCGAGCTCGCGATGCTGACGCTTTTCGGCTCGCCACCGGATTCATTCTTCGATGTCTACGCCGGACACGCGCCGTTGCACCGCGACTGGCGCTGGCGCGCGCCGCTGTACAACCTCTATCACCTGCTGAACCACGTCAACCTGTTCGGCGCGGTTTACCTGCCGTCACTGCGTGCCGCGCTGGCGCAATGCGCGTAACCCGGCTCCTCGGAAACGTTCAGTGGTGATGGCGGCCGTGCGAACCCCGGCCGCGCCAACCGCCATGCGGGGAACGGCCGCTCCAGCCATGGTCGCGGTAACCGCGGTACCCGTGGCGGTAGTAGCCGCCACCGTAGTAGCCGATCCCGACATTGACGGAAGGTCCGTACCAGCCGCAGCAACCATAACCGCCATAGTAGTAGGCGGGCGCGTAGCCTCCGTCGTAGTAGTACGCATCGCCGGTGTAATAGCCGCCGGCGTAACCGCCACGGACGTAGGTATAGTCGGGATAGACGCAACCCGCGAGCGCGAGGACCGCGACACCGATCAATATCCCAAGGAATTTGCGCATGGCGAACTCCACTTGCTTGCCTGCGGGCAGGCTAGCGCGGCGCGGTTTAACGGCATGTGAGAGGTGGATGAACACCAACGAAATCGCGCTCCCGCCCTGCCCGCGTCACAAATCGCGCGCGACGCGGAACCCCACCCTTCCGCTGCGCGAATCAGCCGCGGCGCCCATGCGGAACGCCGAACGGTCCTGATCGGGCGCGCTGCCCCACGAGCCACCGCGGATCACGCGCTCGTCGCAGCCCGGGTTGACCCAGGCGCTGCCGTCGGTCGGCGCGCGCACGTAGTTTTCGTGCCAGCAATCCTCGACCCACTCCGAAACGTTCCCGTCGATGTCGTACAGCCCGAACGGATTGGGCTGGAAACTCATCACCGGCGCCGGCCCCCAATAGTTGTCGCTGTAGTTCTTGAAGGCGTTGGCCCAACTGCGATGCGCAGGCGAGCGGTCGCCGCTGCCCGTGAGGTTTTCCACCTTGCCGGTGGGCGCGCCATCGCCCCACCAGTACTGCGTCGTGGTGCCGCCGCGTTCGGCGTACTCGTATTCGGCTTCCGTGGCGAGGCGATAGCGCTTGCCGGTGCGCTTGGACAACCATTGCGCGTAGGCATGCGCATCGTTCCACGACACGTTGACGACCGGGTCGTCGGACTTGGCGCGCTGGCCGGCGTAATCGTCCTGCCAATCCACGCCCGGGCGCGACTGCATGCGGCCGTTGGTTTCGTCATAGACCGACGCGCCGCCCAGGCGGTCGGAATCCGGCACGTAACCGGACGAGCGCACGAACGCGCGGAATTCCCCGACCGTGACCTCGGCGCGTGCCAGCGCAAAACCCCTGGCGAGGGTGACTTCGTGCTGCGGCTGTTCGGCACTCGCCTGCACGCGCCCGCGTTGCGGCGAACCCATCAGGAAGCTGCCGCGCGGGATCACCACCATCGCCGGCGCCTGCCCCACGATGTCCAGGAAATGGTCGGTGAACACCTGCCCGGGATGGTAGTTCGCGTATTCACGCGCGTTCTGCACCCTGGCCATGAAGGCGTCCGTGGAGGCACCCAGTGCCGCGGCCTGCCCGGCGATGTGCTGGGCGAGGTCGAGGTTGCCGGCGTCGAACGCCGACTGCGCCTGCGACATCAGGTTGTCGGCGCGCCCGCCGCGCATCGCCTCGATGCGCGCACGCGTATCCGAGAGCGCGGGCGATGACGGCAGGATCGCGGCGGCATCCGCGAGCGCCGCATCAGCCTTGGCGTCATCGTTCTGCGCGGCGGCGCTCAACGCGCGATCCAGCGACGCCTGTTGCACGCGTTGCAAGCCCTGGCGCGCGACCACGTTCTCGGGATCGAGCCCAAGCACCTTGCGGTACACCGCCAGCGCGGTGTCGTCGCCCGGCCCTTCCAGCTTGCCCTTCTGCACCAATTCGCTGGCTTGTTCCAGCAACGGTTGAACCTTCGCCGCGGCGTCGATGCGCGCGGCCAGCGCGGGCAGGTCGTCCTGCGGGCCCGGCAACTGCTTCAGCGCGTCCAGGTTGTTGCGCGCGGCGTCCGCATCGCCCGTCGCGAGCGACTGCTGCACGTTGGCGACCAGCCGGCCGTGCAGCAGCGAAACCGCCGCTTTCACGTGCGGATCGTCCGGTGCCTGGCTCACGGCCTGCAACACCAGCGCCAGCGCGCTGTCCTTGCCCGGTCCGATCAGGTTGCCCGCGCGCGCCGCCGTGCCCGCACCGGTCAGCAGCTGCGCGACCTTGCCCTTGCCAGGCTGGGCGCCGAAGCTACCCGCCTGCGCCCGGGCGGCGATCACGGCAGCGGGCGCCAGCGATATCGGCGGCCCCGCGTTGAGTTCGGATTCGGCCGGCGTCAGCTGGCGCTGGACGACCCGCGCCGCGGCAGGCGCACTGGACGCCATCCTCGCGTGCGTCTTCAACAAGGAAGGTTCGACCTTCAGCGCTTCCGGGAAAAACCTGTAGACCAGCGCGAACACCAGCAACGCCACCCCGATTGCGCCACCGATCGCGTGTTGACGGGTAAGGGTTTGTGCCTTCGGCATGCGGGCGCGGCGACTGGCTGCTATCTTGAGCGGTTCACGATAGCAAACCGACGCCCAATGGAACACCAACCGATGCACCACGGCCACCGATGAGCGCCGCCTGGATCGACCACGCGGACCGCCTGCCGCAAGGCCCCGGCCGCGGGGTGCTGGGACTCGACACCGAGTTCATGCGCCGCGATACCTGCTTTCCGAAACTGGCGCTGGTGCAGGCCGCGCGGGCCGGCGAGTGCTGGCTGCTCGACCCATTGGCCTACGATGCCGGCGTCGACGTGCGTGCGCTCGTGGACGGCCGCCTGTGCGTGATGCACAGCGCCGGCGAGGACATGGAAGCGCTCGCGCCGCTGCTGGGCGGCACGTCGCTTTCATTGTTCGACACGCAGATCGCGGCGGCCCTGTGCGGCATGGGACCCGGCCTGAGCTACCAGAAACTGGTGGCGGGGGTGCTGGGCGTCGACATTCCCAAGGACGAAACGCGTTCCGACTGGCTGCAGCGGCCGCTGACCGCCAGTCAACTGGAGTACGCCGCGCAGGATGTCGCGCATCTCGAAGCACTGCATGAAAAACTGTCGGCGGAGTTGCAACGGCGCGGACGCAGCGCCTGGCACGCCGAAGACTGCGCACGGCTCGCGCAACGCGCGCAACGCGATCCGGCACAGATCGATCTGCAACCGCAGCGAGGCTTTCGCAGCGCCTCCGACTGGCCGGCCGAGGCGCGCGCACGCCTGAAGCGCGTGCTGCTGTGGCGCGATGAAACCGCGCGCACGCTGGATCGCCCGCGCCCGTGGATACTCGACGACGCGAATGTGCTGTCGCTGTCGCAACAGCCGCCCGGCAGCCCGCAGGAACTGTTCGAACGCGCGAAGGGCCAGCGCGCGCTGCGCGGTCCGCAGCGTGCCGAACTTTTCGCGATCCTCGGTGCTACCGCGACGCCCGGGGAACTGGCTGTGCTTGCGCCCATTCCGCCCGCCCCCAGGGGCGAAGCCAAACACGCGGTGGACGCGATGCGCGCAGTCGTCCAGTCCGAAGCGCTCAGGCTCGACATTCCGGCCGGCCTCCTGTGCCCGCGCCGCCTGATCGAGGAATTTGCGGTTACCAGCGTCTGGCCGGAAGGCCTCAAAGGCTGGCGCGCCGGCGTGCTGGAGGCAAAACTGACCCCGCTGTTGCCGGGCTGAACGTTCCGCCCGAAACGCTTGGCGCGCGCCGGCTTACCGGCTACCATATGCGGCTCGCTGGCGTGCAATGCGCCATCGCGGCGGCATCCCGGAACCGGGACGCTCGCCAAAGAAAACTCAATGTGGGGCTGTAGCTCAGCTGGGAGAGCGCTGCGTTCGCAATGCAGAGGTCAGGAGTTCGATCCTCCTCAGCTCCACCATTTCCTGTCTTGATCCGTACCCTTCACCGGGCCGCCCTTGCGTCGCGGCATCCGGTGCAGGTATCGCGCAGGTTTCCGCCGCCCTCGGCCATTCGCGCCGCTGTCCGGCGGAAGCGGATGGCACGAGGTCACGAGAAGCGGCGATCCGCCCTGACGCGCGGATCGCCAAGGTTACGCTCCCAATCCCTCCGCGATCGGACCAGGCGTTGCGCCTACATCACGCGCCCAGATCGCCACCACGCGCTTGACGACGCTTCCGCCAGCCGTAGACAAGACCCAGTGCGAGCAGGCCGAGCCCGAACATGCCCAACTCACCCGGCTCGGGCGCCGATACGGTGACGGTGGCAGGGTCCGGTTGGTACTCGAAGTCCGTGATCAGATAAAAGTTGTTGTTGTTCGCGAGCGGGGCAAAGAACGTCAGGTCGAGGGAATCGCCAGCAGTCACTGTTGCACCATCCTGACAGTTGTTCGTGGCATACCCGGGCGGTTGGCTACCGCAAAGGAGTTGGTTGCTGCCATCGTACGAACTACTGGGAGTGGGGACGGTGAACTGGAACGTGAATGTGTTGAGCGACCCGCCGGTGACGTTGGTCAGGAAAAGACACCACCCGGTAGCCGAAGGATTGAGTCCCGAAAGGGTCGAGCAATCCACGAATTCCACCGTATAGGGGGTGTTGCGCTGGCTGACCACGCAGGGCGTGTAGTTGTTTGGGTATGACCCTAGGGTGCAATTGGTGGTAGGCGTCAATTGACTCAGGACGTTTGACGATGGCGGGTCGAAAATTACCCGCGTCGCGAAGGCACTTGGCGCGGCGATGACCAGAGCAACAACTGCAAGCGCGATAACCAGGTAGCGTCTCATGGGGATTGCCCTTTGTTTTCGAGGCTTCTCGCGAAGCGGATCAGGAGAAAGGCGGCTTGATGTAGCATTCATCGTGCCAGTCTCCAACTCATTGTTTTCCAAGGAGCAGCGTCCGCCGCGTTCATCGAATCTGTAATCTTTACCGACAGACACATTCACCGTTCGTGGGGTCGGTCTCTCCAGGCGCGCGATACGACGCGTTTTCCTCGGGTTTTCGACGCCAATGCAAATTGTCAGGACCCCCGACGGGTGGATCGTGGATCCATTGGACGCCCCGCCAGGTTGGTTGCGTGGCTTTTTGCCATAGCCGCGCATGGCCGACGTTCGTGATGCGGGTGCCATGGACAGGGTTCCCGCGACGCATTACCCGCCTCGCGAGCAATCAAGCCCCGCTCGATTTGGCCGTCGTCGGCGCCGGCTGGCTCGGCGGCAGCGGCAGGCCCGCCTGCTTGCACAAGGCTGCAAAACGCGGATCGTGCCGGTAGGCAAGCACAAAGGGATCCGTGAGCAGGAGGCTCGCGAACGTGGGATCGTGCTGGGTCCACGCACGCTTCAGCCATTCGAACATCTCATCCGGCTGCTTGCGCGCGGCGTACAGATCGGCCACGAGGTAAGGCTGGTCCTTGCCCTGTTTGGCAATGTAGTCCTTCAGCGCGGCATCGGCCTTGCGCTTGTCTGGATCGATTTGCAGGGCCAATGCACGCGCCCAGGTCCCCATGACGGGATCGGTTTCTTTCTGCGCGTCGGCCCGCGCGGCGGCGGCATTGCCGCGCATGACATCGATCTCCGTCAGATAGGCGTAAAGGCCGATATAGTTCGGCTGCAAGGCGAGCGCCTTGCGGGTGACGCGCTCGGCTTCATCGAGTTGCCGTTGTCCCAGCAAGGCAATGACCAGATTGGCATAGATGTCCACACGCAGCGGGTCGCTGGCGATCGCCTTGTGGTAGAGGTCCACCGCCTGCTGGAGTTGGCCCAGGTTTTCCAAACCGCCCGCGAGGAAGTTCATGGCGGTGGTGTCGTTCGGGGCGAGTGCATAGGCCCGCTTGTACTGGTCCAGGGCGCCGACGGGGTCGTTCTCGACATTCGCCAGCAGGTAGCCCCGATCCGTATGGGTAAAAGCCGCATTCGGCGCCAGCACCTGCTCCCTGGCCGCCGCCACACGCGCATCCGCGAACGCCTGCTGGCGCGCGTCCCCGGTCAGGAACGCCAACCCGAGGTTGACCGACGCGTTGGACATCAACCCCCAGACGTAGGCGTAATCCGGATCGAGCTTGAGCACCTGCTGGTACAACGCGATGCCTTGGCGGACACTGGCCTCGGTGCCGCGGCGCATGATCGCGCGCCCCTGCAACATGAGCTGGTAGGCCTCGACGTTGCCACTCGGCGGTTTGTCGCTCGCGACGATGGCGTGGCCCATCAACTGGATCTTCAGCGCCGCGGCCACGGCATCACCGATCTTGGACTGGATCGCGAATACATCCTCGAGCAGTTCGTCGTAGCTGTGCGACCACACGCTGCTGCCGTCCTCGGCGTTGATCATGCTGACGGTGACGCGGATCCGGTCGCCCTGCTGGCGCACCGAACCCTGGATGAGGTGCGCCACGCCCAATGCAGCGCCGATCTGCGCCGGGCTGTCCCTGGAATCGCGGAACTTGAAGCTGGAATATTTGCCGATCACCTTCAGCCCGGCGACCTGGGTGAGATCGGAAATGAGTTCCTCGGACAGGCCGTCGGAAAAGTATTGCTGCTTGGGGTCGCCGCTCTCGTTGCTCAGCGGCAGGACGGCCACGGACTTGAAGGGAACCTTGGCCAGCTCCTTCAGCGCGGCCTTCACGTCGTCGGCGCTGGCCACACTGTTGGCATCGCGATGCAACACGAACGTGTTGGTGATCAGCAGCACCACCGCCACGACGAGCGCCCCGATGATCCAGAAATCCAGTTTGCGCCCCACCCTGCGCTGGTACTCGTGATCGTGGGTCGTGTCGGTTTCTGGCTTGAAGCCTTCCGGCGTCAGCTTGTAGTACCAGGAAAAGGCCACCCAGAAAGGAAAGCCGATCACGCACGCGATCACGAACCAGCGGGTGACCCAGTCCGGCATTCCGAACGGGCCGCTCAACTGCGCGATGCCTTGCGAGAGCGCCCAGACCGCACCGATGTACACCGCCGAAGCGCGGAGGACATGACGACGATGGAGCTCGGCGATGATGCCGCGTTTCTCTGGCGGACCGTCGTGATTGGCCACAGCGTGTCCCGGGTTCCCACCGGCAACAGGCCGGTCTCCAGACGTGCGAAGTTTCAACGTTCGCGCGGCGCGATGCAAGCGCGGCGCGTGGGCACGCAGCCATTCGGCCGGGTCACGGCCGAGACGAACGCAAGCGAACCCTCAGCGGTCGCGGTGGACGATGTAGCGCGCCAACCAGCGCAGCGGTTCGGCGTCGTTGCCGAAGCGTTCCAGCGCCGCCAGTGCTTCGGCATACAGCGCATCGGCGCGGCGCCTGGCGTTGTCCATGCCCATCAATGCCGGGTACGTTGCCTTGCCGCGCGCGGCATCGGCGCCCTTGGTCTTGCCGGTGAGTGCCTGCTCGCCTTCGACATCCAGCACGTCATCCTTGATCTGGAACGCAAGACCCATGCATTCGGCGAAATGGTCGAGCGCGTCGCGCGAAGCGGCCGGCAGGTCGGGTTTCGCGCAGCACGGCATCAGCACCGCCGCGCGGATCAGCTTGCCGGTCTTGTCGCGGTCGAGCGCCTCGAGGTCGGCCGCGGCCAGCTGTTGGCCTTCCGATTCCAGGTCCACCGCCTGACCGCCGGTCATGCCTTGCGAACCCGTGGCCGCCGCGAGGATCGCGACCATGCCCAGCCGTTCGGCGGCCTCGCCCATGCCGTCACCCGCGAGGATTTCGAACGCGCGCGTCTGCAAGGCATCGCCCGCGAGGATCGCGGTGGCTTCGCCGAACGCCTTGTGCGTGGACGGCTTGCCGCGCCGCAATGCATCGTCGTCCATCGCAGGAAGATCGTCGTGCACCAGCGAGAACACGTGCACGCACTCGACCGCACACGCCGCATCGTCGAGCCGGTCGGCCGGCACGCCCAGCACTTCGCCGCTGGCGTAGCAGAGCAACGGACGGATGCGCTTGCCGCCGCCCAGCGCCGCGTAACGCATGGCCGTGTGCAGCGAGGCCGGCCGCGCATCCGCAGGCGGCAGGCGGGTTTGCAGCGCCCGCTCGACCCGTTCGCGGTATCCGGCCACGCGATCTGCAAAAGACATCAAAACGGCTCCATGTCGGCGCTGCGCGCCGCGGCGCCGCGAGCCTAGCGAGGGAGTCGCTTGAATGTCAAAACAGCCTCGGCGCCACTTCCACCTCGTCTTCACGCACAATGCGTAGGATCGAAACGTCGGCCGGCATCGTGCCGAAGGAGACCCGCAGGATGATCGCCCCAGCTTCCGCCAACGCGTCGCGGCGAGACGCCGAAGCCTACCAGGAGCGCATTCTCCCCGCGGTATCACGCACCTTCGCGCTGACGATCCCGCAACTCGACCCGCGCCTGCGCACGGTGATCGCCAATGCGTACCTGCTGTGCCGCATCGCGGACACCATCGAGGACGAACAAACGCTCGCGGGCGACGTGAAGCAGCAGTTCCATGACCGCTTCACGCGCGTGGTCGGTTCCACCGAAGACCCGGCGTCGTTCGCGCGCGACCTGGCACCGCTGCTGCGCGGCAACACGCTCGCGGCGGAACGCGACCTGGTGACGCACACGCCCGAGGTCATCGAAGTCACCGACGGTTTCAACCTCGCGCAGCGGGAATCACTGGCGCGCTGCATCCGCATCATGTGTACAGGCATGCCCAGCTTCGAGCGCCGTGCCAGCACCGCGGGCCTCGCCGACATGCGCGAAATGGATCGCTATTGCTATTACGTCGCCGGCATCGTCGGGCAGACGCTCACCGACCTGTTTTGCGACTACTCGCCGCGCATCGCCGAAAAGCGCGAGGAAATGGCCTCGCTGGACGTGTCGTTCGGCCAGGGCCTGCAGATGACGAACATCCTCAAGGACTTCTGGGAAGACCGCGCGCGCGGCGTGTGCTGGCTGCCGCACGACCTGTTCGAGCGCGCCGGCGTGGACCTTCAGGACATCCACCGCGGCAACGTGCCGGAGGCGTTCGGCAAAGGCTACGCGCAATTGATCGGCGTCGCCCACAGCCACCTGCGCAACGCACTCGACTACACGCTGCTGATCCCGGAAAAGGAAACCGGCATCCGCCGTTTCTGCCTGATCGCACTCGGCCTCGCCATGCGCACGCTCGCATCGATCCTGGCCAAACCGGATTTCACGGCCGGCGCACAGGTGAAAGTGTCGCGGCAGGTGGTTAAGAAGATCGTGATCGTCACGCGCCTGTTCTCGGGCTACAGCCGCGTGCTGCAAAGCTGGTTCGCGCGGATGGCGGAGGGCCTTCCGCTGCAGGCACTGGCCACGGACTGGGGCGGGCTGCTGCCGGATCCGCGTTCGGCATGGCCGCGCAGCGACGGCTGCGGTCCCGCGCAAGCTTTCAAGTAGGCCGACATGGTCCCCGACTCCGGCGCCCCGCAAGCAGGTTCCCAGGTTCGCAGCCAGGCCGCCGCGCGGGATCGCCTTGGCGAGGCCATCGATGCCGCGCGCGCGCGCATCCTCGATCGCCAGCGTCCCGATGGCTGTTGGCAGTACGAGCTGGAAGCGGACTGCACGATCCCGGCCGAATACATCTTGATGCTGCACTACCTCGGCGAATCCGACCGCCTGCTGGAATCGCGGCTCGCCGAATACCTGCGCGGCCACCAGTCGCGCGACGGAGGCTGGCCGTTGTATCCCGGCGGCGCGCTGGACGTGAGTTGCAGCGTGAAGTGCTACTTCGCACTGAAACTGGCCGGCGATCGCGCCGATGCACCGCACATGGCGCGCGCGCGCGCGGCGGTCCTGGCGCACGGCGGCGCCGCGCGCAGCAACGTGTTCACGCGCATCGCGCTGGCGCTGTTCGGCGAACTGCCATGGCGCGGCGTGCCGTACCTGCCGGTCGAAATCGTGCTGCTGCCGCGCTGGTTCCCGTTCAACCTTTCCAAGGTGTCCTACTGGTCGCGCACCGTGATGGTGCCGCTGTCGATCCTGACGACCCTGAAGCCGCGCGCGGCGAATCCACTCGGCATGCATGTCCGCGAGTTGTTCGTCACGCCGCCGGAAGAGGAGCAGCACTATTTCCATCCGCGTTCGCTGCTGAACCGGCTGCTGTTCGCGTGCGAGCAGGTCGTGCGGCGTTTCGACCCGCTGATACCCGGACGCCTGCGCAGGCATGCGCTGAAACGTGCCGAAGAATGGATCCTCGAACGCCGCAACGGCGACGGTGGCCTCGGCGCGATCTTCCCCGCGATGGTCAATGCCTACGAGGCGCTTGCGCTGCTGGGCTACC
>DATEKI010000216.1:0-10257 GCA_035277545.1 Rhodanobacteraceae bacterium | reverse complement strand
GCGGGCTTCGTGACGGTCGCGATCGGCACGGAAACCAACGGGTCGGTCATCTGCCCGGCCGCCGCGAACGGCGTGGTGGGCATCAAGCCCACGGTGGGGCTGGTGAGTCGCGCGGGCATCATCCCGATCAGTTCGACCCAGGACACCGCCGGGCCCATCGCGCGCGACGTGCGCGATGCCGCGATCGTGCTGTCGGCGATCGCGGGCAGCGATCCGCGCGATCCGGCCACGCGCGATGCCGACCAGCACGCGACCGATTACACGAAATTCCTGGACCCGGACGCACTCAAGGGCAAACGCATCGGCGTGGTGCGCGAACTGGCGGGCGGCGATCCGCAGGTCAAGGCGTTGCTCGACCGCGCGATCTCGGTACTGCGTGCGCAGGGCGCCACGGTGGTCGACAACGTGAAGATTCCGCACGTCGATGATTACGGGCATGCGGAATCCACCGTGTTGCGGTACGAGTTCAAGCACGGGGTCAACGCCTATCTCGCCACCCGCAAGGGCCTGAAGGTGCATTCGCTGGCAGATTTGATCGCTTTCGATAACGCGCATGCGGCCGAGGAGATGCCGTGGTTCGGCCAGGAAACATTCATTGCGGCCGAGGCCGAAGGGCCGTTGACCGACAAGGCCTATCGGGATGCGTTGGCGAAGCTGAAGAAACTCGCCGGTCCCGAAGGCATCGATGCGGCGATGGGTGCCGACCATCTGGATGCGTTGTTCGCGCCGGCGCAGGATCCGGCGTGGCGCATCGACCTCGTCACCGGCGATCCAGGCGGAACCGCCAGCGCGTACGGCCCAGCGGCGGTGGCCGGTTATCCGTCGATCACGGTGCCCGCTGGCTTCGAGCATGGATTGCCGGTCGGCATGCTGTTCTTCGGACGCAAGTGGAGCGAGCCGACGTTGATCGGAATGGCTTATGCGTTCGAGCAAGCCACGCACGCGCGGCGGAACCCCGAGTTCCTGACCACGCTGCCGGCGCCGCAGGGCATCGATGCCTGGACGCAGAAATCCGCCGCCTCGGCGCAGCCGTCCCTGGGCGGAAAGCGCTGAAGGTCGGCGCCAGCCAGTCAGGCTGCTTGCGCCGGCCGCCGCAGCTGCTGCATGACCGCTTTCGCCGCGCCTGCGGACGAGGCGGGGTTCTGCCCGGTGATCAGGTTGTCGGACGTGACGATGTGCGCCTGCCAGTCGGCGGCCTTGGAGTAGAGTCCGCCGGCTTCCTTCAGCATGTCCTCGACGAGGAACGGCACGGCACCCGCGAGTCCCGCGGCACGTTCCTCCGAATCCGCGAATCCGGTGACGGCCTTGCCGCGCACCGGCGGCAGGCCGAACGGACCGCGCGCGTCGCGCAATGCCGCGACGCCATGGCACACGGCGGCGACGGGCTTGCCTTGTGCGTACATGACTTCGATCAGGCGGCGCGATGTTTCGTCGCCGGCCAGGTCCCACAGCGGGCCGTGGCCGCCGGGATAGAACACGGCATCGAACGCCCCGGGATCCAGGTCCGCCAGCTTGTGGGTGCGGGCGAGCGCCTGCGTGGCTTCGCCGTCGGCCAGGAAGCGCCGCGTCGCGTCCGTCTGCCCGTCGGGCGCTTCGCTGTTCGGATCGACCGGTGGTTTGCCGCCCGCGGGCGACGCCAGCGTGATTTCGGCCTTCGCGTCCTTGAATACGTAATACGGCGCGGCCAGTTCCTCCAGCCACAGTCCTGTCGCCTTGCCCGTATTGCCAAGCTGGCCATGCGAGGTCAGCACCATCAGGATTTTCATGACTGCACTCCGCGAAAAACGTGCCGCGCAAGGGGCACCATCGTCCACTCTGGGGAGATTTGCGGCAATTGCAAGGGAAACGTGTGCGAAGCGCCGGGAGTTGTTACGCTGCGCATCATTTTCATGAGCGGACACCGAATGAGCCTGATCTCCACCCCCGTTTCGTACGGCGAACTGATCGACAAGATCACGATCCTGGAAATCAAGTCCGAACGCATGGCCGATGCGGCCAAGCTGGCCAATGTGCGCGACGAATTGCAGATTCTCGATCGCCTGTGGAACGTGGATGAGCGTTCGCGCACCGACATTGCTGCCGAGCGCGCAGAGCTGAAGCGCATCAACGAGGCGCTGTGGGAGATCGAGGATGAAATCCGCGTGAAGGAGCGCGACAAGGCTTTTGACGCGCGCTTCATCGAACTGGCGCGCGCGGTGTACCACACCAACGACAAGCGCGCGGCGGTCAAGCGCGCGATCAACCTGAAGCTGGGATCACGGCTGGTGGAGGAGAAGTCGTACCAGGATTACGGCGTCGGCGAACCGTAGATTTTCGAGTAGCCCGGATGAAGGCGTGCAGCGCCGACTGCGTTTGCAGGATGCAAACGCGAACGGCCAAGCCGGCCCGAAGGGCGAGCGACAAGGAAGTCGCGAGTCAATCCGGAACGGGCATCGAGGCGATGCCCCGGATTCCACTTCGTTGCATCCGGGCTACGACGCGGCCTCCAGCTTTTCGGCCACATCGTCCACGCTGACGAGATCCATCACGCCGGGGTATTCGATCTTGGTGCCCCAGGGGATTTCCGACGCAGGCTTGTGCAGGTACTTGCGTGCGGCGTCGTCGTAGCGATCCACGCACCAGCGGCGATCGGAATAGGGCCCGGAGCGCGCGGGATTGCTGGCCGCGTGCAGGCCGAGCACGCGTGCACCGACCGCGTTGGCCATGTGCATGGGGCCGGCATCGGGTGTCAATACGATGGATGCGCGCCGGTACAACGCGAGCGCCCGCTTCATGGTGTCCTTGCCGATCAAATCCAGCGGACGTGTTTTCATCCGTGCGAGGATTTCATCGCCCAGCGCACGCTCGGCCGCGGACGGGCCGCCGGTCAGCACCACCCGCATGCGCAAGGCATCGGCCGCGTGGTCGGCGACCGTGGCGTAGCGTTCGGCGCGCCAGTTGCGCAAGGCGTGGCTGGAGGCCGCGCTGACCACGAGCACGGATCGTCCGTCCTCCGGCCACTGCTGCGCCGCCCACGCCTGCGCTTCGTCCGGAATCGGGATGTCCCAGCGCACCTGGATCTGTTTCAGGCCGAGCGGTTCGACGAAACTGCCGATCGCATCCAGTACGTGTTCGCCGGGGCGCGCGGGGATGCGCTCGCGCACGAACCAGCCGTGCAGGTCTTTCGAGCGTGCGCGGTCATAGCCGATTCGGCGTTTCGCGCTGACGGCCGTGCCCAGCAGGTTCGCGCGCAGCGCCACCTGCATGTGCAGCAGCGCGTCGAAGCAGCGTCCCGCGAGCGCACGGCGAATCGCACGATACCCGCCGAAGCCGGCACCCTTGTCGAACACGAGGAATTCGACGCCGGGGATGTCGCCAACGAGCTTGTGCTCCAGCTTGCCGATGATCCAGGTCAATCGGGTTTCCGGCCACGCCGTTTGCAGGGTGCGCACCAGCGGCACCACGTGGGTGACGTCGCCCAGGGCGGAGGTGCGCAGCAGGCACAGCGATTCGGGGGATTGCGGCATCGGCTTGCTAGACTTGGGGGATGAATGCCGCGACGCATCCAGACGCCGAACGCCGCGCGGTTGACCCGCGCATTGTCGCATCCGCCGATGGCGCGATGGTGTTCGATGCCGGACTGCCCGAAGCACCGACCCTCGACTGGTTTGACCCCGCGTGGTGGGAGGGAAAGGGCACGGTCAATGCCGCCAAGGGCGGGCGTGGCGGCGTCGCTTTCCTCGATACGCCGGTCGGACCGTGCGTGCTGCGGCATTACCGGCGCGGCGGCCTGGTGGCGCCGCTGCTGGGCGACCGGTACGTATGGAACGGCCGCCTCCGCAGCCGCGGGTTCGCCGAGTTCAATCTGTTGGCCGAGTTGCGCCGGCGCGGCCTGCCGGTGCCGACACCGGTCACGGCGCGCTATGTGCGGCGCGGGCTGTATTACACCGCGGATCTGATTACCCGCACGATCGAGCACGCACGCACGTTGACGGAAATCATCGCGGCCCGCGGTTTCGATTCGCCGCTCGCCCGCGAAGTGGGCACGCTCGTCGCGCGCTTTCATGCCGCGGGTGTGGATCACGCCGACTTGAACGCGCACAATATCCTGGTTGCGGAAGATACGTTGTGGCTGGTCGATTTCGACCGCGGCGAAATCCGGGCCACGGGGACGGCCTGGAAGCTGGCCAACCTCGCGCGGCTCAAGCGATCCTTGCTGAAGGTGGGTGCGTGCGATCATGACGAGGCGATGCTGGATCGCGAGATCTGGGCGCCGTTGATGCGCGGTTACGAAAGCACCTCGAAGCGTGAGCGATGAAGAAGGCAGCAGCCAACAAGCGTGGTGAGGCTATCGGCAAGGCGCCCGGTGCCGGCGTCTGGTCATTGCATGTGCTGGGCACCGGCGCGGCGAGTGCGATCGATCTCGGTGCGTCGGGCGCGGTGCTGGAGCGAGATGGCAAGCCGTTGCTGCTCATCGATTGCGGGCCGGGCACGCTGGAGCATTACCTGCGTGGTTACGGCGCGTTGCCGCCCGCGGTGTTCATCACGCACGGACACATGGACCACGTGGCGGGGCTGGAACGCCTGTTCCACTCGTCGTGGTTCGACCCGGCGCGTCGCGGCAGCGTGAAGCTGTTCCTGCACGCCAACCTGGTGCCCGTGCTGCAGGCGCGCGTGGCCGATTACCCCGGTACGGTCGCCGAGGGCGGCGCGAATTTCTGGGAGGGCTTCCGGCTGGTCGCGCTGTCGCGCGGCTTCTGGCTGGAGGGCTGCTGGTTCGATGTTTTCGCGACACGGCACCATCTTCCGGGTACCTCGTTCGGCGTCGCACTGCGCGGCTGTTTTGCCTGGACCGGCGATACCCGGCCGATCCCCGAGGCGTTGTCGGCGCTGGCCGACGAACACATGCTGATCGCCCACGACTGCACGCTCGCGGGCAACCCGTCGCACACCGGCGTCGATGACATCGAGCGCGAATACCCGCGGTCGCTGCGCGACCAGTTGCTGTTGTACCACTACCACAGCCTGGCCGAGGCCGAGGCGCTGCGTGCGCGCGGATTCCGCGTGGCGGCGCCCGACGGGCGCTACCCCTTGCAAGCGCCGCATCCGGCGCGGGCGGATGCCGGGTGATGAAACCGGAATCGCCGCTTGCATTGCAGGCGTCACCGGCGCCGCCGGATGCGCTGGGGCGTTCGCTTGCCGATTTGCGGATTTCGGTGATCGACCGCTGCAATTTCCGTTGCCCGTACTGCATGCCCGAGGAAGCATATGCCGCGGACCATGTATTCCTGCGCGCGCGCGAACGGCTTGACTTCGACGAGATCGAACGCATCGCGCGGGTATTCGTGTCGCTGGGCGTGCGCAAGCTTCGCCTGACCGGGGGCGAGCCGCTGTTGCGCCGCGATCTTCCGGCGCTGGTGGCGCGGCTCGCGGCGATCGAAGGCGTCGAGGATCTTGCCCTCACCACCAACGGCGTGTTGCTGCAGAAGTTGGCACAACCCTTGCGTGAAGCCGGGCTGCAGCGCATCACCGTCAGCATGGACAGCGCCGATCCTGAGGTTTTCCGCAGGATGTCGGGCGGGCGTGGCGACCTCGTGCAGGTCGAGGCGGGCATCGCGGCGGCGGAGCGGGCGGGTTTCGCGCCGCTCAAGATCAATTGCGTGGTGATGCGCGGGGTGAACGACGACGGCGCGCTGGATCTGGTCGCGCGCTTCCGCGGCACCGGTCACGTCGTGCGTTTCATCGAATACATGGATGTCGGCACCGTCAACGGCTGGCGCAGCGATCGCGTCGTGCCCGGCGTTGAACTGGTCGCGCGCATCGGCGCACGCTGGCCGCTGGAAGCCATGCCGCGCAACGCAAGTTCGACCTCGCGGCGCTGGCGCTTCCGTGACGGCGCGGGCGAAGTGGGGTTCATCAATTCCGTGACCGAGCCGTTCTGCGGCGGCTGCACGCGCGCGCGCCTGTCGGCCGACGGCAAGTTGTACACGTGCTTGTTTGCACGCGCCGGCCACGATCTTCGCGCGTTGCTGCGCGCCGGTGAATCCGACGCGGCGTTGCGCGCAACGGTCGCCGGCATCTGGAGCCATCGTGGCGATCGCTACAGCGAACGGCGTGCCGAACTGCGCGCCGCCGGCGTACTGGAACACGTCGAAATGTTCGCGATCGGTGGGTGAGCCGATGCGCGCGATGCGTTGAAGCGCATCCCGCGTATCGGCGAACGCCCGGGGCAGGATGCCGAGGGCCGGGTTGCTTGGCGAGCGCCGGATGCGCGAGCCTGGCAACGGGGCGCGGCAAGCAAGGCGCATATTTGCCAATGAACAAAGCGAAACCGAAACTTTCCCACCTCGACGCCTCCAACCGCCCGCGCATGGTCGACGTCGGCGCCAAAGCCGTGACCAGGCGCGTAGCGGTGGCCGAAGCCGTGCTGCGTTTTCCACGGCAAGTCGCCGATGCCTTGCGCGAAGGCGGCATGCGCAGCAAGAAGGGGCCGGTCATCGACACCGCAATCGTGGCCGGCACCATGGCCGCGAAGCGCACGCACGAGCTGATTCCGTTCTGCCATCCGCTGGCCATCGAACGCTGCCGGGTCGAAGCGGCATTCGTGTCGGACACCGAGATCGCCATTCGTTGCGAAGTGGCCGTCACGCACAGGACCGGCGTCGAAATGGAAGCGTTGACGGGCGCGAGCGTCGCTGCGCTCACGGTGTACGACATGTGCAAGGCGCTGTCGCACGAGATCGTGATCGAACGCGTGCGGCTGCTTGCGAAATCCGGCGGCAAGCGCGACGTGAAGGCCGGAAAAGCCATGCCGCGCAAACGGGCGAGGGTGTGATGAACTACCGGTTGCTGTATTTCGCATCGTTGTGCGATGCCGCGGGCTGTTCCGAAGAATCGATCGCGAGCGAAGCGGTGGATCCACGCGCCCTGTACGCGGAGCTTGCCACTCGCCACGGATTCACCTTCACGCCCGATCGCCTGCGGGTCGCGGTCAACGGCGCGTTCACCGACTGGAATCATCGCCTCGCCGACAACGACGAAGTGGCGTTCCTGCCGCCGGTTTCGGGTGGCTGAGATGTTTTCGATCAGCGAAGCGCCCATCGACGTTGAACGCCTGCATCGCGGGTTGAATGCGGACGGTGCGGGCGCGGTCGTGTCGTTCGAAGGCCGCGTGCGCAACTACAACGACGGGCGTGCGGTGAACGGACTTTCATACCAGGCGTACGTCGAACTTGCCGAAGCCGAGGGGCGGCGCATCGTTGAGGAAGCGCGCGCGAAATTCGAGGTCGAGCGCATTTCCTGCGTCCATCGCGTGGGCGATCTTGCGTTGGGCGATGTCGCGGTGTGGGCGGGCGTGTCGGCGGGCCACCGGGCGGCGGCGTTCGACGCCTGCCGCTACGTGATCGACCAGGTCAAGCTGCGGGTGCCTATCTGGAAGCGCGAGCACTACGTCGAAGGTGCATCGGAGTGGCTGCACCCCTGAAAGGCGGCGCCCCCCGCCAGCGAATCTCCGGAGCACGAGTTGACCAATACCGTTGCTGCCTTCCGGCCCTGGCGGAGTTTTCGATCTATCGTCGTCGGGGGGTGAGAAGCGGCGCTTACGCGATGCCGGGGGTATCGCGTGCCGCTTCGACGAGGCGCGCCGGGAGCGCGCCCGAACGCCGAAGGCGGCCCGAAGGGTGAGCGCCAGGGATGGCGCGAATAGCGGGCGGCCATGGATGGCCGCACCGGCGCTCGGCACCATGGATGGTTGCTTGCGCGTTGAATAAATGGCGGCGGCCCCGCCAGCGAATCTCCGGCGCACGAGTCGACCGATACCGTTGCTTCCTTCCGGATCTGGCGGGGTTTTCGATCTATCGTCGCGGAGGCACCGACGGGGCCACCATAGACATGAAAAACTGGCGGAGAGGGCGGGATTGTTCGCATCATCCCTGATGCTCACCCCTCGCTACGCTCGGGGCCAACCTTCGGTTGTCCAAATTCGTTCCAGACGAATTTGTCGAACCCGCAGGTTCTCACCCGCCATCCACCATCTCCTGATTTTCCTGAAACTGGCGGAGAGGGCGGGATTCGAACCCGCGAAGCGGGGTTTAGCCGCTTACACACTTTCCAGGCGTGCTCCTTCGACCGCTCGGACACCTCTCCACATTGTTCGGTTCCGCCCGGGGGCGGGATATGCTCGCATCATCCCTGATGCTCGCCCCTCGCTGCGCTCGGGGCCGACCTGCGGTCGTCCGAATTCGCTCCCGGCGAATTCGTCGAACCCTTCAAGCGGTTTGACCCGCTTACACACTTTCCAGGCGTGCTCCTTCGACCGCTCGGACACCTCTCCGAACCGCGTTGTCGCGCGCGGCGGACTGCGCAGGATAACGGGCACGGAGAACGCATACAAGATAAAGCGTGGTGGAATAGCCCGGATGGAGCCGCTTCGTGGCGGAATCCGGGACAGACGCGCGGATTTCGCTTTGCCGCATCCGGCTACGCCGGTTTCCGGCTTGCTTGCGCTTGGTCTCGCCGTCCCGACTTGGCACAATGGGTGGTCGCCCACAGATCGTGCCCATGAGCTATCAGGTCCTTGCCCGCAAATGGCGTCCGAGGCAGTTCGATGAACTGGTCGGGCAGGAACACGTCGTCAAGGCGCTGAGCCATGCGCTGGATTCCGGGCGCGTGCATCACGCTTATCTCTTTACCGGCACGCGCGGCGTGGGCAAGACCACGATTGCGCGCATCTTCGCGAAGTCGCTGAACTGCGAGCGCGGCATGTCCGCGCATCCATGCGGCGAGTGCGCGATCTGCAAGGCGGTCGATGCCGGCCGCTTCGTGGACCTGATCGAGATCGACGCGGCCAGCAACACCGGCGTGGACGACGTGCGCGAGGTAATCGAGAACGCCCAGTACGCGCCGGCGCAGGGCCGCTACAAGGTGTACCTGGTGGACGAGGTGCACATGCTCTCCAAGAGCGCCTTCAACGCGCTGCTGAAGACGCTGGAAGAGCCGCCGGAGCACGTGAAATTCCTGCTCGCCACCACCGATCCGCAAAAGCTGCCGGTGACGGTGTTGTCGCGCTGCCTGAAATTCGGGCTGAAGCGCTTGCTGCCGGAACAGATCGCCGGACAGATGCGGATGATCCTGGGCCGGGAGGGCGTCGGCTTCGACGATGGTGCGATCGAGGCGCTCGCGCGCGGCGCGGACGGCTCGCTGCGCGACGGGTTGTCGTTGCTGGACCAGGCCATCGCGCACGGTGGCGGCGCACTGCGCGCGGACGACGTGCGCGCGATGCTGGGCACGATCGCCGACAACGACGTGGGCGCGCTGTTGCGCGCGCTGGCAGATGGCGACGGCAAGGCCCTGATGGACGAGGCCGATCGTGTCGCCGGTTTGTCGCCCGACTTCGCGGTGGTGCTGGAGCAACTCGCGACCGCGCTGCACCGCATCCAGTTGCGGCAACTGGTGCCGGAATTCGCCGGCGACGAACCCGGGCGCGACGTGCTGGACGCGCTCGCGGGCGTGGTCGATCCCGAGGACGTGCAGGTGTGGTACCAGTTCGCGTTGCAGGGTCGCCGCGATCTGCCGCTCGCACCCGATGTGCGCTCCGGCTTCGAGATGACATTGCTGCGCATGCTGGCGTTCCGTGGCGCCGAGACGGTGGGCGACGGTGGCAACGCAAAGCGTGCGCCGCAGCCGGCACAAGAAAAGATGGTGGCGCCGCGGCCGCCGCCTGCCACGGTTGCTTCCTCGACGACCGCGCCACGCGCGGAAGCGCGAGCAGCCGAAGACGCCGCGCCCGTGCAACCTCGCGTCGCCGCGCCACGCATCCAGGGCATCGCCGACTGGGAGCGCTGGATCGAGCAGGCGGAATTGGGCGGCCCCGCCGGGTTGCTGGCACGTCACGCCGTTCCGAAGTCGCTGGACGGCGACGTCCTGACCCTGGCGGTGACGCCTGAACACATGATTTTCTGCACCGATTCGGCCAACCGGCAATTGCAGGACAGGCTCGGCGACGCCATCGGCCGCAAGCTGCGCGTGCGCATCGTGCACGAGGCGGTTGCCGAG
Source organism: Rhodanobacteraceae bacterium (assembly GCA_035277545.1). Lineage (GTDB taxonomy): Bacteria > Pseudomonadota > Gammaproteobacteria > Xanthomonadales > Rhodanobacteraceae > 66-474. The sequence continues at coordinate 225 of DATEKI010000216.1, read as the reverse complement.
ACGCCAGCCACGCGTGCGGCCAAGGCGCGATCCGACGAACAGGCGGCGGCCGAGCGCTCGATCGCCGACGACCCGATCATCCAGGACATGCAGCGCCAGTTCGGCGCGCAGATCATTCCCGACAGCATTCGACCCGCAGGCAGGCAGGCATGAAAGGACAAATCGGACAATTGATGCAACAGGCGCAGCAGATGCAGGAGAACCTGAAGCGCGCGCAGGAAGAAA
>DATEKI010000215.1:0-3344 GCA_035277545.1 Rhodanobacteraceae bacterium | reverse complement strand
GGCGCTCGCCGTTGTGCCGGAGGCCTACGGCATGGCCAGGGCGACCCTCGCGATGGCGGCGAGCACGCAGGCCAGCATCAGCAACAGGATGCCGTCGACGCCGAGTTTGCGCATGAATCGCGACATGGCGGATCTCTCCGGTGTTGCATGCAACAAGCCTGCGCGCCCCGGGTTTCACTGCCTTGAACATGGTGGGACGATTGCGTGACACGTGGCTGCCGCGTGCATCGAAAGCTTGCGTCACCAGGCGGTCACTGCACCGTAGCGCGCGTGCAACATCGGAATGCGAAGGTTTGCCCGAATCCGAAACGGGCCTCGAACCATGCACATCGCATTCGTGACCGAAACCTGGCCGCCGCAAGTCAATGGCGTTGCCCTCACGGTGAGGGCGCTGGCCCTCGGATCGGCGGCGCGTGGGCACCGCGTCGAAGTGGTGCGTCCCGGCAGGAACGGAAACGACGGCAAGATGGAACTGCTCCCGGCACGCGGTGCGCCCTTGCCGCGCTACCCCGGATTGCAGGTGGGCATGCCGCAGGGTGGTGAATTCCGCAGGCGTTGGCGCGAAGAGCGGCCTGACGTGGTCTACGTCGCCACCGAAGGGCTGCTTGGCATCTCCGCCATGCGCGCGGGGAACGCCTTGCAGATTCCGCTCGTGACCGGCTTCCACACGCGCTTCCATGACTACGCTTCGCACTACGGCGTCGGCCTGATTGCACCGCTGGTGCGTTCGCGCCTGATGCAGTTCCACCGGCGTGCGCAGATGACGCTGGTGCCGACCCGTGCGCTGCTCGGCGAGTTGAGGGAGGCAGGTATCCGCCACGCGCGCAAGCTGCGCCGTGGCGTGGACACTGACCTGTTCACGCCGGCCCGGCGGGAGTACGCCTTGCGCAGAAGCTGGGGCGTTCGCGGCGACGCGCCGGTGATGCTGTGCGTGGGCCGGCTTGCGGCCGAGAAGAGCCTCGGGCTGGCACTGCAGGCATTCCGTGCCCTCCAGGCTCGGATTCCCGCCGTGCGCATGGTGATGGTGGGCGACGGCCCGCAGCGCGGTGCACTCGCGGATGCCTATCCGGACGTGATCTTCGCCGGGACGAAACGCGGCGAGGAACTCGCGGCGCATTACGCCAGTGCCGACGTGTTCCTGTTCCCGAGCCTCACCGAGACGTTCGGCAATGTCGTGCTGGAAGCCATGGCGTCGGGCTTGGCGGTGGTTGCATTCGACCGGGCGGCGGCGCAGGAACACGTCGCCAACGGCATCTCCGGACTCGTCGTTCCGGCATCGGATGCGCGCGGCTTCATCACGACGGCCTATGAACTGGGACTGGATGCGGAGACACGCCGGATGCTCGGCACCAACGCGAGGATCGCCGCGCAGCAGTGCGCGCCGGACGCGGTGGCTGCGGAATTCGACAAACTGTTGCGCGCACTGGTGCGGGAACATGGCCATGACCCCGTCGGCGCAGCTGCCTAGCTGGAAAACGCTGCAGGCGCTCGATCCGCGGCTGTGCCAGTCGGCCAGTCGTTGGGCCGCGCGGCGCGGCGTGCACCGCTTCTTCGGCGTCGTCAGCCGTCTTGGCGACGGCTGGTTCTGGTATGGACTGATGATTGCACTCGCCGCACTCGGCGGCACGCGCGGCATCGTTGCCGCCTTGCAGATGCTGGCGACCGGGCTGGTGGCGTGGTTGCTGTATCGCACCCTCAAATTGCACACGCGCAGGCTGCGTCCGTTCCGTGCACATCCGGACGTGACCGCCCGCGCCGCGGCGCTGGATGAATACAGCTTTCCTTCCGGACACACCCTGCATGCGGTCAGCTTCACGATCGTCGCCGTCACCTGGTTTCCGTTCCTGGCGCTGCCGCTGATCGTGTTCACCGTGCTGGTCGCGATGTCGCGGGTGGTGCTGGGGTTGCACTACCCGACCGACGTGCTTGCGGGCGTGCTGATCGGCACCGCGCTCGGCGCCGCATCGGTGTGGTCGTGCCAGGGTTCCTCGATGGCGCTGGTTTGACCCGCCTTTCGCTTGGCGTATCCACCGGATTGCGGTAGAACGGTGTTTTCCGGTTGCGGAAATCCTCTCGTGAACTTCGTTTCCGATGATGTTGCCCTTCATCGATCTGTCGAGCAGGTTGCCGACATGTTGCGCGCGAGCGGCGGGATGCTCGCGACAGCCGAGTCCTGCACCGGCGGCTGGATCGCCAAGGCCTGCACTGATCTCGCTGGCAGCTCGGAGTGGTTCGAATCGGCGGCCGTCACCTACAGCAACCGTGCCAAACAGGCGTTGCTCGGTGTCACTTCGGACACACTGGAAAAGCGCGGCGCGGTGAGCCGCGAGTGTGCGCTGGAAATGGTGGCGGGTGCATTGCTGCGTTTCGAGGCGACCGTGGCGGTGGCTGTCACCGGCATCGCCGGCCCTACGGGTGGTACGCCGGAGAAACCCGTCGGCACGGTCTGGATTGCATGGCAGCGGCGGGGCGGCGAGGCACGGGTTGAACGTTTCGGGTTCGATGGCAACCGGGATGCCGTGCGCCGGCAGGCCGTTGCGGCGGCACTGGCGGGTATTAGGAAAATCCTGACAGCCTGAAGCGGTGCGCGCTGCTGTCTGCGAATGGGCAGTGTGAAATAATGGCCAGGTCATCGCGATGGAAGGGTCTCAACCCGTGAGAACCGCTCCCGCGACACTTCACGCAAGCTCAATCAATCGAGGGTTCCACGATGGACGACAACAAGCGCCGCGCACTGGCTTCCGCACTGGGCCAGATCGAGAAACAGTTCGGCAAGGGCGCGGTGATGCGCATGGGCGATCGCACCGCCGAAGCCATCGACACGGTTTCCACCGGTTCGCTGGGCCTCGACGTGGCGCTGGGCGTCGGTGGCCTGCCGCGTGGACGCGTGGTGGAAATCTACGGGCCGGAATCCTCGGGCAAGACGACGTTGACCTTGCAGGTCATTGCAAGTTGCCAGAAGAACGGCGGTACCGCGGCGTTCGTGGACGCGGAGCACGCACTGGACCCGACCTACGCCGCCAAGCTCGGTGTCAACGTCGATGACCTTCTGGTTTCGCAGCCCGACACCGGCGAGCAGGCGCTGGAAATCGCCGACATGCTGGTGCGTTCCAACGCCGTCGACGTGGTGGTGGTCGACTCGGTCGCGGCGCTGACGCCGAAGGCCGAAATCGAGGGCGAGATGGGCGATTCGCACGTCGGCCTGCACGCGCGCCTGATGAGCCAGGCGCTGCGCAAGCTCACCGGCAACATCAAGCGTTCCAACACGCTGGTGATCTTCATCAACCAGATCCGCATGAAGATCGGCGTGATGTTCGGCAACCCGGAAACCACCACCGGCGGCA
>DATEKI010000214.1:0-3262 GCA_035277545.1 Rhodanobacteraceae bacterium | reverse complement strand
CGCCGCTGTACGTGCTGGGCGCGTTCGCGGCGGCGCTGGCGGCATCGCGCGCGGATTCCGGCGACCGCTACAACCAGAACCAGCCCTATGGTTACGGCTATGGCAACACGCCGTACTCGCAGGGTGTCGATCCGGCCATCGGTGCGTTCTATTCGGTGATGGCGATGATGCAGCAGCACATGATCGACTTCACCCGCAAGGACGAGGAAGAGGCCGACCACGTCGGCATCGAGACATTGGCCAAGGCCGGCTTCGATCCCGAAGCCATGGCGACCGTGTTCGCGCGCATGCAGGAGTTGCTGCGCCCCGGCGGCGACGGCGGCATGGCGGCCGGCAACATCCCCGACTTCCTGCAGGACCACCCGGTCAGCAGCGTGCGCATCGCCGACGCGCGCGCCCGCGCGCACGTGCTGGAACAGCAGATGCACGCCATCAAGGCCTGCGTGAGCGTCCAGAGCGACGCATCGCAATGCAAGGAACAGTCGATGGGCGCGCTCGACGGCGGGACGACGGGTCCTTCCAGCATGCTGCCGCTGCCGTTCGTCAAGAATTCCTCGGCGCTGCTCGATCACTCCGCGCGCGGCCCCAGCGAGATGCAGTACGAGTTGATGCGCGAACGCGTGCGGGTGTTGTCCTCCAGCAATCCGCGCGCGGTGCTGGACTACTACACGCGCAACATGGCCGACAACACCAGGTTCGCGGCATCCGTCTCCAACCGCTACGGCTACGCGCTGGCGCTGCTGCAATTGAACCAGGCGGCCAAGGCGGTCCCGGTCATGCAGAAGCTGGCGGATGCGAGCCCCGGCGACCTCACCCTGGCCCTGGGCGTGGCGGATGCGGAACGCCATGCAGGCCAGCGCACGCAGGCGCTGCAACGCTATGCCGCGCTCAATTCCACGTGGCCCAACGACCCCGCGATCGTGCTGGACTACAGCAACGCACTGCTCGACAGCGGCACCAAGGCCGACGCGAAGACCGCGCAGGGACTTTTGAAGCCGTTGCTCAACGACGACTCCGAGCCTTCGTTGTACGCGACCTATGGCCACGCCTGCCACGTCGCGGGCGACGAAGTGCACGCGGGCATCGCCTATGCCGATGCGACCTTCCTGTCCGGCCACGCGGCCGACGCGCTGGACCAGTTGCATCGCTTGCTGAAGCGCAGCGACCTCGACTACTACACCCGCGCGCAGATCGACGCACGCATCGCGCAGATCACGCCGATCGTGCTTGAAATCCGCCGGCGGCACCTGGACCGGGGCCAGAATGGCGATGACAACAATTCGCTGCAGGGTCGCCAGACCGGGCTGCATTTCGGCGCCTGCGCGGGCGCGGCCTGCACGCAGCCGTGAACGTCCGGGTCGGCCTGTGTGAGGCATGCCGCTCGCGTATCATGCCGCTTTCGCGCCGCCCGCCATTCGCCATGACCGCCATCCGACATTCGTTTCGACTGCTGCTTGCTGCTTCGCTCGCGGCTTTCCTGCTCGCGTTCGCGGCCACCCGCGCGAACGCGGAAGCACCGCCCGCCCCGGCTTCTACCTCGGCGGCATCCGTGGCACCTGCGCATCCGCAGGTCGAGATCAAGACCACGCAGGGCGACTTCGTGATCGAACTGTTTCCCGACAAGGCACCCAAGACCGTCGCGAATTTCCTGCAGTACGTGAAGGATGGTTTCTACGACGGCACCGTGTTCCATCGCGTGATCCCCGGGTATCTCATCCAGGGCGGGCTGTACACGCGCGAATTGCGGCCCAAGCGCACACTGCCGCCGATTCCCGACGAGGCCAACAACGGCTTGTCGAACCTGCGCGGCACCGTGGCGGCGGCGCGCGGCCCGGACCCCGATTCCGCCACCGCGCAATTCTTCGTCAACGTGGTGGACAACCCGCGCCTCGACTACGTCGGCAACCAGAGCGGCATGACCTGGGGCTATGCGGTGTTCGGCAAGGTCGTCAAGGGCATGGACGTGGTGGACAAGATCGACAACCTGCCGACCGGCCCGCAAGGCCCGTTCATCGGCGACGTGCCGCGCCCGCTGGTCATCATCGAGAGTGCGAAATTGATCGGTGAGGCCGCGCACCCGACCGAAGAGCCGGTGTCGCCGGTGACCGGACAGGCACCCGCTTCGTCGCCGGCGTCGAAGAAGAAGGCTGGTGCGAAGCACTGACACAGTGGCGACACTTTTCATTTCCGACCTGCACCTCGACGGCGCGCGCCCGCACATCGTCGAGGATTTCGAGCGCTTCTGCGCCGGCGAGGCGCGTGCTGCCGACGCGCTTTACGTATTGGGCGACCTTTTCGAGGCGTATATCGGCGACGATGACGACGCCACATTGAACGCCCGCATCGCGGACGCGTTGCACGGCGTTGCCGATGCCGGTGTGCCCATGCATTTCATCGCCGGCAACCGTGATTTCCTGCTGGGCAAGGCGTACGCGCGCCGCTGCGGCATGGATCTTCTCGACGATGGCGTCGTCATCGACCTGCACGGCACGCCCACGCTGATCCTGCATGGCGACGTGCTGTGTACCGACGATGCCGCATACCTCGCGTTCCGCAAACAGGTGCGCGATCCCGCGTGGCAGGCCGCATTCCTCGCGCGCCCACTGGCCGAACGCCGTGCGTTCGCCGCGCAGGCGCGGGACGCCAGCCGCGCGCATACGTCGCGAACCGACATGGCGATCATGGATGTGAACCAGCAAGCGGTGGAATACGCGCTGCGCCGGGCCGGCGTCACGCGCATGATCCACGGCCACACCCATCGTCCCGCGATCCACGACGTCACACTGGACGGCGAACCCGCGCAGCGCATCGTGCTGGGCGACTGGTATGAGCAGGGTTCGGTGTTGCGGGTTGATCGTGGCAAGACCGAACTGACTGGATTGGCATCGAACTGACGGAGGCTTCCATGCAACTGATCGGCATGCTCGATTCACCCTACGTGCGGCGCGCCGCGATTTCGCTGCGGATGCTCGGCATCCCGTTCGAGCACCGCCCGCTTTCGGTGTTCCGCGACTTCGACGCGTTCCGCCAGGTCAATCCGCTGGTCAAGGCGCCGACGCTGGTCTGCGACGACGGCTGCGTGCTGGTTGACTCCTCGCTGATCATCGATTACGCCGAGACCCTTGCCGGACGCAGCCTGATGCCGTCCAACCCCGGTGCACGCCGTGACGCCCTGCGGTTGATCGGCGTGGCACTGGTGGTGTGCGAAAAGGCAGTCCAGCATTTCTACGAACACAAGCGCGCACCGGACTTGCGGGATGCA
>DATEKI010000213.1:0-13785 GCA_035277545.1 Rhodanobacteraceae bacterium | reverse complement strand
AAATGCCCGGCTGATACTCAACCGCACGGCGCGCACGTGCCGTGAAACGAAACGTTGCGAAAAGGGGTCTTCCGAAATGGCAGTGGGTACGGTGAAGTGGTTCAACGATGCCAAGGGCTTCGGATTCATTACGCCTGATGGCGGCAGCACCGACGTGTTCGTGCATTTCTCCGCGATTCGCGCGCAGGGCTTCCGCAGCCTGAAGGAAGGCCAACGCGTCAGGTTCGAGATCGTGCAGGGCCCCAAGGGCATGCAGGCATCCGAAGTGATGCCTGAAGACGCGCAGGCTTCGGCGGCGCCGGCTGCCTAGCTTCCGTGCATCGAAGCGATCGTTGCAAGGGGATTCGCGGAACGCCGATCCCGGAGCAGCTTGCCATGGACGGCGCCTTGCAACGCCTCCGGATGGCGTGCATCCGGTCCGTTTCCGTGGATGATCGCTCCCGTACGTGGCGCCCTCACGCCGCGAATTGCAGCCGCGCCAGTTCCGCATACAGGCCGCCTTCGCGCAGCAGCGCGTCGTGGCTGCCATCGGCGACGATGCGGCCCTGGTCCATCACCACGATGCGGTCGGCGCGTTGAACCGTCGCGAGCCGATGCGCGATCACCAGCGTGGTGCGGCCCCGGCCGGCGCGTTCCAGCGCGGCCTGGATCGCGGCTTCGGACTGCGCATCCAGGCTCGACGTCGCCTCGTCCAGCAACAGCACCGGCGCATCCTTCAGGATCGCACGCGCGATCGCGATGCGTTGGCGCTGGCCGCCCGACAGGCGCACGCCGCGTTCGCCCAGCTGCGTATCGAAGCCCTGCGGTTGATCATCGAGAAAGCCGAAAGCTTCGGCGGCCCGTGCTGCATTGGACACTTCTTCGTCACTGGCATCGGCGCGGCCGAAACGGATGTTGTCGGCGGCGCTGGCGCCGAAGATCACGGTTTCCTGAGGCACCAGCGCGAGCGCACCGCGCAGTTCATCGAGTGCCAGCGCGCGCAGGTCCACGCCGTCCAGCGTGATGCGGCCGCGCTGCGGATCGTGGAAGCGCAGGAGCAGGTTGAACACCGTACTCTTGCCGGCGCCCGAGGGTCCGACCAGCGCCACCGTCTGGCCGGGCTGGATGCGCAGCGAAAAATCGTGCAGTGCGGGCGTATCGGGCCGCGAGGGGTAATGGAATTCGACGTGCTCGAAGGCGAGCGCGCCTTGTGCCGTCCGCGGCAGCGATTCCGGCTGCGCGGGATCGGCGATGGAGGCACGTTCCGCCAGCAGTTCGCTGATCCGGCCCATTGAGCCGGCCGCACGCAGCACGTCGCCCCACACGCCGCCCAGCGCGCCGACCGACCCGGCCGCCATCACGGCGTACAGGACGAACTGGCTCAGCAGCCCCGCGTCCATGCTGCCGGCCAGCACGTCGCGCGCGCCGGCCCACAGCACCAGCGTGACGGCGCCGAAGATCAGCACGATCACGCCACCGGTCAGGACCGCGCGCGCGGCAATGCGTTTCTGCGCCGCGTGCAGCGCGCGTCGCACCGCGTCGGCATAGCGTGTGCTTTCGATGCCTTCACGCGCGTACGCCTTCACCGCGTGCACGGCGTTCAAGGTTTCATTGGCGATCGCGCTGGTGTCGGCGATGCGATCCTGGTTGGCCCGCGACAGCTTCGTCAAGCGCCTGCCGTACAACGCGATCGGCACGATCACCACCGGAATCACCAGCGCGGTGAAACCCGCCAGGCGCGGACTGGTCCACACCATCAGTGCCGCCGCGCCGATCACCATCACCACGCTGCGCAGCGCGATCGAGATGCTGGAACCGATCAGCGTCTGCACCACTTCGGTGTCGGTGCCCAGGCGCGAGATGAGCTCGCCGACCCGCGTGCGTTCGTAGAACGCGACGTCCAGCCGGATAAGGTGCGAGTACAGGATGTCGCGCAGCGCCGCGATTGCGCGCTCGCCCAGGAGCGTGATGCAGAAGTAGCGCGCGGCGGTCGCGACCGCCAGGACCAGCGCGAGGACGAACAGCATCAGGAAGGTTGCGTTGACCAGCGCGGAATCGTGGCTGGCGAAACCGCGGTCGATCATGTGCCGCACCGCGACCGGCAATGCCAAGGTCGCTGCCGACGACAGCGCAAGGAAAAACAGCCAGCCCGCAGCGAGCAGGCGGTGCCGGCGCATGTAGGGCCACAGCGCACCCAGCGCGGCGAGCTGGCGGGTGGGGCGCTTGCCGGCGCCGTCGGAGGATTCGGTCATCGCTCCGAAGTGGGGGCATTGCCGGAGGCTTCAATCATGCATTTGCCGCCATCCGCACTTGCTGGCTTCCTTGATGCGTGCACGGCGCAGGGAGATCGTTGGCGATCCGCCCGCCCGCCGCGCATGCACGCCCCGGGATTGCCGGCTCCTATTCCAGCACGAATTCAATGCGGCCGAATTCCCGGCAGGAGTGTTCGAGCATTCGGCGGCAGCCGTCGAGCCGCTTGCCCAGCGCGGCATCGTGTGTGCGCTCGATGGTCGTGCGGAAGCGCCGCAGGACGCGCGTCTCGCATTTTTTTGTCTGGATGGCGTAACCCGCTTCGATGTCGAAGCTGGCGCGTGCGAGCCACCTTGCCCGCCGTGCCCGCAACCGGCCGAGCAGGGTGCCGGTGCGGGTGGCTGCACCTCCGCGTTCCGCCACGCAATCCGAAAGATCCGCGGCGATGGCAAGGTGAATCTCATCGGCGCGTTGCAGCGCGCGCCGGAAACAGGGATGCGCGATCCTGTCGTCCACGTTGCGGTAGAAAAGCCGCGCGTCGTCCAGCGCGGCGATCAGGTTTCTCAGTGAGGTGATTTCCCGGCTCATGGCGATCTCCATCGGCGTCACCCCCTGTAGTGGGCGGGACATCCTTGTCCCGATGGGCCGTGCATGGCCCTGCAAGCCCTCCGTGGGAAACTCCAATGTATGCGCTTTCGAGGCCAGGGGTCTGTACGACAGCGCACACCTCCGTCGCCATGGCACGAGCGGGTGCGCAACGAAGATCCCGACGCGTCTGCACCGCGGGTTGCCGTCGCCGGCTGGAATGCACGCTCAGGGGGATGTACTCCACGGCAGAAGCCGGGCGAACTCCTTCTTGACGACTTCGTAACATTCGCAGGCGGTTTGCTCCAGCCGCGGCCGGTCCAGCACTTCGATATGCCCGCGCGAATAACGGATGATCCCCTTTCGCTGCAACATGCCCGCGGCTTCGGTCACGCCTTCGCGCCGCACCCCAAGCATGTTGGCAATCAACTCCTGGGTCATGTGCAGTTCGTTGGACGGCAGGCGATCCAGGCTCATCAGCAGCCACCGGCAGAATTGCTGCACCACGCTGTGGTGGCGGTTGCACACCGCGGTCTGGCCCATCTGCGTCAGCAGCGCTTGCGTGTAGCGCAGCAGGATGTTCTGGAATGCGCCGGCGCGGTCGAACTCCGTACTGACATGTTGCGCGCTGATGCGGGCGGCGGCCCCCGCGCTTTGCACGATCGCCCGGCTGGGCGTGCTGCCGCCCCCCCAAGACAAGCGCGAAGCCGGCCAGCCCTTCGCTGCCGACGATCGCGATTTCTCCCGATGCACCGTTCTCCATGACGTACAGCAGGGAAATGATGCAGTCTGCGGGGAAATAGATGTGCTGCGCCCTGATGGCGGATTCGTAGATCACGTCGCCGAGCCGCAACTCGACAGGTTCGAGGTGGGGCGCAAGGCGCGACCACTCTTCTTCCGGCAAGGCCGCGAGCAACTGGTTGCTCTTCGGCAAGGGCTCGTTGGTACGGGAAGACACGCCAATATCCCCCTCGATGCGGGCAAATATCCTCCCACCCACGAGCCGTTGCAAGCGCCGCGGCGCGTCAACCCGGATCGCGTATCACCAGCAACCGGCGTTCGGTCATGTCCTCGATCGCGTAGCGGATGCCTTCGCGGCCGAAGCCGGAAAACTTCACGCCGCCGTAGGGCATGTTGTCGACCCGGAAACTCGGAATGTCGCCGACCACCACGCCGCCTTCGACCAATGCATCCCACGCGCGCATGGCGTGCACGAGGTTGTCGGTGAACAGGCCGGCCTGCAGCCCGTAGTCGGAATTGTTGACCGTGGCCAGCGCGGCGTCGAAATCCTCGAACGGCTCCAGCAGAGCGACGGGTCCGAAGGCTTCCAGGCGGTTGAGCTTCGCGGCGTGGGGGACGTCTTCAAGCACCGTCGCGTCCAGCATGCTGCCCTTGCGCTTGCCACCGCAAAGGATCTTGGCACCGGCTTTTTTCGCCGCCGCGATCCAGCCTTCCAGCCTCTGCGCGGCGGCCTCGTCGATCATCGGGCCGAGGAAGGTTTCAGGATCCTTGGGATCGCCGGCTTTCAGCTTCTTCGTGGCCGCGACGAAGCGTTTCTTCACTTCGTCGTACAGCGACGCGTGCACGAGGATGCGCTGCACGCCGATGCAGCTTTGCCCAGATTGGTAGAAGCTGCCCGAGATGAGCCGTGCGATCACGAAATCCAGGCGCGGCTTCTGGTCGGCGTCGACAATGCACGCGGCGTTGCCGCCGAGTTCCAGTACCACTTTCTTCCTGCCGGCGCGCGCCTTGAGTTCCCAGCCGACCTGGCCGCCGGTGAACGAGAGCAGTTTCAGGCGTTCGTCCGTGACAAACGGATCGGCATCCTCGATGCGGCACGGCAGGATCGAGAACGCGCCTTTCGGCAGCCCGGTTTCGGCCAGCACCTCGCCGATGATCAGCGCACCGATCGGCGTGCGCTCGGACGGTTTCAGCACGAACGGGCAGCCCGCCGCGATCGCCGGCGCGACCTTGTGCGCGACCAGGTTCAAGGGAAAGTTGAACGGCGTGATGAAGGAGCACGGCCCCAACGGCACGCGCTTGACGAAGCCGCGATAACCCCTGGTGCGCGCCGAAATCTCCAGGTTCACGATTTCGCCGTCGATGCGCGTGGACTCGTCGGCGGCGATGCGGAAGGTGTCGATCAGGCGTTCGGCTTCGCCCTGCGAATCCCTGATCGGCTTGCCCGCTTCGACGCAAAGCGCGTAGGCGAGGTCGTCCTTGCGTTTGCGCATGCTCTCGACACAGTGCTCGAGCACGGCGCGGCGCTCGTACGGTTTCATCGCGGCCATCGGTGCGGCGGCCTTGGCCGCGGCGCCGATCGCGGCATCGATGGCCTTGGCGTCCGCCATCGCGACGCGTGCGGCTACCTTGCCGGAATACTTGTCCAGCACGGGCAGGTCGGCGTTGGCTTCGGTCGGCTTGTTGGCGAGGTAGTACGGGTAGCGGCTTTTCAGCTTCGGCTTGCCGGGCATGCGGGTGTTCCCTGGGACATGGCCTGCCAACGCTACAGGCGCGTGCGTCAAGGTTGCGTATCGGCGTGTTCCACCTTCAGGCCAAGTTCGCCGTCCGCGAGCCGTGCGCGAACGCGTTCGCCGGCGCGCACGCCGGTCGCGGAGCGCAGCACCTGGCCCGCTTCGTCGAACAGGATCGCGTAGCCGCGCTTGAGGACATCCAGCGGGCTGACGGCGTTCAGCGCACGCGCGAGCTCGGCGAGGTGCGACCGGCGCCGTTCGCTCCCGCGCGTCCATGCCGCGTGCAGGCGGCGGCGAAGTTCCGCGTTGTCCTGTGCAAGCTGTTCCACCCGTGCGCGCGGGTGCTGGTGCAGCAGGCGGACGCGCAATTGCGCGATGCGCGAGGCCGCGCGTTCGTGCACGAGCGCGCGTGCACGCAGCAGGCGCTCGCGCATGGCATCCATGCGTTCGCGGCCGGAGGCGAGGCGCTGGCGCGGGCTTTGCGTGTTCAGGCGGAGCGCGAGGTGGTCGAGGTGCTGCGTCAAATTGAGTACGCGGCGTTGCAATGCGTGACGCAGGCGCGTTTCGCATTGGCCGAGCGTCCGTCGCAAGGCATCGCCATCGGGCAGGATCAGTTCCGCCGCGACGGACGGCGTGGGCGCGCGCAGGTCGGCAACGAAATCGCTGATCGAAAAATCGATTTCGTGCCCGACCGCGGAAACCACCGGCACCGCGCTGGCCGCGATCGCGCGCGCCACGCCTTCGTCGTTGAAGGCCGCAAGGTCTTCCAGCGAACCGCCGCCGCGCGTCACCAGCAACACGTCGTAGCGATCCGGCTTGGCGGCCTTGCGCAGCATCGCAGCGATCTGCGCCGGCGCTTCGGCACCTTGGACCAACACCGGCAACACGTCGATTTCGGTCAGGGCGAAGCGCCTGCGCGCCACCGACAAGACGTCGCGCACCGCCGCGCCGCTGGCGGAAGTGATCACGCCGATGCGGCGCGGAAACGCGGGCAGCGGACGCTTGCGTGATTCGTCGAACAAACCCTCCGCCTGCAGCTTGGCCTTCAGTCGCTCGAACGCACGACGCAAGGCGCCTTCGCCCGCATCTTCCATGTGCTCGATGACGAGCTGGTAACTGCCGCGGGCCTCGTACACCGTTACCCGCGCACGCGCCAGCACGCGCGCGCCGTTGGCCGCGCGGAATTTCAGCCGCGCGTTCTCGCGCGCGAACATCGCGCAACGCACCTCCGCGGCGGCGTCCTTCAGCGAAAAATACCAGTGCCCCGACGATGCACGCACGAAGTTGCTGATCTCGCCCTCGATCCAGACCAGCGGCAGCGCGCCTTCGATCAGTTCGCGCACCAGGCGGTTGAGCGCCGACGGCGTCAGCACCCTGCGGGATTCGGTTGGCGACAGGTCAGCGGTCATCACTCGCCTCGCGCGGTACGGCAGGATCGGAAGCGTTGCCTGCGCCGGCGTGCAAAATGCGCCGTGCATGCCGCCGCATCCGCGCCCAGCGGACGGCCAGGCTTACGGCGATCCACAACGCCAGTGCGGCCAGCGGCCACGCCAGCACGCGCGGCCACCACGCGCCGATGCCGGCGATCACCAGCAGCAGCGCGGCGCCACCCAGCAGCGGCCGGGTTTCGGCATTGCTCAGCACGCGCCGGTTGCCCAAGGCGGCGCCCAGCGTGTTGGCCATGCGCATCGCGCCGACCGCGCTGCGGCCGGCGCTGCCGTGGCCGTGCAGGCCATGGTGCGGTGGAGGCGTTGCGGGGCGTGCGCGGTTGCGGCCCGACAGCACGATCTCCGTGGCGTTTTCCAGATCGCGTTCGTATTGCTGCGAAAGTTGCCGGCCGAGGGTTTCGTTTTCGATCGCGATGTCGATTTCGCAATTGCCCATCCAGCTGGCGATGTTGAGGTTGGTCGAGCCTACGCGCGCCCAGAGGTCGTCGGCCACCGCGGTCTTGGCGTGGAGCATCGAGCCCTTCCATTCGAAGACCCGGATGCCGGCTTCCAGCAGCGCGCGGTAGCCCGTGCGCGACAGCGCCGCGACCGCTGGAACGTCCGATGCCCCCGGCACCAGCAGGCGGACGTCCACGCCGCCGTGCGAAGCGTTGGTGAGCGCACTCACGTAGGGCGCAACGCCGATGAAGTACGCATCGGTCAGCCACAGTCGTTCGTGCGCCAATGCGGCGATCAATTGGTCCAGGCGGTACGTGCCGGTGCTGGACGGCTGCGTGGCGATCACGCGCAGGGCGACATCGCCCGCCGGTTCGATTGACGCAGGATCGGTGAGCGCGGACGCCGGCAGCGGTTCTCCCAGCGTTGCCCAGGTGTCCGCGAAAGCGCGCTCGAGATCGGCGACTGCCGGCCCGCGCAACGCCACGCCGGTGTCGCGCCAGGGGTCGCGCCCGTGCGCGGGATCACCGAGCCAGGCGCCGCTGACGCACACGCCGGACACGAAGCCGATGCGGCCATCCACCGCGAGCAGCTTGCGGTGGTCGCGGTTGATCCAGCCGAACGGGCTCAGCGGGTCGAACGGATTGAACGTGCGCACGTCGCCGCCGGCATCACGCAGCGGCTGCCAGAAGCGCGCGCGCGATTGGCCGAGGCAGCCCAGCCAATCGTGGAGCACGCAGACGCGCACGCCCGCGCGCGCCCGCTCGGCGAGCGCGGCAATGAATCCGCGTCCGGTATCGTCGTCCTTGAAGATGTAGTTGCCAAACAATATGTTGGCGCGTGCGTTTGCAATTGCGTCGAGCCATGCATCGAAATTCGCCCCCGCATCGATCAACAAGTCGACACGGTTGCCCGTCGACAAGGGCGCGCCGGCTGCGCGCGTCAATGCCTGTTCAGCCAGTGCCCGGAAGCTGGGATGCCGTGACTGGCCCGGGTCGTGCATGCGGCTTTTCATTGCGCCATGTTCGGCCAGCGGTGGTTTGGGTTCAAGGTTAGAATGAAAGGAGAACACAATGACCACTGACTTCTGCGGGATCCGCCAGGGGGGAGATCCGCCGGAATGGATGCGTATCAACGCCTGACTGAAGACCTGCCCGCGCGCCTGCCGCCGGGACGATCGCAGCGCGCCAGTGAAAAGGCCATGCGCGAAGCGGCCGCTGGCCTGCCGTTGGCCAACCCGGCCCAGGCCCTGGGCGAGGTGGGTGAGGTGCTCGATGGCATGCTGGCCGCGACATGGAGTGGTGGCGAACGCATCGCGGCGCTGGCGCACTTGCGTGGCCCGGTGGAAAGCCTGTGCCGCGGGATCGAGCAGCAACTGGGCGCGGATTCGCACCCCCTGCCTGCGGCAAGCGCCGAGCGTGCCGCCGCCGCGCAGCGCCTCGAATGGCAACTTGCGTGCGGCTACGCGATCGGTTTGCAGGAGTTGTGCGCGCCTGCGGGCAAGCTGCCGATGTTCAAGGGCAAGGTCGCCGCGGCCGCGATCGTGGCCGGCCTGCTGCACGCAAACCGCGCCCTGGCCTGGGCGTACCGCCAATATCGAACCCCCCCGGCCGGGGCATGGCGGCGCGTGCATGCCTTGCATGCCTTCGCGGGGGAACTCGGGCTCGCGGACCAATCGGTCGAGGATGCGTTCACCGACGGCCCGCTGTCCGCGCGCAGTGCCTACACGCAAGCCCTGTTGCTGGCGATCAGCAATCCCTACCGGTTTTCCGCACGCGAATTGAAGGATGCGTGCGCCGTGATCCGCTGCGTGGGCGGATATTGCGGCCTGTCCCGCGCGGGCACCCAGGGCGTGAGCGTCGATACCGACGCGGATGCGGGTCCGGGCTATGTCGCGGAAGAGCAGCTCGCCGCGGGCGCCGGGGTCTTGGCGCTCGACGTGCATCCGGTGGAGCGGATCTTCGATGAACGCATCGCGTTGTTGCCGCGGGGAACCGGGGTGCTCGATTTGCCACGGCCAGGCGGTGGCGTGCTGACCGCATCGGTCGCTTTGGTGCGCCGGTTGCAGGCGGGCTGGGCCACCGCGGTGCGAGGTCACGCCCGGTTGCCGGCGTCGCACGTACTCGATCTCATGGTCGGAATGCACGCGCTGCACTACGCGTTGGCCGGGAACCTGGATTTCTCGACATTCATCCGCCAGGTGCATGGCGAAGCGATCACCGTCGGCCGGCACGAACTCGCGTCGGCGTGGCTGGCGAGCAGCGATACCGCGCGTCCGCAGATGCTGCGCGGCGAGGTGCTGGACCAGAGCGAGGGCGGCTACCGCTTGCGGCTGCAGGCAGCGGACGGTGCACGCTTGCGGATCGGGGAAGTCATCGGCCTCGCGCCCGAGTCCGGCGAGGAGGACGGGCGCGACTGGATGGTCGGCGTCATCCGCTGGTTGCGGTTGGAGGGCGATCGCGAGTGGCTTGGCGTCGAACTGCTGCATCGCACCGCGCGCGCGGCCGGCGTGCGCCCCGTGACGGCGGGCGGCGAAGCCCTGGTGCCGCAACGCGCGGTGGAACTGCCGGGGTACGCCGGACAGGACGGCCTTGCACTGCTGGTGACGAATCATTTCCCGGGCAATGCCGCGACCGCGGAAGTCGTGCTCCCCCCGTTGGCGTCCGAATGGGACGGGAGCGCGGCGGTTGGCGTATGGCGTTGCAGCGGTGCGGAGGTGCTGGGCAGCGCGTGCGTGCGCGTCAACCTTGTGCGCGGCGAACCCGCCACGGCGGGGGAAACGGAGAGTCCGGAATGACATGGAAAATGGGCGGCGCGTGCGGGCGCCGTGGTTCGGCGCCGGCGCCGGAAGAGCGGGCCGGGATATGCATGCACGAACGCACGGGTTGCCCTGCATGCACGGAATCCACGCTGCACGTTTGTCCGACGCGGGGCGAATTTTCGAAGCGCCCACGCCGTTCCGCGAGGAACGCGTGAGCGGGGCGCAGCCATTCGTCGTCGCGATTCCGGCGCGCCATGGCTCGACGCGTTTGCCTGGCAAGCCGTTGCGCCTGCTGGGTGGCGAGCCGCTGATCGTGCACGTCGTACGCCGCGCGCGCGCGGCCGGGGCCGCGCAGGTGGTGGTGGCCACCGACGACGCGCGCGTCGCCGCGGCGCTCGCCGATTCGAACATCGAGGTATGCCTTACCCGCACTGATCACGCCAGCGGCAGCGACCGGCTCGCCGAATGCGCGGCCAAGCTTGGTTGGCTGGACGACGCGGTGGTGGTGAACCTGCAGGGCGACGAACCGTTCGCCCCGGCCGCTGGCATAGCCGCGGTGGCGCGCGCGCTCGTGGAAGACGGTGCCGACATGGCCACGCTGGCCGCACCGATCGAGTCCGCGCGGGAGTGGTTCGATCCCAATTGCGTGAAAGTCGTCCGCGACCTGCACGGGCGCGCGATGTACTTCTCGCGCGCACCGGTGCCGTGGGCGCGCGATGCGCTGGCACGCGATCGTGCAAGCATTCCGGATGGGCTGGAAGTGCTGCGCCATATCGGCATCTACGCGTATCGCGCGGGGTTCCTCAAGGCGTTCGCGCGCCTGCCGATGACCCCACTGGAACGTGCCGAATCGCTCGAGCAATTGCGCGCGCTGGAGCATGGCCACGCGATCGCGGTGCGGATCACCCCGGAGCCGTTTCCGCCGGGCGTGGATACCGAAGACGATCTCGCGCGTGCCGAACGCACGCTCGCCGCAGGAGTGCCGTGAAGTGAGCCAGCCGCCACCCGGCGTGTTGTTCGTGTGCCTCGGCAACATCTGTCGTTCGCCGACGGCGGAATACGTCGCGCGCGCGGAATTCGCGAAGCGCGGCTTGCACGTGCCGGTCGCCTCGCGCGGACTCGGCAACTGGCACGTGGGGCAAGGCGCCGATCCACGCGCGGTGGCCGCTGCGCGCGCGGAGGGATTCGATCTGGCGCCGCATCGTGCGCGACAGTTCCACGACGATGATTTCGGCCGCTTCGCGATGGTGCTGGCGGTCGATCGCGCGACGCTCGCCGAATTGCGCCGGCGCGTTCCAGGCGACATCCCCGTGCCCGAGCGTTTCCTGGTCGCCGCGGGCCTTGCGTCGCCGCATGCCCGCGCGGACGGAGACGTACCCGATCCGTACACCGGCACGCGCGATGATTTCCGCGACGTGCTGGCGTTGATCCGGCGGGGCGTCGAGGCGCTGGCCCTGCGCCTGTCCACGCAACCAGCCGGGAAGGGAGGAAACGAGCGATGACGCCGGGTGACATTCCCTTCAAGGCCGGTCGCCGGCGCGATCCGCTCCCCGAAATCCCCGAGGCGCTGCATTGGGTGAACCGGCACGCGCGGCTGCGGCTGGCGGACCTGCGCGGGCGCGTCGTGCTGCTGGTGTTCTGGAACGCTACCAGCACCAACAGCATCAACCTGCTCGGCGAACTGCGTCAGCTTGAACGAAAACATCCGGACGAATTCGTGTTGCTGGGCGTCCATACGCCGCGTTACGCCTCGCAACAGCCGGATGCGGCGGTCCTGAAGGCGCTGCAGCGCATCCGCCTGCGCGCGCCGGTTGCCAACGACCCCGAATGGCTGGCGTGGATGCTTTATTCGATTCCCGCATGGCCAACCACGTTGTTGATCGACGTGGAGGGACAACTCGCGGCGCGCTTCGTGGGCGAAGGCCGCACCCAGGAAATCGAGGAAGCCATCACGCGGCTTCAGGAGGGCTTGCCGCCCGCACACGTGCGGTCCGCGCCCGATCTGCTCGAAAACGCGCGCACCGGGACGGCGGGTCCGCTGGCGTTTCCCGGGCACGTGCTGGCGACCGACTGGCGCTTGTTCATCAGCGACACCGGGCACCACCGCATCCTCGAGTGCAGCCACGACGGCCGCGTGCTGCGGCAATTCGGTTCCGGTACGCCCGGCAATTGGGACGGACAATCCTCGGCGTGCGGTTTCCAGTTGCCGCAGGGCCTCGCCCTCAGCCAGGGCTGCCTGTACGTCGCCGACACCGGCAACCATTGCGTGCGCCGGATCCGGCTCGAATCCGGCGAGGTCGATACGGTGCTCGGGGCGGGCCGACCGGCCTATGGCGATGTCGAGGCGCAAGGTTCCGGGTTGCGCGTGTCGATCAACGCGCCGCAAGCCGTCGCCGTCGATGGCGATGTCCTTTACGTCGCGGCGACCGGGCAAAACCAGATCGTGCGTGTCGACCTGGGCGCGGAACGCGCGGCGACACTGGCCGGCGACGGGCGCAGCGACGTTCGCGACGGTATCGGCGGACAGGCTTCGCTGGCGCAACCGGGGGCGCTTGCGCTGATGCCCGGGCAATTGCTGGTGGCGGATTCCGGCGGCAATGCGATCCGTCGTCTGCGCTTCGCGGATCTCGCATTGACCACGCTGGCAGGATCATCGCCGTGGGAGCCGGGCCGAACGGACGGCACCGGGCGCAAGGCCAGGTTGGCTTTCCCATCCGGGTTGGCCGTTGCCGACAATCGCGTTTACGTCGCCGATACCTGCAACGACCGGCTGTGCGTGCTCGACCCCTACAGCGCCGAATTGGCGACGCTGGAATTCGACCATCCGCTGCACGAGCCGCAGGGCCTCTCGTTCGCGGCGGGCGTACTGTGGGTGGCGGATCGCAATGACCACGCCATCCTGCGCATCGATCCCGAACACGGCACTTGCGAGCGGGTCGCCGTGGGCGAATGACGCCTCGCGTTGTGCGGGGCCTGGCTGCACCGCGGATACAATGCCTCCATGCAGTCCGATGCAACGGCCTTCGATGGCAAGGCCTTCGTTCGCAATCTCACCACGTCGCCCGGCGTGTACCGCATGTTCGATGTGGACGACGCGCTGTTGTACGTCGGCAAGGCGCGCAACCTCAGGAAGCGGGTCGGCAATTACTTCCTGAAGCCGAACCTCGAGCCGCGCATCGCGTCGATGGTTTCGCAGATCGCGCGCATCGAGGTGACGCTGACGCGCACCGAGGGCGAGGCGCTGCTGCTGGAAGCGCAACTGATCAAGTCGCTGAAGCCGCGCTACAACATCATGTTGCGCGACGACAAGAGCTATCCGTACATCTTCGTGTCGGAGGATCCGTTCCCGCGCATCGTGTTCCACCGCGACGCCAAGCGCGAGAAGGGCCGCTACTTCGGACCGTATCCCGGTGCGCATGCGGTGCGCGAGAGCATCGCGTTGATGCAACGGCTGTTCCGCATCCGCAACTGCGAGAACAGCTATTTCCGCAACCGCACGCGGCCGTGCCTGCAATACCAGATCGGGCGCTGCACCGCGCCGTGCGTGGCTTTCATCGGTGCGGAGGAATACGCGGAAGACGTGCACCATGCGGTGATGTTCCTGGAAGGCCGCAACGACGCGGTGCTGGACGACCTGTCGGCGAAAATGGAAGCCGCGAGTGCGCTCCGGGATTACGAGCGCGCCGCGCGCCTCCGCGACCAGATCGCGACGCTGCGCGGCCTGCAGGCGCACAGCTACGTGCAGGGCGCGAGCGCCGACATGGATGTGTTCGCGTGCCGGGTGGAAGCCGGCATCGCCTGCGTGTCGGTGCTGTTCTTCCGCAACGGCATCAGCCTCGGCTCGCGCGACCAT
>DATEKI010000212.1:0-7058 GCA_035277545.1 Rhodanobacteraceae bacterium | reverse complement strand
TCGCTGCTGGCCGACCTCAAGGGCTGGAACTTCGACGCCATGACCACGGTGGCCGCGCTCGGTTTCGGCGACATTCCGGTGGAGGCCTTCGCGGCCGCGTACAACCTGGTCAAAGCCGACGGCTGGGTGGCGTTCAACATCAAGGAAACCTTCCTCGACAGCGACGACACCAGCGGCTTCTCGCGACTGGTCAAGCGCATGGTGCACGACGATTACCTGAAGCTGCACCGGCTGGAACGCTACCGCCACCGTTTGTCGATCGAAGGGCACATGCTGTATTACTACGCCGTCATCGGCCGCAAGCGGCGCGACATCGACGATGCCTGCCTCGAAGGACTCTGATTCGGCATTCGCGCTGCAGGACGTCACCTGCACATTCGAAGCGCTGCGCGCGCTCGACCACGTCAGCGTCGCCTTTCCGCGCGGCCGAACCAGCGTCCTGATCGGCAGCAGCGGTTCAGGCAAGTCCACGCTGCTGCGGCTTCTGATCGGCCTGGAATGGCCGGTCAGCGGCAAGGTGCTTTGCGACGGCGAACCGTTGCCGCGCGACGCGTTGCCGGAAGTACGGCGGCGGGTCGGCTACGTGATCCAGGAAGGCGGACTGTTCCCGCACCTGACGGTACTCGGCAATCTCGCCCTGCTGCCGCGGCACCTGGGATGGGGCGCTGCGCGCGTGCTGGAGCGCGCACGCGAGCTTGCGTCGCTCGCGCACCTGCACGAAGACCTGTTGTCGCGCTTTCCCGCCGAACTTTCGGGCGGCCAGCGCCAGCGCGTCGCGTTGATGCGTGCGCTGATGCTGGACCCGCGCACGCTGTTGCTGGACGAACCGCTGGGCGCGCTTGATCCGCTGGTACGCCACGGGCTGCAGGACGAATTGCGCGAAATCTTCGCGCGCCTCGGCAAGACGGTCATCATGGTTACCCACGACATGGCCGAAGCCGCATTCTTCAGCGACCGCCTGGTCCTGATGCGGCGCGGCCGGATCATCCAGGACGGCAGCCTCGAAGATTTCCAGCGCACGCCTGCAGACGATTTCGTGCGCGAGTTCCTTGCGGCGCATCGCAACCTGCCGGGTGGCTGCGCATGAGGTGCCGGCTCGCCCTGCTGTTGGCCTGCCTGCCACTGGGGGCGCTGGCCCAGGCAGGCAGCGCGCCCGCCGCGCACGCAAGCAACGCGCAGGTCGTGGTCGGCTCCAAGAACTTCACCGAATCGGTGGTGCTGGGCGAGATCGCCCGGCTTGCCGCCCGCGAAAATGGTGTCGACGTGCAACACCGCCAGGCACTTGGCGGCACCCGGATCCTGTGGCGCGCACTTGAACGCGGCGACATCGACGCGTACCCGGAATACACCGGCACCCTTACCCACGAACTGCTGCACGGCGTGCCACCGAACGCGGGCATCGACTTGTTGCGCGCACGCCTGAAGCCACTCGGCATCGGCATCACCGATCCACTGGGCTTCAACAACACCTATGCGATCGGCATGCGCGCGAAGGAAGCGGAAAAACTGCACATCCGCAGCATCTCCGATCTTGCGCAGCACCCGGATCTGAAACTCGCGTTCTCCAACGAGTTCATGAACCGCGCCGACGGCTGGCCGGGCCTGAAGGCGGCCTACCACCTGCCGATGACGGCACGCGGCATGGATCACGACCTCGCGTACCGCGCGCTCGCCGCGGGCGCGGTGGACGCGATCGACCTGTACAGCACCGATGCGGAAATCGCCTATTACCACCTGCGGGTGCTCAAGGACGACAAGCATTACTTCCCGCGATACGACGCGGTGTACTTGTACCGGCTGGATCTCGAGCGGCGCGCGCCGCGCTTCGTCGCCGCGCTGAACAATCTCGCGGGCGGCATCGATGCCGGGCAGATGCGCGCGATGAACAAGGCGGTGAAGCTGGACGGCAAGGACCCGAGCGTGGCGGCCGCGGCATTCCTGGGCGTCGATGCAGGCAACAGCACCTCAGGGAATTTCTGGCCGCAACTCGCGCGTTACACGCTCGAACACCTCGCGCTGGTCGGCATCTCGCTGTCGCTGGCGATCCTGATCGCGGTGCCGCTCGGCATCCTTGCGGCGCGGCGGCGCCGGCTCGGTCAGCTCGTGCTCGGACTGACCGGCATCCTGCAGACCGTGCCGTCGCTGGCGCTGTTCGTGTTCATGATTCCGCTGTTCGGCATCGGCGCGGAACCGGCGATCGCTGCGTTGTTCCTCTACAGCCTGCTGCCGATCGTGCGCAATACACACGCCGGCTTGACCGGCATCGAACCTTCATTGCTCGAATCGGCCGCGGCGCTCGGGCTGCCGTCGCGCATCCGCTTGTGGCGCGTCGAATTGCCGCTGGCGCTGCGCCCGATCCTCGCGGGCGTCAAGATCGCCGCAGTGATCAACGTCGGCACCGCCACGCTCGGGGCACTGATCGGCGCCGGTGGTTACGGCCAGCCCATCCTCACCGGCATCCGCCTCGACGACATCGGCCTGATCATGGAAGGCGCGGTACCGGCTGCGCTGCTTGCGCTGGCCATGCAGGGCGTGTTCGAGATCATCGAACGCGCGTTGACCCCACGCGGACTGCGCCTGCGTGCGAAAGCGTGAGGTTCAACCGTGCAGTTTGCGCAACGCGTCCGCGACCGCGAAAACGTGCGGATCGCCGACACCGAGTTCGCGCAGCGCGTCGGCCAGCTCGAGTACGTAGTCGCTGTTGCGTCCGCTGGGTCCCGACGACGATGCGACGTGCCGCGCGATGTCCGCTTCACTGGCGGCGCCCAGCCACGCCGCATTGCCTTCGCCGGCGATGTAAACCAGTCCTTCCGCGTGTTCGCCACCGCCGAAATCCAGCGTCACGGCGTGCCGCAAGTAGCCGTTCTTTTCGCGGAAGTCGATGTAATCGAACGTCGCGGGCGCAACGCGGTACGCCATGCCCGCGCACACGGCGCCGGGCTCCGCAACCAGTGTCGCCACGCGTCCCGGATGTTGCGGCGTGCCGCGATGGTCGTGCGAGCCCTGCCACAGGCGCCGCGTCCAGCCGTGGATGACGGCGGGCCGGCGCTCGATGAAGGCAAAATCGGCCTTCCAGATCAACGAACCGTAGCCGAACAGCCACACGCTCTCCACGCCGGTGAAATCCTGACGCGTGCGATTGATGCCGGTGGTGTCGTGGGGTGCATCCATGTCCAGCCAGTATCCCACGCCGGACCGTCAGCTTCGCACGGGCGGAACGAGTTTCAATTTCGCGCTGCCGGGTTGGCGCTTGGGCCGCAACATGCGTTCCAGCGCGGCGGGCGGAAGCGGGTACGAATAAAGGTATCCCTGTCCTTCCGCGCAACCGGCTTGCAGCAGGAACCGATGCTGCGGTTCGGTCTCGATGCCTTCCGCGATGGTGACAAGGCCGAGGCTCGCGGCCATGGCGAGCATCGCGCCGGTGATCGCGGCGTCGTTGGGGTTGTCCGGCAGACCGGTGACGAACGAGCGGTCGATCTTGAGGTATGTCACCGCCGGCAGTTTCAGGTACGCCATCGACGCGTAACCCGTGCCGAAGTCGTCGATCGCCACGGAAATGCCGAGGGCCTGCAGGGCGCGCATCGTCCGTTCCGTCTCTTCGCCGAGGCGCAGCATCGCGCCTTCGGTGATTTCCAGCACGATGCGCTCGGGCGCCACCACGTTGGTCAGCAGCGCGTGGTAGACGCTGTCAACGAAGCCCGGGTGGCCGAACCAGCGCGCCGACACGTTGATCGCGACCCGGATCTGCGGCATGTGCGCCTCGTCCCACGCACGGATCTGCGCGCAGGCCGCATGCATCACCCACTCGTCGATGCGGTGGATCAGGCCGATGCTCTCGGCGATCGGGATGAATTCCCCCGGCATCACTTCGCCGCGCACGGGGTGCTGCCAACGCAGCAATGCCTCGACCGCGACGATGCGGCCCGTGCGCAACTCGACGCTCGGCTGGAACGCCAGGTGGAACTCGTCCTCCATCAAGGCCTGGCGGAGCTCCGTCGCCAGCAGCATCCGCTGCCGCGCATCCGCCTGCATCATCGGCACGTAGAAACGCGAGGCATTGCGTTCCTCGGACTTGGCGGCGTACATGGCGGCATCGGCGTTGGCGATCAGGGTCTTGGCATCGTCGCCGTCCAGCGGATAACCGGCGATGCCGATGCTGGCACTGACCACCAGTTCGTAGTCATCGACACGGAACGGTTCCGACAGCACCGCGAGCAGGCGGCTGGCCAGCGCCGCGGCATCCTCACGCAAATGGAGGTGCGGCACCAGCACCGTGAACTCGTCGCCACCGATGCGTCCCGCGATATCCCCATCGCGCAGCTGTTGCTGGATGCGCTCGCCGACCAGTTTCAGCAGGCGATCGCCGACGGCGTGGCTGTAGCTGTCGTTGACGAACTTGAAGGCATCGAGGTCGATGAACAGCACGGCCACGGCACTGCGGTCCTTCGCCGCACGTTCGATGGCCTGCTCGCAGAGGCGCTGGAACTGCGCGCGGTTCACCATGCCCGTCAGCACGTCGTGCGCCGCAAGGTGCTCCAGGCGATAGCGGTCTGCCTTGGCGGCGGAGATGTCACTGAATACCGCGACATAATGCTGCACGCGGTTTTCCGCGTCACGGATGGTGCTGATGTCGAGCTTCTCCGCGTACATGCTGCCGTCGTGGCGGCGGCTCTGCACTTCGCCCGACCAGTGGTGCGTCGCGACCACTTCATCCCAGATCGTTGCCGGAAGCAGGCCGCCATCGGCGAGCGTGCGCGTGGCGTCCAGGGTCATCCCCGCGAGGCTTTCCGCCGTGAAGCCGGTGAGCTGCGTGGCGGCCGCATTCACCGTGAGCACCTTGCGCTCCGCATCCGCGATTATCACGCCTTCGGCGATGCTGGCGAGCGCTTCCGAAGCCACCCGACGCACGCGATCGCTTTCCACGCGCTCGGAAATGTCGCGGATGATGGCCTGGCGCACGACCTGTTCGCCCCACACCGCCATGCTGCTTTGCGCCTCGACCGGGCGCGAACTGCCCCCGCTGCCCAGCAATTCGCCGCGCGCGCCGGAAGCGCCACGCACGAGTTCCTTCTGGAACAGGTCGGCATAGCGCCTGCCTGGCAATTCCGCCGGATTGCGCCCCGTCCATTTGCCTGCGGTGCGGTTGGCATCGAGGATCAGGCCGCTGTTTTCGTCCACCATCACGATGGCGTCGGGTGCGCTGTCGAACAGCAGCCGGTAGCGTTCCTCGCTGCCACGGATTCCCGCCAGCACGCGACGCGCCATCCACAGCCACAGCAGGCCGGCCAGCAGCGCCGCGACCATCACACTCATGAACAGTATGCGACCGAACCATTCAGCTCCTTTCGCGATCCTCAGCGAAAAATCGGTACTGAATGGTGCTATGACGTCGTTGATAGAGTGGATCCGAGCTCGCAGCCGGGTAATTTCCTCGGTGGCTGGCATTCCTGATGCGTAAGCCGCGCGAAGTTCGTTCGCGATATTGCCAAGTTCCTGCAGTGGAGCGTCTGACGCCCTCCAATCAGCCAGCGCCGGTTTGACAAAAGGCACCCATGGAAGATAGCGCACAATGAAGACGATACCGCTTTCTGCTGACGGCATCATGTCGCCACGCGCGTAAGTCTCCTCGAACTGCTTTTTGTCGTAGGCAGGTTGCGCAACCGCATCCCGGCTCAGACGGTCAGCTTGGAGCAGGTCGTACTCGCGCAGGAAATTTGCATAGTGCCGGGTGTCGCCGCTCGAAGCGTACGCGTCCAATTCGATGACCGCCTGCTTCTGGGCCTTGGACCAAACGCTCTCGCCGTTGAGAAATCCGGCCAAGACGATCTGCGTTCTCAACGCAACCCAAGTGAGCGCCAATACCACGCCCACGACGACCGCCAGCGCCCACACCAATGGCAGGAGCCGCCTTGACAGGGCATGCTGCAGGGCCAGCGGAGAACCGCGCATCGCAATTTTTCCTGATGCAACGGTTCCTTATACAGCATTTTTTATGCCAGCTAGGAATGCATCCGATGTGAAAAATTCTCCGCTTTGTTGATCCCGTTCGCGCTTTCGAAAAAGCGTACTCGCCAGCTTCACGGAAGAAACGGGAGTAGCCAGTCAGGCAGCAGCGGCCGAGTCGTATTCTGGATCCGCAACCATCTCCTGGCTGGTGCGCAAGCAGCGGTCGGCGAACACACGCATGCAGGCATAGGTGCGTTTGACGCATTCCGTGATGTGCTCTACGGCAGCCGCCGAAGGCGAGGTGCCCAGCAACGTGCAGACGATTTCCAGCGCCTCCCACGGATGCTCGTCGTCATAGGCGGCATGCAATTGCAGCCAACGCAAGCTTGACTTACGCGATGCCGCCGGGAAGCTATCCGCATACAACGCACTCCCGTACACGCGCCGCGCCCACTCGCCGGTCGCGCCTTCCACCGCGTAATTGGTGGCGGCAATCCCCGCCGCCAGCGTGCCTCGGCCGCTGACCTCCTCACACCAATTTGCCAGCACTTGCGTTCCGGGAGGCAGCACACCGCACAGGACTTCCTCGCGGGGTATGCCATGTCCCTCGGCCCAGTTGAGCCAATAGTCGGCATGGTTCTGTTCGACGCGGATATTGCGCACCAGCCAGCGGCGTGCAAGGTTGTCGCCTCCGCTGCGCCCGAAGCGCGTCTTCAACAGGCTACGTGCCATGTAGCCTGGAAAGCCCTCGATCACGGGCCAAAGGCCGACCAGGAAGTTCCGAGCTTCTTCGTTCTCCACCGTGCGCTCGCAAAACTTGCGCACCAATTCGCAGTCAACGACGGCCTGTTTGGCGTCCTCGCATTCACCGACCATGTCTTGCGCCCACTGCGGATAGCTGTTCACTTCGGTCAGGGGACCACTACGTTCAAAACGCACACTCATGACTTTCTCCTCGGGTCAGGTCGAGTTTTTTTGCCCATCGACAGGAATCGCGGATCGGAAACACGCACCAGCGCGCGGATCACCGGGTCAAAAAGAGATGCAGAACGGTCGGTAACCCACTGACACTTATCGGCAAGTTTCCCCAAAATATTCCGGTAAGCCAAAGA
>DATEKI010000211.1:0-5354 GCA_035277545.1 Rhodanobacteraceae bacterium | reverse complement strand
GATCATGTTGCTGCTGGCGTATCGCAGCGCGGTGCCGGTGCTGGTGACGGCGTTGCCGTTGCTGTCCGGCGCGGTGGCGGGATTCGCGTTGCTGGCGTTGATCTTCGGCCACGCGCACGGCATCACCGTCGCGTTCGGCTTCACGCTGCTGGGCGTCGCGCAGGAGTATCCATTGCGGGTGTTCAGTCACCGTCGCATCGGCGTCGAAACATCGCAATGCGTGCGCGAGCTGTGGCCGCTGCTCGCAACGGCCATCGTTTCGGTGTGCATCGCCTATCTCGCGTTCTTCGCCTCGGGTGTCGCGGGCCTTCAGCAACTCGCGGTATTCACGATCGGGGGATTGGTTGTCGCGGGCCTCTGCACGCGCTGGCTGCTGCCACTCGTGGTGCCGGCGGCAAGGCGTGACATGGCTGGGACGCCGGGCCTGGCTCGGGCATGGCATTTCCTCGCGCACCTGCCGCGGCCAGGCTGGCTGCCATGGATGGTCGCGGTCATCGGCGTGTCCGTCGTTGCCCTGGCACCCGGAAAGTTCTGGCAGAACGACTTGTCGGCACTCACGCCGATCCCCAAGGCGGAATTGCAGCTCGATGCGCGCCTGCGTGCAGCGTTGGGCGCGCCGGACGTGCGTTACCTGCTGGTGATGTGTGCGTCCACGCCGGAAGGTGTGCTGGCGCTGTCCGAACGGATTGCACCCGAAATGCGGCAGCTCGTCGCACGCCACGCCGTGGATGACTTCGAATTGCCGTCGCGCTTCCTGCCGAGCGCCGCCACGCAACGCGCGCGGCAGGCGAAGCTTCCCGGCGCGGCGGATTTGCAGGCCGCCCTGGAACATGCGATGCAAGGGCTGCCGTTCCGCCCCGGCGTGTTCGTGCCGTTCGTGGCCGATGTCGAGGCCGCGCGCAAACTGCCACCATTGACACCCGCGGAGTTCGAGCAGTCGCCGCTGGGGGCGCGGCTGGAATCGATGCTGGTGCAGCAGGATGGCGGCTGGGTGGGCCTCGGTACCTTGAGCGGTGTCAATGATCCTGCCGCGTTCGCGCCGTTGTCGCGCAATACGCAGGGCATGGTGCACCTCCTGGATCTCAAGGCTTCCACCGAATCGCTGGTCATCGCCTACCGTCACCGCATCCTCGTCGCGCTCGGCATCGCCGCCTTGTTGCTGTGTGCGGCAGTCACGCTGGCGTTGCGCAGCCCGCGCCGCGCCTTGCATGTACTCGGTCCGATGACGCTGGCGACACTTCTGGTGTTGGTGGTGTTGCGTGCGGCCGGCATTCCGTTGTCGTTGTTCCACCTCGTGTCGCTGACGCTGGCGGCGGGACTGGGCCTGCACTACGCGTTGTTCTTCGAACGCCGCACCGGCGACGGGCGCGAAGATCTGCGGACGCTGCACGCGACGCTGGTGTGCGTGGCCTCGGCCTTGCTGGTGTTCGGGGTGCTGGCACTCTCCAGCGTGCCGGTGCTGCGCGCGATCGGGCTGACCGTCGCGCTGGGCGTTGCCTTCCACTTCACGCTGTCGGTGCTGATGGCACCGGCCGAACATTTGCGCCGGGAGCATTGACGCGATGCCGCCCAAGGCCGAGTGGCGACTCCTGATCCCGCACGCGGGATCGATGTGCCTGCTGGACGAGGTGGTGGAATGGGATGAAACACGCCTGCAAGCACGCAGCGTCTCGCATTGCGACGCGGACAACCCGTTGCGTGCCTATGGCATGTTGCACGCGGTGACCCTCTGCGAATACGCGGCGCAGGCCATGGCGGTGCATGGCGCGTTGCGTGAACGCGAGGCGGGCAGGAAGGCCCGGCCCGGGTTCCTGGTCGCCCTGCGCGACGTGGACTTGCACGTCGGGCGCATCGACGACCTTGAGGGGCCGCTGGAGGTCCAGGTCGAGTGCTTGATCGCGATGGCCGACAGCCTGCAATATGCCTTTCGGGTCGAGCATCGCGGCGCGTTGCTGGCAAGCGGCCGCGCGGCAGTGATGTTGCGTTCCGATTCAGTGGCGGATTGATGGAGCTACACGCATGAACCCGAAGCGCGTGCTGGTCACGGGCGGCAGCGGCGACATCGGCGGTGCGGTCTGTGCCGCGCTGGCGCGCGAGGGCTGGCAGGTGATCGTGCACGCCAATGCGAACCGTGCACGTGCGGAAGCGGTCGCATCGGGAATTCGCGAAGCGGGTGGTGAAGCGGAACTCGCGACGTTCGACGTCACGGATGCTGCGGCGACGCGTGTGGCGATCGAAGACCTGTTGCAAGCGGCGCCGATCCATGCGCTGGTGCACAACGCCGGCATCCACGACGACGCGCCGCTGGCGGGGATGAGCGAGGATCAATGGCGGCGCGTGATCGACGTGTCGCTCAACGGCTTCTTCCACGCCACGCAACCGCTGCTGCTGTCGATGGCGCGCACGCGCTTCGGACGCATCGTGGCGGTGTCGTCGGTGGCGGCGACGCTGGGCAATCGCGGCCAGGTGAACTACGCCGCGGCGAAGTCGGCGCTGCACGGCGCCGCGAAATCGTTGGCCCGCGAGATGGCTTCCCGCAACGTCACGGTGAACGTGGTCGCGCCCGGCATCATCGAGGGTCGCTTGACGGAAACCTTGTTCGCTCCGGAGCAGGTGAAGGCGATGATCCCGGCCGCACGCACGGGCACCCCCGCGGAGGTCGCGAGCGTCGTGGCGTTCCTGTGTTCGGATGGCGCGTCCTATGTCAACGGCCAGGTCATCGGCGTCAATGGCGGCATGGCCTGACCTGCATGCGAATCCCGCCGCATTCCCGTCCCCCGGCCGTCCCTTTGCGACCGCCCGGCGCGCGAAGCCTTGCGTGCCAAGCCGGCCGCGATTGACACCCGGACGCGGCGGGCGTATACACCCGCAGGAATAAACGTGAACTGCATCACATAACGAGCACGGTCGCCGCCCAAAGCGACACGATGGCGGGCCTCGCCGTCGATCAAGAGCATCTTTTCCACAGTCCAATGGGGAGGGTTGTGCATGAACACCAATGTTTTGGGGCAGAAGCTCTGGATTGGTTTGCTGGTGGTCGGCGGGGGCGTTTTCATCGCATCGGCAGGGCATGCCGGTTCCAGCGCGCAGCCGCAGATGCCGCACTGCAGCAGCAGGATCGGCACGCTGGCGGTCCAGGAACCGCAAAACGGCAACCCCTGGTGGACGTCGATGAACCTCGAGTCGCCGGCGGCACTGATCAAGGTGTACGTCTCGCAATCGGGATGCTTCACGCTGGTCGATCGCGGCAAGGGCCTGCAGATGGCGGAACAGGAACGCGCGCTGGCCGGCGAAGGCGAGATGCGCGTCGGTTCGAACATCGGCAAGGGCCAGATGAAGGCGGCTGATTACGTCCTCGTGCCGGACATCGCCAACAGCAACGGCAATGCCCAGCGTACCAACATCGGCGGCATCCTTGGTGGACTGATCGGACACGGCGCGGGCGCGGTGCTCGGCGGCGTCAGCCTGTCGAAGAAGACCGCCGACGTGGTGCTGACCCTCACCGATGTCCGTTCGACCGAACAGGTTGCGCTCGAGCAGGGACATGCCGACAAGACCGACGTGGGCTGGGCGGGCGGTGGCGGCGGCGGGTTCTGGGGAGGCTTCGCGGCGGGCGGTGCCAGCGGTTACGCCAACACCGAAATCGGCCAGGTGATCGCCATGGCGTATCTGGATGCCTACACCAAGATGGTGGCCGACCTGCAGAGGAATGCGCCCAATGCCCAGGCGGACAACGTGCAGCAGGCGGTGCGGCTGACCGAGGGGACCAAGCTCTACTCCGATGCGAACCTGCATTCATCGGTCGTGCGCAGCCTCAAGCCCGGCATGATGTTGTACCCCACCGGTGACAAGGTCGGGATCTGGTGGAAGGTGTCGGACGAACTGGGCAACGTCGGCTGGGTGCTCTCGAGCAAGCTCGAACTGGCGCGCTGATCGCGCGCGCGGCTCGCAGCCCGGACACGACTGCGCGCCGCCGGATCCGGTCCGGAAACGCGGCCGGTCACGCCATCGCGTTGAAAAGCACCGGCCGCGTGCGCTTTCCGGCGGCGAGGCTGAGCGGCCCCGTCGCAAGGCCGGGTGCATCGCGCGCGGCGTCTTCCGCCAGGCCGCCCGCCAGCGCATGCAGGAGTCCGACATGCTCGCGCAGGCGCGCACGGATCGCCCAGTCGTCGAGGTTGTCGTGCAGGCGCGCATTGAGGCGCGCGAACCACGCGAGTTGCTGCTGGTCCATCCACCCCGGCGCGGCAGCCGCGCGGCCACTCGCGTGCCAGTCACGGAACAAGGCCTGCATCCGCATGTTCAGGGATTCCGCCGCGGCCAATTCGGGGGACAGTTCGGCGAACAGGGCGAGGTCGGTCGTGCGACCGCCGATCACGAGCGGGCAAAGTACGCCCCAGTAATAGGCATAGTCCCACAACACCTTCGCGCTCATCACGCGCGCATTGCCGAACAGCGCGTACTGCCCGCGATAGAGTTCCAGCATGTTGCGATAGAACGACAGGAAGACCTGCTCGAAGTGGCGGGCGGCGCGGGCGTCCGCTAGGCCTGCGAAGTCGCGTGCAACCAGCTCCGTGATGTAACCGTTGCAGATCGCAATGAAATCCGAACCGGGTGAATAGAACGGGTCGAGGAACATCGCAGCCTCGCCGGTCAAGGCCCAGCGCTCGTCGCTGAACACCTGCCGGCACCCGTAGGACACCTTGGCCAGGAACGCGAAATCCAGCAGCGCATCGCGGTGCGCCGCGAGTGCACGGGCGAGCGCGGGCTGGTGTTCGCCGAGCCACGCCAGGGCGCGCTCGAAGGTGTTGAACGTTTCGAGCGGGTGCATGGCCGAATCCGCGACGATGCCGATCGAATGCGCGCCGGAGGCCAGCGGAATCAACCATACCCAGTAGCCGGGACCGCACAGGTGGTTGGTCGAACGCCAGCGCTCCCTTGGCCGGCACAGCCCCTGCCACGCCGCGTTGTCGCACCAGCGATCGATGTGCAGGCGCGCGTCGACGCGCATCCATGCGGCGCCGATGCGGTGGCCATTGTCCTCGCCGATGCCGCGTTGCCGGCGCAGCAGGCCGGCCCGGCCGGAGGCATCGACCAGCCAGCGTGCGCGATGTACCCGCGTTCCATCGCCATGCGCGGCGCGCACCAGGTGCGGGGTGCCGGTTTCGATCGCGCGCACGGTGACGCCCTGCATGAATTCGACGCCGCGCTTCCCGGCTTCCCGGCCGAGGAAGTTCTCGAAGGTGCCGCGTTCGATCTGCCACGTCGGTGTCGGAAACACGTGGCTGATGCCGAGCTCGGGGCAGCGATCGATGTCCGGGCAGCCGTCGCTGAAGAAGAACCGGAAGCCGAACTTG